>NZ_LHCD01000001.1:0-372409 GCF_001262595.1 Methylobacterium sp. ARG-1
GGCCCAGATCGGCCCGTAATGCGCGCGGATCAGCTCCCCATGGCCGCGACCGGTCGCGGTCCCGAGGCGCACCGTGAGCTCCTGGACGATGTACAGGATCGGCACGAGCAGGATCTGCAGCAGCAATAGGGAGTAGCCCCAGCGGGCGCCGCTCTGCGCCGCCGTGATGAGGCTGCCGACATCCGTATCGGCCAGCATCACGACGAGACCGGGGCCGGCGGTCTTGAGCAGGGTGGACAGGCGAGGCAGGGAAGCGGCGTGCGGCACCGCATCGGAACAGCGGCGGGCGCGGGCCGTTCCGGCGGGAGCCTGCGGCGTTTTCTCGGGTCTGGCAGGTAGGAAGAGGTTGTGATGACCAAGAGCACGGATCGCGGCGGGGGCTGGAGCCTCCAGGCGAGTGCCGTCCCGGACGGGGTGCGGCTGGAACTCGCCCTCGCCGACCTCGGCGGCAGCCCGGTCACGGCGGCGATCGTGCTGGACCGGTCGGAGGCCCGCGCCTTCGCCCGCGCCCTGCTGGCGGCGGCCGGTGATGCCGCCGAACGCACGTTTCCGAAGCCCGGAACCTGACCGGGCGCGCCTAAAACATCACTGCTGGTTCAGGCCCGGATTGCGGCCGGGCAGGCGCGGCACCACCGTGCCCCGCTTCTCGATCGGTCCATCGCAGGCATAGGCGAACTCGCTCTTCTGCGGGTCGAACACCGTCTCGCCGGTGATCCGGCAATCCTCCCGCACGGTCTCGTCCAGATAGGCGCGGGCGGCGGTGCGGAACCGCTTCACCCGGCTCGCCGCCGGATCGGGATCGATCCGCACCTCGCTGAGATTGCAGCCGGCATATTCGCGCAGCGCGTTCGAGACGATCAGCATCCGGCGCAGCTGCCGGTTGTCGTAGACCTCGTAGGGCTCCTTGCAGCCGATCGTGACCACCTGCGGGGTGAGCGCGACGTAGTTCCGCGAGATGTACGAGAATCCGGTGGTGCAGCCGGCCATTGCCAGGCCGAGGGTCACCAAGCCGATGGGCAGCAGAGCCGCGCGCCGTCGCATCCTCGTCATCCCAAGCCCAGTTCCAGCCCCGTGGCGCATTGAAACGGCCCCGCTTGACCAGTCAATGCGTTTGTCGCCCCGACCGGCGCTCAGCCCCCGAACGCGTCCCCGACGAGCCGGTGCACGTACCGGAACGCCTCCGTCGCCCCGGCTGCGGCGCGGGCCTCGCCGTCGCCCGCGAGCGCGATCCGGTCGAGCGCGGTGGTGAATTGCCGCCAGTGCAGCCCGCGACCGTCCGGATGCCCGGCGAGGTGGCGGGCGCCGTGGCCCTCCGAGAGGCCGAGCTTCCGGGCTTCCTTGATCAGGATGGCCGCGCCGAGATTCGAGCCCTCCGCGACGTAGAGCCAGCCGAGCCCGGCCACGGGATCGATCGCGTCCCCGTCCTCCGCGGCTACGTCGGGGATCCGGCCGGCCACGTCGCGCAGATCCTGCGCGATCAGGGCGAGACGGCGCCTCCCGTCGAGATCGGGCAGGACGAAGCCCAGCGCGCCGTCGCGATAGAGCGGATCGACGCGTGTATGGAATCGGTATTGGACCTGCAGGAACAGCGCGTACCGTTCGAGGCTCGCGAAGGGCTGGCGTGCCATGACCCGCCGGTCGAGCTGATCATGGGCCGCTGCCGTCGCAGACCGCAGGCGCTTCACGCGGCTGCCCGGTTCGACAATATCGGATGTTGAGACGTCCATTCGACCCATGTCTTGATGGGGCACTCGACCGTTCCAGGCGGTCGAGGCCTATTCTGTCCGGGGCGAGGTCGGGACCTCGCCGTCCGGCACGAACCTTCATAGCGTCCGGACCATTCGATGCGATTCAGGTCACCGTGAGGCCGATGGGCAGAGTGCGCAGGCTTGCGCGACAGGGCGCGTCGGCCCATCAAGCTTGGCCGGATCAGGCTTGCGGAACACTTGCGGAACGTTTAACGTGTTCGTGATTTGTTTCCGAGGCCGCGCCGATGCGGTCCGCCAAGCCGCGAGTCCCCCGTCGATGCTCACGCGCAAGCAATTGGACCTCCTGCGTTTCATCCAGAGCCGCATGCAGGAATGCGGCGTCCCGCCCTCGTTCGACGAGATGAAGGACGCCCTCGATCTGAAGTCCAAGTCGGGCATCCACCGGCTGATCACGGCCTTGGAGGAGCGCGGCTTCCTGCGGCGCCTGCCGAATCGGGCGCGGGCCATTGAGGTGATCCGCATTCCCGAGAGCCTGTCGCAGGCAGCCCCGCCGCCCGCCGAGCCCCGCCGCTTCACCCCGAGCGTGGTCGAAGGTGGCAAGTCCAAGCTGCCGCCTCAACCCGCGACCACCCGGATGATCGATGATGGCGGGCGCGCCATCTCGATTCCGGTGATGGGCCGGATCGCGGCCGGTACGCCGGTCTCGGCGATCCAGAACCAGAGCCACGCCATCACCATGTCGCCGGACTTCCTGGCCGGCGGCGAGCATTACGCCCTCGAAGTGCGCGGCGATTCGATGGTGGATGCCGGCATCCTAGACGGCGACCTCGTGGTGATCCGCAAGCAGGACACGGCCAATACCGGCGACATCATCGTGGCGCTGATCGACGACGAGGAGGCCACGCTGAAGCGCCTGCGTCGCCGCGGCTCCTCGATCGCCCTGGAAGCCGCCAACCCGGCCTACGAGACCCGCGTGCTGGGTCCCGACCGGGTCCAGATCCAGGGCCGGCTCGTCAGCCTCGTCCGCCGCTACTGAAGCGGCTCGGTCGGCGCGTCGCCGGGCGTGGCGTCGGGACCGGCAGCGTCGGGCTCGGGCGGGATCGGGGTGCCGGGAGCGGGCGTTTCGGTCCGCTGCTCCGGTGACGGCCCAGCACCGGGGGACGGTCGCCAGGGAACGGAGCGGCCCTCATCATGGGCATAGCGAACCGTGAATCCCTCGCGGTCGGCCCGAAGGGCGACGGCGCCGTGGGCGGCGAGCGCCCGGCGGTCGATCACCAGTGGTGCGTGGCAGGTCGGCGGCGCGGCGAGCCGGGTAATTAGCACCGCCGCCCGGGCGCAATCCTCTGCGAAGGCGCGCCGGTCGCGGACCAGGGCGATGGCGCGGCCATCCGGCAGGCGCGCGGTGCAGCCGAGACGGTCGCAGCGTCCGCTCTGCGCGACACCGCCGATCACGGTTTTGGCCGACCGGCCGTCGCCATCCGCCTTGAGCCACTGCTCCAGCACGAAGGCCGAGGGGCTGCCCAGCGCCGCCAGGCGCCCATCGGTCCCGCGCACGGCCGCACCGCCGCCCTGCCGGTCGATATAGAGGTCGAAGCGGTCCGGCATCGCGGCGAGGCCGAGCCCCAGCAGGGCGGGCGGCAGGGCGAGCCAGCGCAGCCGCGAGACCGGGAGCGTGGCCAGGAGCAGCCCCGCCGCCAGCAGCACCAGCGCGCCGGTGCCGAAAGCCGGCAGCACCAGGGTGGCCCGATCGAAGCCGGCGATCCATTCGGCGATCGCCAGCATGCCGCCCACCGCCTGCCCCATCAGCCACCAGACCGGCCGGTCGAGGGCGAAGGGATAGGCCAGGATCCCGATCACCGCCGCGGGCATCACCACCAGCGAGACGAGCGGCAGGGTCAGGGCGTTGCCGATCAGCCCGAACGGCTGGATCGTCTGGAAATGGTAGGTGGCGAATGGCGCGGTGGCGATCTGTGCCACCAGCGTCGTCGCCAGGGTACCGGTCACGGCCGAGATCCCGTCGCCGATGAGCCGCTCGATCCGGCCTGCCCCCGGCCGCCGGAACAGGCCTCCGTCGATCAGCCGCGCGCAGGCGATCAGCCCGGCCACCGCCCCGAACGACATCTGGAAGCTCGGCCCTAGAAGCCCCTCGGGCTCCCGTGCCAGGGCGATCAAAGCGGCGAGCGCCAGGTTGCGCATCGACAGGGCCGGTCGGTCGACCAGGATCGCACCCAGCATGATCAGGGTCATGATCAGCGAGCGCTCGGCGGCGATGTCCCAGCCCGAGAAGGCGCAATAGGCGGTGACGCCCAGCATCGCGAACCCGGCGGCGATCTTCTTGATCGGCCAGACCAGGGCGCAGAACGGGATGAGAGCCAGGACCGCCCGCACCAGCCAGAACACCACGCCGGCGGCCAGCACCATGTGGAGGCCCGAGATGGAGACGACGTGATAGATGCCGGCGGCCCGGAGTGCGTCGTTGGCGGCCGGTCCGATCAGCCCACGCTTGCCCGTCACCAGCGCCGCCGCCACCGCCCCCGCCTGGCCGCCCTCGGCCTGCGCGATCCGGCGCGTCAGCGCGTTGCGGGCCTCGTCCAGCAGGGCCGCGAGCCGCAGGCCTAGCGGCGGCGGTGCGGGCGGCGCCCGAACCGTGATCGCGCCGATCAGCGAACCCACCGCACCGATTCCCTGGAAGTAGGCATCCCGGGCGAAGTCGTAGCCGCCGGGTCGTGCCGCCTCGGGCGGCGGTAGCAATCGTGCCGTGGCGGCGATGAAATCCCCGGGCCGCAGGGGCGGTGCCTTCCGGAATGAGACCCGAACCCGGTGCGGCGTCGCCGGCGGATCGAGGCCGGCGAAGCTCTCGACCCGGATCACGAGCCGGGCACCGACCTCGCGCTCGTCCAGCGCTTCGATCATTCCGGTGAGCGGCCCGATGGTGGTCCGGGACAGGATCGGGGCCGCCACCTGCCCGACCCGCCAGGTCGCCGCGGCGAAGCCGAGGAATCCGGTAGCCAGCGCCAGCGCGAGAGCCAGACTCCCCGGCCGCGCGCCCAGGAACGGCACCGGCGCGAGCGCCAGCGCCGCCCCGACGAGCGGCGCGGCGAGAAATGGCGTCCCGTCGGCGCCCGCGAAGAACACCAGGATCCCGGTGCCGAACGCCACCGCCAGCCAGGGGAACAGGCGGCGCTGCTCGACCTCCCGGGCGAGGCCGCCGGCAAACCAGTCGCGCAGCGCCGGCGCCAACGCGGGGCGCGGGCCGGCGAGCGCCACCGCGCCGCCCGCCAGCCTCGCGCCGATCCGCCGCATCCGCCCTCGCCTCGCGCCGGGCGACTCAGCTCCGGCGGGGGATTCTTAACGCACCCCTCGGCCCGTGCTACAGCGCGTACTTCGTGCTACGGGCGCCACTTGGTGCGACGGGCGCCGCCCGAATGCCCCGCCCCCTCGCCCTCCGCCCCCGAACATATCGGCCCGATGTCCTCAGCCGTCGTCACGCGCTTCGCCCCCTCGCCCACCGGCTACCTCCATATCGGAGGAGCCCGCACGGCTTTGTTCAACTGGCTCTATGCCCGTCACACGGGCGGCAAGATGCTGCTGCGCATCGAGGATACCGACCGGGAACGCTCGACCAAGGGCGCGATCCACGCGATCCTCGACGGCCTGTCCTGGCTCGGCCTCGACTGGGACGGGGACGTGGTTTTCCAGTTCGCCCGGGCCGAGCGCCACCGCGCGGTCGCCGAGGAGCTGCTGGCCGCCGGCCGCGCCTATCATTGCTACGCCTCCGCGGAGGAGCTCACGCAGATGCGCGAGACCGCCCGGGCCGAGGGCCGCGCCCCGCGCTACGACGGGCGCTGGCGTGACCGCGACCCGTCCGAGGCGCCCGCCGGGGTCAAGCCGGTGATCCGGCTGCGCGCGCCCACCGAGGGCGAGACGGTGGTCGAGGACGCCGTGCAGGGCCGGGTGACCTGGGCCAACCGCGATCTCGACGACCTCGTGCTGCTGCGCTCGGACGGCACGCCGACCTACATGCTCGCCGTCGTGGTCGACGACCACGACATGGGCGTCACCCAGATCATCCGCGGCGACGACCACCTCACCAATGCCGCGCGCCAGAGCCAGATCTTCTCCGCGCTCGGCTGGGACATCCCCAAGATGGCCCATATCCCGCTGATCCACGGTGCCGACGGCGCCAAGCTGTCCAAGCGCCACGGCGCTCTGGGCGTCGAGGCCTATCGCGACCTCGGCTACCTGCCGGCGGCCCTGCGCAATTACCTGGTGCGGCTGGGCTGGAGCCACGGCGACCAGGAGGTCTTCTCCACCGAGGAGATGATCGCGGCCTTCGACCTGCGCGCGGTGGGGCGCTCGGCGGCGCGGTTCGACTTCGCCAAGCTCGCCAACCTCAACGGGCTCTACATCCGCGGCAGCGCCGATGCCGATCTGGTCGCCGCGATCGAGACGATCCTGCCCAATGTCGGCCCTGAGCGCGGCCTTCCGGCGACGCTCCAGCCCGACCTGAAGGACAAGCTGACCCAGGCCATGCCGGGCCTGAAGGAGCGGGCCAAGACGCTGATCGAGCTCCTCGACAGCGCCTATTACCTCACCGCCCAGCGCCCCCTGGCACTCGACGACAAGGCCCGGGCGCTCCTCTCCGACGAGGGCCGGGCGCGCCTCGCCGGCGTGCTGCCGGCCCTCGAAGCCTTGCCCGACTGGAGCGCGGCCGCCACCGAGGGCGCCGTGCGCCAGTATGCGGAGACCGCCGGGTGCAAGCTCGGGCAGGTGGCCCAGCCGCTGCGAGCCGCGCTCACCGGGCGGACCACCTCCCCGCCCCTGTTCGACGTGATGGCCGTGCTCGGCCGGGCCGAGACCCTGGCCCGCCTCGGGGATCAGGTGGCCTGACGCATCGTCCCGAAGGCGAGCGTCTTTCGGGCCACGACGATGCGCATTGCGAAACCCGGCCGGCTCGCCCGGGATATGAAATCGGGGATGATCCGGTCGCGCTGATCGGGCGACCGGGAACTGCGGGCGCCGGGTTGGATTTCGCTTGGCGAAGGGGGCGGGTTGTCACCCACCCCGTTGCTGCTGCACTGCCGTTTGGGTAACCCATGGCGCGTGAGCACCCGCAACATAACGCGGCGTGCTCCGGCCCCGGGGTCGCCTCGGGCAACCCGAGGCCGGCATCCGCCACGTCGCCAGAGAAGGGTCCACGTTCCATGAGCGCATCCAGCACCATCACCGTGGACGGCAAGGAGATCGAACTGCCGGTCAAATCCGGCACCATCGGCCCGGACGTCATCGATATCGGCAAGCTCTACGCCAAGACCGGCGCCTTCACCTTCGACCCGGGCTTCACCTCGACGGCCTCGTGCGAATCGAAGATCACCTACATCGACGGTGACGAGGGCGTGCTGCTCTACCGCGGCTACCCGATCGAGCAGCTCGCCGAGAAGGGCGACTTCCTCGAGACCTGCTACCTGATGCTGTTCGGCACCCTGCCGACCGCGGCCCAGAAGGCTGATTTCGACTACCGGGTCACGCGCCACACCATGGTGCACGACCAGATGAACCGGTTCTTCACGGGCTTCCGCCGCGACGCCCACCCGATGGCCGTGATGGTGGCCTCGGTCGGCGCGCTCTCGGCCTTCTACCACGACTCGACCGACATCACGGACGAGAGCCAGCGGATGATCGCGTCGATCCGCATGATCGCCAAGATGCCGACGCTGGCCGCGATGGCCTACAAGTATTCCATCGGCCAGCCCTTCGTGTATCCGAAGAACGACCTCGACTACACCTCGAACTTCCTGCGGATGTGTTACGCGGTGCCGTGCGAGGAGTACGAGGTCAACCCGGTCTTCGCCAAGGCGCTGGACAAGATCTTCATCCTCCACGCCGACCACGAGCAGAACGCCTCGACCTCCACCGTGCGGCTCGCGGGCTCCTCGGGCGCGAACCCGTTCGCCTGCATCGCGGCCGGCATCGCCTGCCTGTGGGGGCCGGCCCATGGCGGCGCCAACGAGGCCGCGCTGAAGATGCTGATGGAGATCGGCACGCCCGAGAACGTCGGCAAGTACGTCGCCAAGGCCAAGGACAAGAACGACCCGTTCCGCCTGATGGGCTTCGGCCACCGGGTCTACAAGAACTACGACCCGCGCGCCCGCATCATGCAGAGCACCACGCACCAGGTGCTGAAGGAGCTCGGCAAGACCGAGGATCCGCTGCTGCACGTCGCCATGGAGCTGGAGCAGATCGCCCTCAAGGACGAGTACTTCATCGAGAAGAAGCTCTACCCGAACATCGATTTCTACTCGGGCATCACCCTCAAGGCGATGGGCTTCCCGACCGACATGTTCACCGTACTGTTCGCGGTGGCGCGCACGGTCGGCTGGATCGCGCAATGGGCCGAGATGATCGAGGACCCGATGCAGAAGATCGGCCGTCCGCGCCAGCTCTATGTCGGTCCGACCCAGCGCGACTACGTGCCGGTGGACCAGCGCGGCTGAGACGGCCCATCGACCCCGACGTGACCCCTGGGGCGGCCGAAGGGCCGCCCCTCTCGTTTGCGCCCGCCGGCGGGCCGCTCGTCACCCTCAGCCTTCCCTGTCGGCCGCCCTACGATTGGGCGTCGATCCGCGCCTTCCTGGCGAAGCGGGCGATCCTCGGGGTCGAATCGGCCGAGACCGGCGACCAGATCTATGCACGCACGGTCTGCATCGGCGGCCGGCCCGGCATCGTCGCGGTCGCGTTCGGCGACGATGCGCTGCACGCGACGCTCCACGGCTTCGACTCAAGCTCTGAACCGGAGATCGCCGCGCGCCTGCGCCGCCTGTTCGATTGCGATGCCGACCCGGCGGCGATCGCTGCCTGCCTGTCCCGGGACCCGACTCTGTCGGACTTGGTGGCGGCCCGCCCAGGATTGCGCCTGCCGGGCGCCTGGGACCCGTTCGAGACCGGCTGCCGGGCGATCCTCGGCCAGCAGGTGTCGGTCGCCGCCGCGATCCGGCTCGCCGGGAAACTGGTCGCGGCCTTCGGGACGCCCCTGGCGGAGCCGGTCGGTCCCCTGACCCACGTCTTCCCGACACCGGCTCAGCTGGTCGAAGCCGATGTGGCACTCGCCCTGAACATGCCCCGCTCCCGCGGCGCGGCGATCCGGGCACTGGCGGCGGCGGCACTCGCCGATCCGGACCTGTTCGCCCCCGCCGGGACCCTGGAGGCGGCGGTGCTGCGCTTCACGGCGATTCGCGGAATCGGTCCCTGGACGGCCCAGTACATCGCCATGCGGGCGCTCAAGCTGCCGGACGCGCTACCGGTGGGCGATGTCGGCCTGCTGCGCGCCCTCGAGACCGGCACCGGCCGCCCGAGCCCGGCCGCGCTCCTCGCCCGGGCCGAAGCTTGGCGGCCGTTCCGGGCCTACGCGGCCCAGCATCTCTGGGCCGCGGACGAGGTTCTTCCGCGCGCGGGGTGACGACGCCTCCTCAGCGCCCGAACCGCTCGAATTTCGGGAAGCTGCGCGCCATCATCAGGCCGACCTCGCCGCGATGGCCGAGCCACTTCTCCAGCACCGCTGCGTTGGCCAGCCGCCCCTCGGCCGAGCCGTCCTGCCAGGGCAGGCCGTCCGTCAGCTTGAAGACGTGCGCGTCCGTGAGGCCACCGCTGCGGCAGCGCTGGAGGCGGACGCCCTTGCCGCGGGAGAGTTCAGCCACCTCCGAGATCGGGAAGATCAGCAGCAGCTTCTCGGTATTCACCACCGCCACGTGATCGCCGTCGGCCGGGACGAGCACCACGGCGGTCGCGTCCCCGTCCAGGCCGAGCACGCCCTTGCCCTTGCGGGTGTTGGCCACCAGCGCGTCGGAAGGCGCCACGAAGCCGCGCCCGTCCGAGCCGGCGATGAGCAGCTTGGTCTCCGGCTTGTAAGGCAGCGCCGCCACCACCTCGGTGCCGTCGTCGAGATCGACCATCAGGCGCACCGGATCGCCGAAGCCGCGGCCGCCGGGCAGCTTGGAGGCCTCGATGGTGAAGACCTTGCCGTTCGAGGCGAGCAGCAGGATCTTCTGGGTGGTCTCGCTCGGGAAGGCGATCTTCAGCCCGTCATCGCCCTTGAAGGCGACGCCCGAGAGGTCGGAGACGTGGCCCTTCAAGGCCCGGATCCAGCCCTTGTTCGAGACGATCACGGTGATCGGCTCACGCTCGACCAGGGCCGCGGTGAAGTCGATGCCGCCGACATCGGGCGGGCTCGCGAGCGTCGTCCGGCGCTTGCCGAGCTTGGTCTCGGGCCCGAACGTCTTCTTCACGGCGCGGATCTGCGCCTGGATCGTCTTCCACTGCGCCGGTTCTGAGGCCAGGAGCGCATCGAGCTCGGCCTTCTCGGCGGTGAGCGCGTCCAGCTCGCGCTTCAGCTCCATCTCCTCCAGCTTGCGCAAGCTGCGCAGGCGGGTGTCGAGGATCGCGTTGGCCTGGACCTCGGTCAGCTCGAACCGGGCCATCAGGGCCGGCTTCGGCTCGTCCTCCTCACGGATGATGCGGATCACCTCGTCGAGGTCGAGATAGACGATGAGCAGGCCGCCCAGGATCTCGAGCCGGCGGTCGATCTGCCCGAGCCGGTAGCGGGAGCGGCGCTGCAGCACCACCCGGCGGTGGTCGACCCATTCCCGCAGGCATTCGGTGAGCCCGATCACCTTCGGCACGAGGCCGCCGACGAGGACGTTGAGGTTGAGCGGGATGCGGGCTTCGAGTTCCGTGAGCCGGAACAGCGATTCCATCAGGATCACGGGATCGACCGTGCGCGAGCGCGGCTCCAGCACGACGCGCACGTCCTCGGCCGATTCGTCGCGCACGTCGGCCAGCAGCGGCAGCTTCTTCTCCTGAAGAAGCTCGGCCATCTTCTCGATCAGCCGGCCCTTCGGGATCCCGTAGGGGATCTCGGTGACGATGATGTTCCAGGTGCCGCGGCCGAGATCCTCCTTGTGCCAGCGGGCCCGGACCCGGAAGGCGCCCCGGCCGGTCCGGTAGGCCTCGGCGATCGATTCGGGCGAATCGACCAGGATGCCGCCGGTGGGGAAATCCGGCCCCTGCACGAAGCTGTTGAGCTGGGCCGAGGTCGCCCCCGGATGGCTGATCAGGTAGAGCGCGGCGTCGCAGAGCTCGGCCGCGTTGTGCGGCGGGATCGAGGTCGCCATGCCGACCGCGATGCCCTGGCTGCCGTTGGCGAGCAGGTTCGGGAAGGCGGCCGGCAGCACCACCGGCTCCTCCTTCTCGCCGTTGTAGGAGGGGCGGAAATCGACCGTGTCCTCGTCGATCCCGTCGAGCAGCAGGCGGGCGACCTCGGTGAGCCGCGCCTCGGTGTAGCGGTAGGCGGCCGGGCCATCGCCGTCGATGTTGCCGAAATTGCCCTGGCCGTCGACCAGCGGATAGCGCTGTGCGAAGTCCTGGGAGAGCCGCACCAGCGCGTCGTAGATCGCCTGGTCGCCGTGCGGATGGAAGTCACCCATCACGTCGCCGACGATCTTGGCGCATTTCTTGTGCGCGGTGTTCGGGTCGAGACGGAGCAGCCGCATCCCGTACAGGATGCGCCGATGCACGGGCTTCAACCCGTCGCGGGCATCCGGCAGCGCCCGGTGCATGATCGTGGAGAGCGCATAGGCGAGGTAGCGCTCCTCCAGCGCGGATTTCAGCTCGACGCTCTCGATCCCGTCGCCGGACGGCGGCTCGAAGGGCTGGCCCATGACGGCTCCTGTCTCAGGGCGGGGCCGCCGACCGGCAGCACCGCCACAACGCGCGATCCGTCATTCCGGGGCGCCGAAGGCGAGCCCGGAATCCAGAACCGCCCGCCGTGCCCGGGGTGACGGACGCGTCCACCCGTTCGACGATGCGGCTCTGGATTCCGGGCTCCGCTGCGCGGCCCCGGAATGACGGGGTTGGTCTCAACCGAGGCTCGGGCGGTCCCCGGCTCGGTCGCATGCAGAACATAGCGCGAACATTACTCGGCCTCGCGACCGAGCGCAACGAATCGCGCGCGCTCCTCCGGCGCGGCGAGGCCGCGCGGGCCCCAGACGTGCCGGTCGAGGAAGTACCCCGTCAAGGTAAACCCTTGCGCAACGCCGTCCGGCCCCGGGGATCCACCTGCATGCAGGAAGGTCGGCAGCGCAAGCAGGCGATCGCGGAACGGCTCTCCGGCGGAGGCGCTGACCGCCCGGCCACTCTTGGGCGAGACGTAGGCCAGGGCGTCGTTGCCCCCGGTGGCCGCGCAGGCGGTGAGATCGAGGCCGAAGCCGAGTTCCGACAGAATCTCCAGCTCGAACCGCACCATCAGCGGCGGCGCCACGGCCGGATCGTCCAGATGTTCGACCAGGATGCCCGCCGCCTCGTAGAGGGCCGGATGCGGATCGCGCTCGGGCAGGAGACGCAGCAGCGCGGCCATGTGGCCGAGCCCGTAGAGGGCGATGCCGGAGCCGATCATCCGCGAGACCTGGGATTCGAGCGGCTCCACCGTGTAGGCGCCGAGCCCCTCGTCGAGCCGCGC
The DNA here is from genome assembly GCF_001262595.1 of Methylobacterium sp. ARG-1. Classification (NCBI taxonomy): domain Bacteria; kingdom Pseudomonadati; phylum Pseudomonadota; class Alphaproteobacteria; order Hyphomicrobiales; family Methylobacteriaceae; genus Methylobacterium; species Methylobacterium sp. ARG-1. Next base: position 12,220 of record NZ_LHCD01000001.1, read on the forward strand.
CCGCCAGGTCAGCCGGACCCGGTTGCCGGGCTGGAGCACCGGCTGCATCCGGCGCGAGCGCCCGCCATGGACGAGCCCAAGATGGCGGCCGTGCGCCTCGGTCATCGCCTCCAGGATGACGCCGCTCTCCCCGTGCCGGCGCAGGCCCAGCACCAGCGCGTCGTCGGTCCATTGCATCACGGTCACATCACCGGCTGAGAAGGCGCGGATCGCGGCACCGGCGATCCGCCTCCAATCCCCTCATATAAGGGCTCCGGAGCCGCGCTGCCGCCTTTGCGCGCCCCGCGGGTGACGGTAGCTTGGCCGGGAAGGAATCACCCGCATGCGCCGCGTCGCTCCGGTTCTTGCCCTGGCCCTGACCATCACCGGCGCGCTGGCCGCCCCTAAGGCGGCTAAGCCCGCCGAGGACGCGCCCTCCCCGGCCCTGAAGCAGCGGATCGCGGCTTTGGCGCTCAAGCAGGTCGATTTCGGATCGGTCTCGCTGCTGCCGGTGCGGTTCGACGGCAGCCGGCTCGCCGGGCCGATCGAGGATGGCGGCCGGACGATCTATTGCGTGTCGAGCCGGATGAGCGGCCGCACCTTCGGCAAGCCGGAGCGGCCGAAGGCGGTGATGCGCTATGCGGCCGACCGGCTGGAGGTGATCGACGACGACGAGGTCTGCACCGGCCACCGCAGCCAGCCGTTCCCGGAACTGGACGCCCTGGGCAACGCGCGTTGAACCTGCCGCGTTGACAGGCATGCCGTCACCCCAAGCGCGCCGTCTCGACCTCAGCCTCGACCTGATCGCCCGCGCCCATGCCACCCCCATCCCGGACGACCCGAGCGCCCTCGAGGTTCTGAGCGACGCGGAGCTGCGTCCCGGGCTCGAGGCGATCACCGCGGGCCGCGAGGGGCACGACATCTGGGTCTTCGCCTACGGCTCGCTGATGTGGCGGCCGGAATTCCCGGTGGCCGAGAGCCGGATCGGGACCGTGCGGGGCTTTCACCGTCGCTTCTGCCTGCTCCAGCGCCGGTTTCGCGGCACGCCGGAGCGGCCGGGCTTCGTCCTGGCGCTCGATCGCGGCGGCCTATGCAAGGGCGTGGCGTTCCGGCTGCCCGGCCTGGAGATCCGCGAGGCGCTGATGCCGGTCTGGCGCCGCGAGATGCGCGGCCGGGGCTACGTCGCCCGCTGGCTGCCGGTGGCGACCGAGGCCGGCACCGTCTCGGCGCTGACCTTCCTGGCCAACCGTGCCAACGAGCGCTACGCCGGCCGCCTCTCGGATGCCGAGATCGCGGAAAAAATCGCGGCCGCCTGCGGGCATGCCGGCCCCAGCGCCGAGTACCTGTTCCGGACCGTCGAGGCCTGCGAGCGCCTCGGCATCCGCGACCGGCATCTCTGGAACCTTCAGGCGCTGGTGGCTGCCCGGCTCAGGGCCTGCGCGCCGGGCGCGTGAGGCTCACGCCCAGGCGCGCTTCATCGCGATGACGACACGGCCGCCTGCCTGCTCCGTATCCGGGTTGCGCGGCTCGCGGATGCCGGGCGCACGCCCGGTGGTGACGTAGACCACGAGGGTGAGGGCGAGGAGGATCTTGATGCGCATCGCGACGCTCAGGGTTGAGCAAGCGTGCATAGGATCGATCGGTTTTTACGGAGTTGCTGCGAGGCTCACAGGTTGTGGTTGTGGGCCCTTCCTGCAGCCGTGGTGAACGAACGGTTGCGGCCGAACCGCGATCGCCTGAGCATCATCTGAGGCGGCGGCTTCCGAGCTTCGGAAAAAGATGATGCAGAACCAAGGATCTAGCGCATCGCGTGAGTTCCGGTATCCGGCGCGATGCGCTATGCCGCCGGCCCGAGTTTCCCACAGGCGGAGGACAGGATGCGGCTCCGGATCGGCGTGGCCCTGGCGATTCTGGTGATTGCGGTCGCCGTGCTCGCCGCCGGGCCCTGGCCCCACGGTTTCCGGCTGTCGGACATCCTGACCGGGGGCACGCCGGTGCTGCCCGACGGGTCACGGCCGGTGCCGGGCTCCACGGACCTCGCCGGCAACGCCACCCTCGGCGCCGGCCAGCATCCGGCCACCCTGCGGCTTGCCTGCGATCCGGCCGGGGCCGGTCTCTCGGCGGTGCTGACGGTGCCGCGCTTCGCGGATTTCGCAGCGGGTTTCGACGTGGCCGGCCTGCAGGGCGGCGGAAACGCGGCGCCGCTCACAAGCATCCTGGTCTCGAACCCCGCCGGCGTCCGTTCCGTGCGGATGGCCGCGCAGGGCGCGGAAGCCCGCGATCCCGACAAGAGCATCAGCCTTACGGTGGCCGGCGCGCGCCGCGGCGAGGACCCATTGCGCGGCGTCGCGCTCGCGCTCGCCCAGGCCGGCACGCGGCTCACCTGGACGCAGGCGAGCCCGCGCGGCGGGGATCAGACCCTGACGGTGGTCTTTTCCGTGTCGGACAGCGATGCGGTGGCGTTGAAGACGGCTCTCGGAAGCTGCCTCGCCGCGCCACCGCTGTAGACGTTGTAGGGTGGTTCGGCGCCGCGCGGGGCGACGCCGCATTCGATGGGCTCAGCGGCCCTTCTTGTAAAGCTTGCTGGCGATCTCGAAAATCTCTTCCGGCGCGTAATCCGGCGCGAAGGCACCGTAATTGCCGTCGAGTTCGGGAATCTTGCCGCCCTCGGGGGCGCCGTCGATCACCTCGAGATTGCCCGGCGGATCACCCGGCAGCGCCACCTCGTCGTTCGACCAGACGCCGGCCGCTTCCTTATAATCGACCTCGCTGAAGGTGTAGAGGCGGCGGTGCTTGCCCTCGTCGAGGTACTTCTGACACTCCGGCACCCGCGACAGGTCGATGTTCGGGGTCGGCAGCATCTTCTCGATCTCGACGCCGGTCAGCTTCTTCAGGGCCAGCGCATAGGCGTGCGCGTGCAGCGAGCCACGCACCAGCAGATACGCGCAGACCTCACGGCCGGTCGGCTCGCTCATGGTCTCGTAGACCCGCAGCTTGTGGATGCGCGCACCGCATTCCAGGTGGAAGTTGTGCAGCAGGTCGATGATCAGATTGCCGGTGGTCGTGACCATGTCCATGTTCCAAGACGCGGCGTTCGAATTCATTGGCATCGCGCCGCCGCCATTCGACAGGAAGCTGCCGGCGAGACGCACATCCTGCATCTCGGCGAAGGGCGCCTTGGAGATGTCGACGTCCTTGGCCGGGTTGCCCGGGCCGTTGTTCAGCATGGCGATGCCTGTCGAGACCAGCTCGACGTGGCCGATCTCTTCGGCGAAAATGCTGGAGACGAGGCTGTAGAATGGGCGGAGCTTGGTCTTGTTCCGGAAATTGAAGCTCTGGAACATGTAGTTCCCGAGTGTCGACATCTCGCCGTACTTACCGCCGAGCAGTTCCTGCAGGGCGGCGGCTGCGTTGGGCTCGGGCTTCTTGGGCTCCGGCAACTCCGCGAGCAGGCGGTCGATCTTCATGAACATGCGGGCAGCTCCGTTTGCGCGAGGTGCGCTCGGAACTTACGGGTGAGGCGCCGACATGTTCCGACCGCCCGCCGGGCTTCTTCCGTGCCCGGCGGGGAACTTTTCAGCCCCGAGACACTGCCGCCCGTCGATCGATCCCTGCCCAAAAGGTTCAACCCCCCTCCCTCGCCACCGTTCCCCGGTTCGGTCTCCCTGCCGCGCCAATCCTGAAGCCGGCAATCGGACAGGCTCTCGGGTTCAGGACGAGGCGCGAGCCGATCCGCTTGTCAGGCGGCCTCACTGATCCCCTCGACAGCGAGCCCTTCCCGGTACCGGCGGTGGACCTGACGGGGCTCGACCCGCGCTGCCTGCGCCAGAAGGTCCGACTACGCCACGGCCGAACCGCCCGGCACGATCGTGGTCGAGCCGGGCGCGCGCTTCGCCGACCTCGTGCGGGAGAAGGGGCAAGCGATCCGCTACGGCGTGGGCGTCGGCCGGGAGGAGGCGTTCAACTTCGGGGGCCGGCCACCATCGCCCGCGATGATCCGGCGCGAGCCTCAGCGCTACGGGCCCTTCGCCGGCGGTCTGCCGGGCGGCGCCCGGCATCCCCCTCGGGCCCCGCGCGCTCTACCTCTACCGGGACGGTCAGGACACGCTCTACCGCCTGCATGGCACGATGGTGTCCTCGGGCTGCGTCCGGTTCCTGAACCAGGACATCATCGACCTCTTCGGCCGCGTGCCAGTGGGGACGCGAGCCGTGGTCCTGGCCGCGACCGGATCGGCGGCGAGCTAGACAGCTGATCCCAGGTTTCCACGAACGCTTCAGCCTTCGTCCTGTCATCCCGGGGCGCCGCCGACGGAGCAAGTTACTGATCTGTCGACGTTTCTGGATCCCGGGCTCCGCTTCGCGGCCCCGGGATGACGGGGCTGTTCTTAGACCGACCTCCGCATAGACCACGGATCGCCGGCCAAGCAGGCTTCCGGCCCGATGTCAGCTCACCTCTACCTGCACCACCCCCGGCACGGTCCGGAGCTGGCCGGCGAGCTGGGGCGAGGCCTGGAACTTGCCCGGGAGCCGGATCTCGACCTCGCGGCCGCCGCCGTCGAGCTTGAGGATCAGCGAGACCTCGCTCTCCCCCCGCATCGACAGCCGCTGCTGCACCGGCGCGACCCCGCGCGGGTCGCTCAGATGGATGCGGATGCCCTTCTGGTGGCGGGCGACCGCGTGGTCGAGGGGCTCCGCGGTCAGGATCCGGGCGCGCACGTCCTCGCCCTCCAGGTTCGCCTGGAGCTGGAGCACCAGGGGCCGGCCCGGCTCGAGGATGTCGCGGTACTGGCCGAGGCCTTCGGAGAAGATGATCGCCTCGAAATGCGCGGTCCGGTCCGAAAGGGTGACGATGCCCATCTTGTTGCCGGTTTTGGTGCGCCGCTCCGCCCGGTCGAGCACCGAGGCGGCGACCCGGCCGACGCTGCTGGTCCCGGCCCGCACCGAGCGGCAGAAATCGGCCCAGCTCTGCACCCGCAGCTTGTCCAGCAGGTCGCCGTACTCGTCGAGCGGGTGGCCCGAGACGAAGAACCCGATCGCCGTGTATTCGCGCTTGAGCGTGTCGGCCATCGGCCAGACCTCGTGCGGCGGGATCCGCAGGGACACGTCGTCCGCGACCACGCCGCCGAACATGTCGGTGACGCCCGTGGAGGCCGCCTCGGCGGCGCTGGTGGCGAGCTTCATCATCGGCTCGACCGCCGCGAAGGCCCGGGCCCGGTCGGGCTCGATGCAGTCCAACGCACCGGCCTGGACCAGGCTCTCCAGGGTGCGCTTGTTGATCATCCGCGGGTTCAGGCGGCGGGCCAGACAGGCGAGGTCCTTGAACGGGCGGTCGCCCCGGGCCTCCACCAGCGCCCGCACCGCCTCCCGGCCGACGCCCTTGATGGCGGCGAGCGCGTAGAAGATCTTGCCGTCGCGCACCTCGAACACCTCGCCGGAGGTGTTGATCGAGGGCGGCTCGACCGTGATCTTGAGGCGCTGCGCGTCCTGGCGGAATTCGGCGAGCTTGTCGGTGTTGTCGATGTCGAGCGTCATGGCGGCGGCCAGGAACTCGACCGGGTAATTCGCCTTCAGGTAGCCGGTCTGGTAGGTCAGCAGGGCGTAGGCCGCCGCGTGGCTCTTGTTGAAGCCGTAATCGGCGAACTTGGCCAGGAGGTCGAAGATCTCGTTGGCCTTGGCCTTGGTCAGCCCGCGCTCGGTGCAGCCCTTGAGGAACCGGTCGCGCTGCGCGTCCATCTCGGCGCGGATCTTCTTGCCCATGGCGCGCCGGAGCATGTCGGCCTCGCCGAGCGAGTAGCCGGCGAGCACCTTGGCGATCTCCATCACCTGTTCCTGGTAGACGATGATGCCGAAGGTCTCCTTCAGCATCGGCTCCAGCTTCGGATCCGGGTACCAGGATGCCTCGTTGCCGGCATCGCGGCCGAGCTTGCGCTCGCAATAGACCGGGATGTTGGCCATCGGGCCCGGCCGGTAGAGGGCGACGAGGGCGATGATGTCCTCGAACCGGTCAGCCTGCATCTCGCAGAGGGCCTTGCGCATGCCGGCGGATTCCACCTGGAACACCCCGACCGTCTCGCCCCGGCCCATCGGCGTGTAGGTGTTCTTGTCGTCGAGCGGCAGGCTCGCCAGGTCGATCTCGATGCCGCGCTGCTTCAGCAGGTCGGTGCAGCACCGCAGCATCGTGAGCGTCTTGAGGCCCAGGAAGTCGAACTTCACCAGGCCGGCCTGCTCGACCCACTTCATGTTGAACTGGGTCACCCGCATCCCGGTCTTCGGGTCTCGGTAGAGCGGGACCAGCTCCTCGAGGGGCCGGTCGCCGATCACCACGCCGGCCGCGTGGGTCGAGGCGTGGCGGTGCAGGCCCTCGAGCTTCTTGGCGATGTCGATGAGCCGGGCGACGATCGGCTCCTCCTCCATGGCCTGCTGGAGCTTGGGCTCGCCCTCGATCGCCTGGGCGAGCGTCACCGGGTTGGCCGGGTTCTGCGGCACGAGCTTGGTCAGCTTGTCGACCTGCCCGTAGGGCATCTCCAGCACGCGGCCGACATCGCGCAGCACGCCGCGGGCGAGCAGCGTACCGAAGGTGATGATCTGCCCGACCTGCCGCTCGCCGTAGCGCTGCTGGACGTAGCGGATCACGCGCTCGCGGCCCTCGACGCAGAAGTCGATGTCGAAATCCGGCATCGAGACGCGCTCGGGGTTGAGGAAGCGCTCGAACAGCAGGCCGAAGCGGAGCGGGTCGAGGTCGGTGATCAGCAGCGACCACGCCACCAGCGAGCCGGCACCGGAGCCGCGGCCCGGACCCACCGGAATGTCGTGATCCTTGGCCCACTTGATGAAGTCGGAGACGATCAGGAAGTAGCCCGGGAATTTCATCTTGACGATGACGTCGAGCTCGAAGGCGAGGCGCTTGCGATAATCGTCCTCCGAGAAGCCCGGCGCCGTGCCGTGCTGCTTCAGCCGCAGCTCCAGCCCGGCCTCGGCCTGGCGGCGCAGCTCAGTCGGCTCGTCGGCCGCCACCGCCTGGACCGGGGCGTCCGACGCCTCGGCCAGCGCTTCGGCCATGGGCGGCGTCTCCCCCGCCGCCACCGAGCCGAAATTCGGCAGGATCGGCTTGCGGGTCCGCGCCCGCACGGCGCAGCGCATGGCGATCTCGACCGTGGCCTGGAGCGCGTCCGGCAGATCGTGGAACAGCGCGGCCATCTCGGCGCGGGTCTTGAAGGCGTGGCGCGGAGTGACCCGGCGCCGACGCTCGTCCGAGACCAGCCGCCCGTCCGCGATGGCGAGCAGCGCGTCATGGGCGTCGTAATCGTCGGGCTTGGCGAAGAACGGCTCGTTGGTCGCCGCGATCCCGAGGCCGTGGCGACCGGCGAGGTCGAGGAGCGCCGTCTCGATCCGCCCCTCCTCGGGCAAGCCGTGACGCTGGATCTCGACGTAGAGCCGGTCCTCGCCGAACGCCGCCTTGAGCTGCTTCAGCCGGCTCAGGGCCAGCTCGGGCCGGCCGGCCCGGAATGCCGCGTCGAGGGGCCCGGACAGGCCGCCGGTGAGCGCGATCAGGCCGGCGCCGCACTCGGCCAGGGCGGCGGCTTCGACCCGCGGCGCCTCGCCGAGCGCCGTGTCGAAATAGGCGCGGCTCGCCAGCCGCAGCAGGTTGGCATAGCCGGCCTCGTCCTGGGCGAGCAGCACGACCCCGTGGCTCGTGGGCGCCGCGCGCTGGTGCGGGTCGGCCGCCTCGAACGCCACCGAGAGCTGCACGCCGGCGATCGGCTGGACGCCCTCCCCGGCTGCTTTCTCGGAGAATTCCAGCGCCCCGAACAGGTTGTTGGTGTCGGTGAGGGCCAGAGCCGGCTGCCGGTCGGCGACCGCGGCCTTGACCAGGGAGCCGACTTTCAGCGCCCCTTCGAGGAGGGAATAGGATGAATGGACGTGGAGGTGGACGAATCCGACCTCCTTGAGCTGGCGTGGCATGGCCGACCTTGATCCGGGGTCGCCCAACATCCCTGCTCGGCCTTGCCAAGTCGACGTATGGCGAAGCCATCGGCGACGATATCCACCGGTCGTGTTCCGGGCGCACCAGTTCGGACGCCCGCTGTGGACAATCCGCGCTCGAGCCCCGATCGCCTGTGCATAAGGCGTTTCGGGCGGGAACCGCACGCCAAAACGCAAAGCCCGGCTAACGGACGGGTGCCAATGCTATCGCCCAGGCGCCGACAGCCGCGAACAGCATCCCGAACGCCATGAACTCGACCATTCCGGTCAGGACCAACCGCTTCAGCATCGTCGTGCCTCCCGTGTTCCGCCCCCATTGTGTTCATGTTTTGTTCCGTTGAAAGCGCCTTCGGGTCTGCGGCGCCTGCGGCTTTAAAACGTGGTAAACAAATAGTTGCTTGATGCAGATTGGGTGGCCTGGCATGCCGCCGGCCTATACGGGCGTTCGATATTTGACCGGGGGGGTCAAAGGAGCAGGCTATTCCCGCGCAACATATGGGGGGACGGATCCAGGTCGCACTGGTGGCCGTCGGCACGCATGGCGACGTGCTGCCGTTCATCGCGCTGGGCCACACGCTTCTGGCCCGCGGGCACGGGGTCTCGCTGGCGGCACCGGCCCCGTTCGAGGCGATGGCGCGCCGCGCAGGCCTCGCTTTCCAGCCGCTCGGCTCGGCCGCCGATTACGAGTCCGTCATCGACCAGCCTGAACTCTGGCATCCGCGCTGGGGCTTCCGCCCGATGTTCGACTTTGCCATGCAGGTCGCCGAGACGACCTGCCTGTGGCTCGGTGCGACCCGGGCGCGCGGGGTCGAGCAGATCGTCGTCGCCTCACCCCTGGCCTGGGGCGCGCGGTTGGCGCAGGAACTCTACGACATCCCGTCCGCCACGCTGCACGTGATGCCGTTCCTGATCGAGAGCCGGTCCGATCCGCCCCGGCTGCCCGGGCTGCCGCTGCCCCGGATCCTCCCGGCGGCCGCGCGCGCCTGGCTCAACCAGGGGGCCGACACGGTGGCGGTCGGCCCGTTCACGCTTCCGCCCCTGAACGCGCTGCGCGCGCGGCTGGGCCTCGATCCGGTCGCCCGGCTGCGCCACTGGTGGAACAGCCCGACCCGCATGCTGCTGATGTTCCCGGACTGGTACGCCGCCCCCCAGGCGGACTGGCCGGCCCAGGCGGTGCAGCTCGGCTTCCCGCTGGTCGACCGGTTCGGCGACGTGCCGGCGATGCCCCCGGAGCTGGAGGCCTTCCTGGCCGCGGGCGACGCGCCGCTCGTGTTCACCTACGGCTCGGCGATGCGCCAGGGCGCGCCCTTTTTCGCGACCGCCTTGGCGGTCTGCCGCCGGATGGGCCGGCGCGGCGTGCTGCTCGCCCCCCAGGACGGCCAGATCCCGAAGCCGCTGCCGCCGGGGATCATCCACCTGCCCTACGCCCCCTTGAGCGCGCTGCTGCCGCGCAGCGCGGCCCTGGTCCACCATGGTGGCGTCGGCACGGTGGCGCAGGCCCTGGCGGCGGGCATCCCGCAGCTCGTGGTCCCGGTCGCGTTCGACCATTTCGACGAGGGGCAGCGGCTCAAGGATCGGAGGCTGGGCGCAACCTTGAGCCGCCGCGCCTTCCGGCCGGCCCGGGCCGCCCGCCTCCTCGGCCGCCTGCTGTCCGATCCGGCCGTGACGCGCGCCTGCGCCCGGGCCAAGGCGCGCATGGCCGAGGGCCCCGACGCGATCGGCGCGGCCTGCGACAGGGTCGAGGCGTTGGCGTTCCTGGAGGCCGAACGCGGATCCGGGCGGAACGCCGCGCAGGCCGCCCGCCGGTGAGGGGTTTCGCCATCGGGGTCGCGTGAGCTGGCCCCGGCCGTATCAGCGATACGATGGGCGATCAGGGGCGCCGGGGCATCCGAAAGGCCCGGATGCTCGGCACCGTGCCTGAGGGGGCGGCGAGCCACGCCCGGCGCTGCTCGATCAGCGCCGTGAGCCGTTCGCGTCGGGCGTTGGGGCGCCTGCAGTCGCAGCCGTCGAGGTCCGTGGGCTCGCAGCTGAGGATCGACGCCACCGCGACGACGATGGTGAGAATGGCCAACGCCGCGAACGGCCAAGCGAGGCCGAGCCCGACCAACGCGGCAATCGCGAGCTTCCCGGCCAATGAGCCCACGACCTTGGCCTTCATCAGGACGAGGAGGCTGGTGCCACCCCCCGCCCCGCCGCGCAGGGCGCGGACGATCCGTTTGCGGAAGCGATGCTGTGCGGCCAGGGCCTCCAGGCGTCGCAATTGCCGGCTGACCCGCGCGATCCCCGAACATACCGGATCGGGACCGGCGGCGGCATGGGATCGATCCGTCACCGCCTCTCCCGATCCCGGCTCTCGTCCGACCTGCATGCCCCGAGCCTAGCGCGCCCACCTGCGCGGGTCGATGCCGGCCGAATTTTTCCACGAGCGGAGACACTTTCGCCCGCCAAACCCGCACGGGGCCCTGCAAAGGCTGACGGATCTCCGAGACGGATGTCGCCGGCGGCCGGCCGGCGAATGGAGACTATGGTCCTGCATCGCTGGACATGTGGCCCGACCGCGCGATGATGCGGCTCACGGTGACTGGCGTGCCGACGCCGGGGACGAACGCTGGACGCGGGTTGTTTTTCCAAGGTCGTGGTGCGTCGATCCACGATCGTCTGATCGGGAGGCTGCGGTGATCCGCCTGCTGTCGAGTGTCATGGTGCTGGGTCTGGCGCACGGCGCCTACGTCGCGGATGTCATCGTGGATTATCGGGATGGCGGCTTCCGGGATGCCGAGCCTTCGGTGTTGCCGGACGAGCGGGTCCGGCTGGTGCGGATCATGGCGGAAGAGGCGCCGAAGGCCCTGCGCATGGAACTGGGCACCGATTTCGTGGTGCTGGGCTCGGCCGCCGGCGCGTTCACGCGGGCGGACAGCCGCGAGCGCGCCTATCTCGTCCAAGAGAAGGCACCTGTGGCCAGCGACCCGTTTCCGGATGCGGCGGCACCCGTTCTCGTCGTGGTCGGCGACGGCATGAAGGCGCGCTTCTTCCGCCTTCCCAAGGACGTCCAGTATCAGCGGCTCGTCGCGGCGGCCGATGTCGATCGCGACGGACGCAGCGAGGTGCTGCTCGAATCCGGTGCCTACAACATGGGCGAGAGCGTCACCGCGCTCACCGTCGTCAAGCTCGACCCCGCCACCGGGCTCGCGACACCGGGGCAGGTTCTCCGGGATGTCTTCACCGACAGCTGCGACGGCGGCTCGGGCCGTAAAGCCCGCACGGCCTCGACCCTCGCCCTCGACGCATCGTCGGGAGGTCTCGTCGCGCGCCGCTACCAGCTCAAGTGTCGATGAAGGACGCCGCCCTCACTCCAGCGGCGTGATCAGCCCGTCGCGGATCGTCACCCGGCGGTCCATGCGGGCGGCGAGGTCCAGATTGTGCGTGGCGACCAGGGCCGCGAGGCCCGAGGCCCGCACCAGCGACATCAGCACCGAGAAGACGTGGCCGGCCGTGCCGGGGTCGAGATTGCCGGTGGGCTCGTCGGCGAGCAGCAGCCGCGGGCCGTTGGCCACCGCCCGGGCGATGGCGACGCGCTGCTGCTCGCCCCCCGACAGCTCGGCCGGGCGATGCGGCAGGCGCTCCTTGAGGCCCAGGAAGCTCAGGAGCTCGGTGGCGCGGGCCTTGGCCTCCGCCCGGCCGAGGCCCCGGATCAGCTGCGGCATCACCACGTTCTCGAGCGCCGAGAATTCCGGCAGCAGATGGTGGAACTGGTAGACGAAGCCCATCTCCTCGCGGCGCAGGCGGGTGCGCTCGGCATCCGGCATCGCGGCCGTGGGCCGCCCGCCGATATAGACCTCACCGCCATCGGGCCGCTCCAGCAGGCCCGCGAGGTGCAGAAGCGTGGACTTGCCGGCGCCCGAGGGCGCCACCAGGGCCACGAGCTCCCCGGGCCAGATCGCGAGGTCGGCCCCGCGCAGGATCTCCAGGGCCCCTTCGGCCTGCGGGTAGCGCCGCTCGACGCGGGCAAAGAACAGGGCCGGCACCGGCGGAGTGCCGGCGGGCTGGCTTGCATCGCTCATGGGGTGCGGACCGTCAGCCGTAGCGCAGGGCCTGCACCGGATCGAGCCGGGCGGCACGCCAGGAGGGATAAAGCGTCGCCGCAAGCGACAGCAGGAGCGCGGTGATCACCACGGCGGTGATCTCCTTCGGGTTCATCTGGGCCGGGATCTCGGCGAGGAACCGCACGGTCGGATCCCAGGCGCCGGGAAACAGCACATGCTGGATCGGCTTGATGTTCAGGGTGATCAGGACCCCGAGCCCGAGGCCGCTGAGCGTGCCGACCAGGCCGATCAGCGCGCCGTTGATCAGGAACACGCGCATGATCGTGCCCGGGGTCGCCCCCATGGTGCGCAGGATCGCGATGTCGCTCGACTTGTCGCGCACGAGCAGGATCAGGCCCGAGACGATGTTGAGCGTCGCCACCACGACGATCAGGCTGAGGATCAGGAACATCACGTTGCGCTCGACCTCCAGCGCCCCGAAGAAGGTGCGGTTGCGCTGGCGCCAATCGGTGAGCAGGATCGGGCGCTCGGCCGCCATCTCCAGGGGCTCGCGCATGTCGCCGACCTGATCAGGATTGTCGACGTAGATCTCGATCATGCTGACGTCGCTCTCCCGGTTGAAGAACGCCTGCGCCTCAGTGAGCGGCATGAACACGAAGGTCTGGTCGAACTCGGTCATGCCGACCTCGAACACCGCCTTGACCGCGTAGCTCTTGGTGCGGGGCGCCGTACCGAACGGCGTCGACGAGCCCTTGGGGGTCACCAGCGTGATGTTGTCCCCGGCCTGGAGGCCCAGGGAATCGGCGAGCCGCCGGCCGATCAGGACGCCGCTGCCGTCATCGAACCCCTCAAGGGTACCGCCCCGGATCGCGCTCGACACCGCGGCGAGCGCGTCGAGATCGGCGGCGCGCACGCCGCGCACGATCACGCCGGAGCCGCCGAACTGCGACGAGGCGAAGGCCTGGCCTTCGACGAGCGGCACCGCGGCGCGCACGCCGGCCACCTTCGAAAGGCGCTCCGACAGGTCGACCCAATCGTTGAACGGCCGGTCGATCGGGGTGGCGAACAGGTGCCCGTTGATGCCGACGATCTTGGAGAGGAGTTCCGCCCGGAACCCGTTCATCACCGAGAGCACGATGATCAGGGTGGCGACGCCGAGCGCGATGCCGAGCACGGAGAAGAACGCGACCACCGAGACGCCGCCGCCCCGGCGGCGCGCCCGCAGATAGCGGCCGGCGATGATCCACTCGAACGGTGCGAACGGGGCCGTGCCCTCGCGGAAGGAGGCCGCGAAGCTCCTCACCCGGTCGATCGCCGCTGCTCCCGTCATCGGATTAGCCCTAAGCACCATTGAGCGCGCTGTCGCCGCTCCCGCGGCGAAAATGATGCATGAACACGGATTGAAGCAGAATTGCTGCTCGCAATGCTGCCTAGAGCCGTTCCCGATCGTGTTGCAATCGGAAACGGCGCGCAGGCGGTGTTGCGATGCGCTCGCCGGCACCGAACCGGGATCCGCGTCGGCCGGGAGCGCTCCGGAGTCGCTCGCTCCGCGGCCGAGCGGTCAGACGCGGCGGATGCGGGCCAGCAGGTCGACGGTGGCGAGGCTCTCGCGCTCGCCCCCGGCCCGCCGCTTCAGCTCGACCTTGCCGTCGGCCAGGCCCTTCGGCCCGACGATCACCTGCCAGGGCAGGCCAATCAGGTCGGCGGTGGCGAATTTCGCACCCGGACGCTCGTCGCGGTCGTCGTAGAGCACGGACAGGCCGGCGGCCTCGATCTCCGCCTGGATCTGCGCGCAGGCGGCGTCGGTGCCGGCATCGCCGACCTTGAGGTTGATCAGCGCCACGTCGAAGGGCGCCACCGAATCCGGCCAGATGATCCCGGCCTCGTCGTGGCTCGCCTCGATGATCGCCGCCACCAGCCGGCTCGGGCCGATGCCGTAGGAGCCCATATGGACCGGCCGCTCGATCCCGTCCGGCCCGGCGACCTTGGCGCCCATCGGCTCGGAATACTTGGTGCCGAAATAGAAGATGTGCCCGACCTCGATGCCCCGGGCGGCGAGGCGGTCGGCCTCCGGCACCTCCGCGAAGGCCTCCGGCTCGTGGATCTCGTCGGTGGCGGCGTAATGCGAGGTCCAGGCGTCGACGATGCCCTGGAGCGCGGCCACGTCGTCGAAATCGACGGTCTCAGGCGGGGTCTCGAAATCGAGATAGGCTCGGTCGCAGAACACCTCGCTCTCGCCCGTCTTGGCCAGGATGATGAACTCGTGGGACAGGTCGCCGCCGATCGGGCCGGTATCGGCGCGCATCGGGATCGCCCGGAGGCCGAGCCCCGCGAAGGTGCGCAGATAGGCCACGAACATGCGGTTATAGGCGTGGCGCGCCCCGGCCTGGTCGAAGTCGAACGAGTAGGCGTCCTTCATCAGGAATTCGCGCGAGCGCATCGTGCCGAAGCGCGGCCGCACCTCGTCCCGGAACTTCCAGGAGATCTGGTAGAGGTTCTTGGGCAGGTCCTTGTAGGAGCGCACGCTGGCGCGGAAGATCTCCGTGACCATCTCCTCGGCGGTTGGGCCGTAGAGCATCTCGCGGTCGTGCCGGTCTTTCAGGCGCAGCATCTCCTTGCCGTAGGCGTCGTAACGCCCGGATTCCCGCCACAGCTCGGCCGACTGGACGGTCGGCATCAGGATCTCAATGGCGCCGGAGCGATCCTGCTCCCGGCGGATCACCGCGCAGACGCGCTCCAGCACCCGCAGGCCGAGCGGCAACCAGGCGTAGATCCCGGCCGCCTCCTGACGCACCAGGCCGGCACGCAGCATCAACCGGTGGGAGACGATCTCGGCTTCCTTGGGCGTCTCGCGCAAGGTCGGCATGAAGTAGCGAGAAAGACGCATGTTTTCCGAGTCTTGGCCTGGATCGGGCCGGGAGGAACCACGGCACGACGGCACACAACACGCCGGGGCCGCAAATTACAAGCACCGTCGGATCACGGCGCGCGTAATCGGGCCGCGCCGCCACGGGCCGGCCAGCCGGGCCCGATGCCGCAATCGGAAGCGATCTGCCCATTTGCCGGCAAGAAAGCGCAGATTTTTCTCGCAGACCCGGTGACAACACGAATTGTTGTTCCTATAAGCGGGACGTGATGTTTGCGACGCCCGCAAGAGGCGGCGCAGGGTCCGAGTCTCGGGAGGAAAACCGACCGCCACGCAGGCAATGCGTAGGACAATTAAAGGTCGAGCCACTGCAGCTTGAAAAGCAAGGCCTTGGGCCTTGCTTTTTTTGTTGTTGGACATCCTTCGCGGCGGCGCCCCCGATCCTTCGACGGAGACGCGAACCCTGAATACGGCGCTCCCCAGCTCATCGGCCGCGAGTCTTGCCTGCCGATCAGGGTGCGTTGCCTGCCTGCGGCAATCGGCATGCTGTGAAGAGCGGTGAAAGCGCGAACAAGTCGATGGTTTGTCGACTATTGGACTTTGCCGGCGCAAGCGATTAACCCGCAACACCTTTTCGCGGCGCATGCTGGGGGATGGACCTTAACGGGTGAGCCCGCCATGCATTTTCAGATCCGCCAGGCCGAGCATCTCTGGTCCTGGGTCCTGCTCAACGAAGCCGACGAGACGGTCGCTGAATCGAACCGGACCTTCCCGTCGGCGGCACAGGCCTCCGCGGCCGCCCTCGCCTTCGCCCATCTGGTCTCGCGCGCGGGCAAGGCGCTGACGGTGCGGTCGTCTTCCGGGACGCTGCTGTAGACCGGCCGTCTTCCGTAGGGGCCCCAGCCCTACAATCCCGTCAGCGGGAACACCGCCAGAGCGGCCAGGAAGGCGACACCGGCGACCAGCGTCGTCCAGATCGCCTTCTCGCGCAGCCGCGGAGAGGCCGGAGCGCCGAGGTCCTGTCCCGGAACCACGTGCCCGGGCCGGGTCTCGGGCTGGTTGCGCAGGGGCAGCACCGCGAAGAGCAGCGTCCACCACACGACGAAGTAGAGCGCGATCGCCCCGCCGATGGTGAGCCTGAACTGGCTCACCCCGACGGCCACGAAGGCGGCCACGAGCACGGCCACGGCGACCAGGGTCGCCGGGGTCGAGCGCGTCAGCGTGGTCAGGATCCGGCTCACACCTGCTCCAACTCGACCAGCGTGCCGAGAAAGTCCTTGGGGTGCAGGAACAGGACCGGCTTGCCATGGGCGCCGATCCGCGGCTCGCCCGTGCCGAGCACCCGGGCGCCCTGCGCCTTCAGCCGGTCGCGGGCGGCCAGGATGTCGTCGACCTCGTAGCAGACGTGGTGGATGCCGCCGCCCGGATTGCGGGCCACGAAGGCCTCGATCGGCGAGCCCTCGCCGAGCGGCGCCATCAGCTCGATCTTGCTGTTCGGCAATTCCACGAACACCACCGTGACCCCGTGCTCGGGCTGCGGCAGCGGCGGTGTGAGTGTGGCGCCCAGCGTGTCGCGATAGACCGCGCAGGCGGCGTCGAGATCCTGCACGGCGATGGCCACGTGATTGAGCCGCCCGATCATTTTTTGATTCCTCCCACCATCGAAGCTCTCTTTCCGAGAGCGTCTTGTCCGGGCTGCGGCTCAGCCACTGCGAGCTGACGCCACGTGCCCCCCTCCCGTGCGGGAGAGGGTTGGGGTGAGGGATCCGCCCTATCCGGAAGATCCTGCCCCCTCACCCTGTCCCTCTCCCAATCGGGAGAGGGGGCCTGCGCAGCGTCCGGCTGTCGTCAGACAAGCCGGTGCATCCCACGCCCGAGACACTAGAGCGCCGTCGGGTCGGCAACCAGTGTCACACCTCGACGACCTGCACGTGGCAGGCGGGCTTCTTGCCCCAGACCTCGTTGACGGCCGTGCGCACGGCCCGGTCGACCGTCTTCTCGACGCCCTCCGAGTCCTTGAGCTTGCCGCGCGACATCCCCGACAGGGTGCGCGAGACCGCATCGACCACCGTCTCGATCAGCGGCTCGCCGGAACGGCCGCGGTTGGGCAGGCCGATGATGTCCACCGCCGGATCGCCCAGCACGACGCCGTCCTCGTCGATGGCGATCGCCACCGAGACCAGGCCGGCCTGCATCAGCTTGCGCCGCTCCGGGATCGCCCGGTCCTTCTCGTCGATCAGGACGTTGCCGTCCTTGTACAGGCGGCCGGCCTTCACATGGTCGATGACCTCGGGCTTGCCGGGGCTGAGGCGGACCAGGCTGCCGTTGCGGGCCTTGACCACGTTCTGGACGCCCTGGGCCCTGGCGAAGCGGGCATGCTCGTCGAGGTGCAGCGCCTCGCCATGGACCGGGATCGCGGTGCCCGGCCGGGTCCACTTGTACATCTCGACCATCTCGTCCCGCCGGGGATGGCCGGAGACGTGGACCAGTTCGGTCCGGTCGGTGATGACCTCAACGCCCTGCTCGACCAGATCGTTGATGATCGAGCCGACATCGCGCTCGTTGCCGGGGATCGCCCGGGAGGAGAAGATCACCCGGTCGCCGGCGGCCAGGCTGATATCCGGATGGTCCCGGCGGGAGACCCGGGCCAGCGCCGCCCGCGGCTCGCCCTGCGAGCCGGTGAGCAGGGCCACGACCCGCTCGCGGGGCAGGTTCTTCCAGGAATCCGACCGGCGGAACTCGGGCAGGCCGTCGAGGTAGCCGCACTCGCGCGCCACGTCGATCACCCGGTCCATGGCCCGGCCGACCGCGACGACCTCGCGCCCGCAGGCGGCGGCCGCCTCGGCCACCGCGCGGATGCGGGCGACGTTCGACGCGAAGGTGGTGACCGCGACCCGGTGAGGGGAATCCGCGATCAGGGTCTTGAGGGTGGCGGCAACTTCCTTCTCGCTCGGCGAGAAGCCCTCGCGGACCACGTTGGTCGAGTCGCAGACCAGCGCCAGGATGCCCTCGTCGCCGAGTGCCGTGAACGCCTCCGGCGAGGTGATGTCGCCGGCCACCGGGGTCGGGTCGATCTTCCAGTCGCCGGTATGGACCACCAAGCCCGCAGCCGTGCGGATCGCGATGGCGTTCGACTCGGGGATCGAGTGCGAGACCGGGACGTAGTCGATCTCGAACGGGCCGACGGTCACGCGCCGGCCGGGCTTCACCTCGCGCAGCTCGACCTTCGGGGCGCCGGGCTCGGAAAGGCGGCGCGTCTCCAGCAGGTTCTTGGCGAAGCGCGTCGCG
The DNA here is from genome assembly GCF_001262595.1 of Methylobacterium sp. ARG-1. NCBI lineage: Bacteria > Pseudomonadati > Pseudomonadota > Alphaproteobacteria > Hyphomicrobiales > Methylobacteriaceae > Methylobacterium > Methylobacterium sp. ARG-1. The sequence goes on from NZ_LHCD01000001.1 coordinate 30,379, forward strand.
TAGACCGGCACCTTGAGGCGCGGCCACAGCTCCGAGATCGCCCCGATATGGTCCTCGTGCGCGTGGGTGATGAAGATCCCCAGCAGGTCCTTCCGCCTCTCCTCGATGAAGGAGAGATCGGGGAACATCAGGTCGATCCCCGGCATCTGCTCCTCGCCGGCGAAGCCCATGCCGCAATCGACCATGATCCACTTCCGGCCCTTCTCCGGACCGAACCCGTAGAGGGCCGCATTCATCCCGATCTCGCCCACGCCGCCGAGCGGCAGGAAGACCAGCTCCTCCTGTCCCATCACCATCTGTCGTCGTCCAACGTCATGCCGCCGTCGCGGCCGTTCCGAAATGCACCTCGCCCGCCGTCACGGTATGCCGTTTTCCGTCGGGGGCGAGGATCACGAGCCGCCCCCCCTCGTCGATGGTCTCGAACACCCCCCGCAGGATGTGCTCGCCGCTGCGCACCGCGATCTCCGACCCAAGACCCGCGGCCCGCGCGAGCCAATCCTCGCGCAGGTCAGCGAAATTCCGTCCCCGGTCCCAGGCGCGTGCACGCACCGCCATCCGGTCCGAGAGATGTTCCAGTAGCGCTTCGGCGTTGCCGGCGTAACCCGTCGCGGCCAAGCTCGCGGCCTCGAGCCCCTGCGGCGCCGCCGCGACGTTGACGCCGAAGCCGATCACCGCCGCCCTGCGGCCACCCGGCAGCGTCTCCGCCTCGAGCAGGAGCCCGGCGAGCTTCCGGCCGTCGAGCAGCACGTCGTTCGGCCATTTCAACCAGACAGATCGGGCTCTGCGGCCGGTTCGGGTATCCGGCAGGGTGCCGCAGGCCGTCTCCAGCGCCTCGATCAGGGCGAGGCCCGCGACGAAGCCGAGTTCGGCGAGGTGACCCGGCGCCACCCCGGCCACCGGCCAGAGGACGCTGGCGGCCAGGTTGCCCGGCAGCGACGCCCAGACGTTGCCGCGCCGACCGCGGCCCGCCTCCTGCCGATGCGTGACTACCCAGAGCGGGCCGGTCTCCCCGGCCCGAGCCTGCGCCATGGCCTCCGTATTGGTCGAGCCGAGACTGTCGTGGACGTGCAGGCGGTGGCCCTGGGCGCGCGCCTCGGACCCGAGACGGTAGCTCAAGGCGTTCTTTTCTGATCGCGCCGCAGGCTCATCGGAAGCGAGGCTGGGTCTAGAATAGGGACCGGGCCGCCCGGCCGGCGACGCCGACCAGCGGTCCGGGGAGCAGGAAGAACAGCACCACCACGACGCTCGACAGTGCGAGCACGACGCGCAGGCCCGGGGCCATCGCCTCGTAGGGCTCCTTCGGCTCGTCGAAATACATGATCTTGACCAGCCGCAGGTAGTAGTAGGCGCCGACCACGCTGGTCACCACGCCGATCACCGCCAGGGTCACAAGGCCGGCCTTGATGGCGGCGGCGAAGACGTAGAATTTGGCGAAGAACCCGGCGAGCGGCGGGATGCCGGCCAGCGAGAACATCATCGCGGCGAGGCAGAAGGCCACCCAGGGATGAGTGCGCGACAGGCCCGACAGGTCGTCGATCGACTCGAACATCACCTCCCGGCGCCGCAGCGACAAGATGATCGCGAAGGTGCCCAGCGTCATCGCCAGGTAGATGATCATGTAGGTCACGAGCCCGCTGATCCCCTCCTCGGAGCCGCAGGCGAGCCCGATCAGCGCGTAGCCGATATTGGCGATCGACGAGTAGGCCATCAGGCGCTTGATCGAGCGCTGGCCGATGGCCGCGAACGAGCCGAGCGCCATCGAGACCACGGCGACGAAGATGAAGATCTGCTGCCAGATCGCCGTCACGTCCGGCATGGCGCCGATGAAGACCCGTACCGTCATGGCGACGGCGGCCATCTTGGGCGCGGTGGCGAAGAAGGCGGTCACCGGGGTCGGCGAGCCCTCGTAGACGTCGGGCGTCCACATGTGGAACGGCACCGCCGCCATCTTGAAGCAGACGCCGGCGGCCAGGAACACGATGCCCAGCACGATGCCGAGCCCGGCCGTCTCGTTGAGCGCCGAGACGATGCCGGGGAACGAGACCGTGCCGGTGAAGCCGTAGACCAGGGAGGCGCCGTAGAGCAGCATCCCGGAGGAGAGCGCACCGAGCACGAAGTACTTCAGGCCGGCCTCGGTGGAGCGGGCGTCGTCCCGGTGGAACGCCGCGATCACGTAGGCGGCCAGCGATTGCAGCTCGAGGCCGAGATAGAGCGCGATCAGGTCGTTGGCCGAGACCATGACCATCATGCCGATGGTGCAGAGCACGATCAGCACCGGAAACTCGAACCGGTCGATATGCTCGCGCTTGAAGAAGTCGTGCGCCAGCAGGATCGTCGCCGCGGAGCCGAGCAGCACCAGCGACTTCATCACCTTGGAGAAGGCGTCCGAGACGAAGGCGCCCGACAGGGTGGTCACCCGGCCGGCGGTCGGCTGCGACAGCACCACAAACAGGGCGAACAGCAGCAGGACCAGGGCGCCGATGCTGACGCTTTCGGCGGAGCGGTCGCCGCGCCAGGCGCCGTAGAGGATCAGGAGCAGCACCCCGACGCCGAGGATCAGCTCGGGCAGGAGCGGGGCCAGCGAGGGCAGGACGGAGTGGACGGTGGGCATCTGTTCCGTCTCAGCGTGCGAGCGGCAGCGCGGCGGCCGCGGTCTGGGTGTTGGCGAGGGCGGCCTTCATGCCGGCCATCAGCGCGTCGGTCGAGGGCGCGAAGACGTCGAGCACGGGGGCCGGATGCACGCCGTAATAGATCGTCAGCACGACCAGCGGCGCCAGGATGATCTTCTCCCGCGTGTCGAGGTCGAGGATGCCCTGCAGGTTCGGCTTCTCCAGCTTGCCGTAGATCACCCTTGCGTAGAGCCACAGGGCGTAAGCCGCCGACAGGATGATGCCGAAGGTCGAGAAGAAGGCGACGTTCGGGTTCGCCTTGAAGGCGCCGAGCATCGACAGGAACTCGCCCACGAAGCCGGAGGTGCCGGGCAGGCCGACATTGGCCATGGTGAACACCATCATGGCCACCGCGTAGAGCGGCATCCGCTTCACCAGGCCGCCATAGGCGGCGATCTCGCGGGTGTGCATCCGGTCGTAGACCACGCCGACGCAGAGGAAGAGCGCCGCCGCCACGATGCCGTGGGAGATCATCAGGAACAGCGCGCCCTGGATGCCCTGCTCGTTCAGGGTGAACAGGCCGAGCGTCACGAAGCCCATATGGGCCACCGACGAGTAGGCGATCAGCTTCTTGATGTCGGTCTGCATCATCGCGGTGAGCGAAGTGAAGATGATCGCGATTACCGAGAGAGCGAAGACCAGAGGGGCGAAGTCGTGGCTCGCCACCGGCAGCATCGGCAGGGAGATCCGGATGAAGCCGTAGCCGCCCATCTTCAGCAGGATGCCCGCCAGGATCACGGAGCCGGCCGTGGGCGCCTCGACGTGCGCGTCGGGCAGCCAGGTATGGACCGGCCACATCGGCATCTTCACCGCGAAGGAGGCGAAGAAGGCCAGCCAGAGCCAGGTCTGCATCCCCACCGGGAAGCGGTACTGGAGCAGGGTCGGGATGTCGGTGGTGCCGGCCTGCCAGTACATCGCCATCACGGCGAGCAGCATCAGCACGGAGCCCAGCAGGGTGTAGAGGAAGAACTTGAAGCTCGCGTAGATCCGCCGCGCCCCGCCCCAGATGCCGATGATCAGGAACATCGGGATCAGGCCGGCCTCGAAGAACAGGTAGAACAGCAGCAGGTCGAGGGAGGCGAACACGCCGATCATCGTCGTCTCGAGGACGAGGAAGGCGACGAAGTATTCCTTAACGCGGACGTGGATCGAGGTCCACGACGCGCCGATGCAGAACGGCATCAGGAAGGTGGTGAGCAGGATCAGCGGCATCGAGAAGCCGTCGACGCCCAGCTTGAACCGGATTGTCTCGGCCAGCCACGGATGGCTCTCGACCAGCTGGAAGCTCGCCGACGAGGCGTCGTAGCGACCCCAGGCCACCAGCGAGAGCAGGAAGGTGACGATCGTGGTGGCGAGCGCCGCCCAGCGGCTGTTGCGCGCCACCGACTCGTCGTCGCCCTTGAGGGTGAGGATGAAGGCCGCCCCGCAGAGCGGGACGATCAGCAGGCCGGAGAGGATGCCGAGGCCGAGCATATCAGTGAGCACCCTTGGGCAGGCCGGCCATCAGGTACCAGCTGATCAGGCCGGCCACGCCGATGAGCATGACGAAGGCGTAGTGGTAAACGTAGCCCGTCTGCAGGCGGACCACGCCGCGGGTCACGTCGACGACGCGCGCCGCGATGCCGTTGGGGCCGAGTCCGTCGATGATCTTTCCGTCGCCCTGCTTCCAGAGGAACAGGCCGAAATCCTTGGCCGGACGGACGAAGATCCGGTCGTAGAGCTCGTCGAAGTACCACTTGTTGAGCAGGAACCGGTACAGCGACGGCTGCTGCGCGGCGAGCGCCCCCGGCAGTTCCGGACGGCGGATATACATCCAGAAGGCCAGGACGAAGCCGAGGATCAGCATGATCAGCGGCGCGTAGGAGACCAGCGCCGGGACCTCGTGGATCTCGTGCATGATGTGGTTCTCGGGGCCGTGCGCCAGGGCATGGCCCCAGAACGCATCCATGCCGGATCCGATGAAGCGATCGTGGAAGATGATCCCGGCGAACAGCGCGCCGAAGGCGAGGATCGCCAGCGGGATGGTCATCACCAGCGGGCTCTCATGGGGCGTGTGGTCCCCGTGATGGCCGTGGCCGTGATGATCGTCCGCGACGAGGTCGCTCTTGTGGGCCGGCTCGACGTCGTGGCCGTGATCGTCGTGGGCCACGCCCTCGGTATGGCCCGGGGCGCCGTCGGCCTCGTGGGCCAGGGCGGCAACAGAGGTGCCTGAATGCGCGACCGCCGGGGCGGCGTGGTGGTCATGCGCTGCGTGGACGCCCCAGCGGGCCGGCCCCTCGAAGGTCATGAAGAACAGGCGCCAGGAATAGAAGGACGTGAAGAACGCCGCCACCACGGTGCACAGGAAGGCGAGCGTGTGGCCGGGTCGGGTCGAGGCGTAGGCGGCCTCGATGATCGCGTCCTTGGAATAGTAGCCGGCCGTGTAGGGAAAACCGATCAGCGCCAGGGAGCCGATCGCCATCATGGCGCAGGTGAACGGGATGTGGGATCGCAGGCCGCCCATGTTCCGCATGTCCTGCTCGTGGTGCATCGCGTGGATGACCGAGCCGGCTCCGAGGAACAGCAGCGCCTTGAAGAAGGCGTGGGTGAACAGGTGGAACACCCCAGCCGAGTAGGCGCCGACGCCGAGCGCCACGAACATGTAGCCAAGCTGCGAGCAGGTCGAGTAGGCGATCACCCGCTTGATGTCGTTCTGCACCAGCCCGATCGTGGCTGCGAAGAAGGCCGTGATGCCGCCGATCACCGTGACGACGATCAGCGCGTTCGGCGCCTCCTCGAACAGCGGCGACAGGCGGGCGACCATGAACACGCCGGCGGTCACCATGGTGGCGGCGTGGATCAGCGCGGAGACCGGGGTCGGGCCCTCCATGGCGTCCGGCAGCCAGGTGTGCAGCAGGAACTGCGCCGACTTGCCCATGGCGCCCATGAACAGCAGCAGGCAGGCCAGCGTCAGCGCGTTCCAGTCATGGCCGAGCAGGTGGAAGCTCAGGGTCTTGATCGCGTCGACCTTGGCGAAGACCGCATCGAACGCCACCGAGCCGGTCAGGACGAAGACCAGGAAAATGCCCAGCGAGAAGCCGAAATCGCCGACCCGGTTGACGATGAACGCCTTCATGGCGGCGGCGTTGGCCGAGGGCTTTTCGTACCAGAAGCCGATCAGCAGGTAGGAGGCGAGACCGACGCCCTCCCAGCCGAAGAACATCTGCACGAGGTTGTCGGCCGTCACCAGCATCAGCATGGCGAAGGTGAACAGCGACAGGTAGGCGAAGAACCGCGGCCGGTGCGGATCCTCGTGCATGTAGCCGACGGAGTAGAGGTGGACGAGGGTCGAGACCGTGGTGACGACCACGAGCATCACCCGGGTCAGCGCATCGACCTTGAAGGCCCAGTCGACCGTGAGGTCGCCGGCCGAGAACCAGGACGCAACCTGCACCCGTTCGGCGTGCCCGCCCTCGAGGAACACGCCCCAGGCGATCAGGGCCGTGAAGGCGAGGAACGCCGTCGTGATGTACTCGCAGGCCCGGGCCCCGATATACCGACCGAACAGGCCGGCGATCAGGAAGCCGATGAGCGGGAAGAAGACGATCGCGTGATACATCGCTCTCTTGCAGTCCGTCCTCCGGGCCGGCCGCGGGGCGGCGGCATCCGGATTGTCACTCGGGGCCCGTCAACTCAGGGCGCGCGAAAAAGGGCGCCCTAGCCCTTCATCATGCTCACGTCCTCGACCGCGATGGAGCCGCGGTTGCGGAAGAAGACCACGAGGATGGCGAGGCCGATGGCCGATTCGGCGGCCGCGACGGTCAGCACGAACAGGGCGAAGACCTGTCCGGTGATGTCGTTCAGCTGCGTCGAGAAGGCGACCAGGTTGATGTTGACCGCGAGCAGGATCAGTTCGATCGACATCAGGATGACGATGACGTTCTTGCGGTTGATGAAGATCCCGAGCACGCCCAGCGTGAACAGGATCGCCGCGACGGTGAGGTAGTGGCTCAGGCCGATCATCGTTCGAAACCTCCGGCGGGCATCAGACCTCGACACCCTGGCGGGAGGGCACCTTGCGGGTCTCCACCGCCATGCTCTGGGTGCGGGCGTTCTGGACCGAGATGTTCTGGCGCTTGACGCCCGGGCGGTCGCGCAGAGTCAGCACGATCGCGCCGATCATCGCCACCAGCAGGATCAGGCCCGCAAGCTGGAAGAAGTAGGCGTATTCCGTGTAGATCACCCGGCCGAGGGCCTGAGCGTTGGTGACATTCTCGGCCGCCGCGACGTTGCCGAGTGGCGCCTGCACCGAGCCCGGATCGATCGTCCAGGAGCCGACCACCAGGAGCAGCTCGACCAGGAAGATCGCGCCGATCAGGCCGCCGATCGGCAAGTATTGCTGGAATCCCTGGCGCAGCTCGGCGAAGTCCACGTCGAGCATCATCACGACGAACAGGAACAGCACCGCGACCGCGCCGACATAGACGACGACGAGGATCATCGCCAGGAACTCGGCGCCCATCAGGACGAACAGCCCGGCGGCGTTGACGAAGGCGAGGATCAGGAACAGCACCGAGGCGACGGGATTGCGCGAGGCGATCACCATGAAGCCCGACGCGACCGTGACGCTCGCGAACAGATAGAAGAAGGCGGCTGCTGCGGTCATGCGCTCGTCGGGATCGGCCGCCGAAGCGGCCCCTTCTGCCTTGCGTGGAAACGGGCCGCAGCGGGCGGCCCGTCTATAGAACCCGGTCGGCGGGGGCACAACAGCGCCCCCGTCATGGCCTCACCGGTAAGGCGCATCCATCGCGATGTTGCGCGCGATCTCGCGCTCCCAGCGATCGCCATTCAGGAGGAGCTTCTGCTTGTCGTAGAGCAGCTCCTCGCGGGTCTCGACCGAGAACTCGAAGTTCGGCCCCTCGACGATGGCGTCCACCGGGCAGGCCTCCTGGCACATGCCGCAATAGATGCATTTTACCATGTCGATGTCGTAACGCGTCGTCCGGCGCGTGCCGTCGTTGCGGCGCGGGCCGGCCTCGATGGTGATGGCCTGGGCCGGGCAGATCGCCTCGCAAAGCTTGCACGCGATGCAGCGCTCCTCGCCGTTGGGATAGCGGCGCAGGGCATGCTCTCCCCGGAAGCGCGGGCCGCGATGGCCCATCTCGAAGGGATAGTTGATCGTCGCCTTCGGCTTGAAGAAGTAACGCATGCCGAGGATCATCCCCGACACGAACTCCTTCAGCAGCAGGCTCTTTGCGACCTGATCGAGCTTCATGGCCCGGATCTCCGATTCGGCGGGTGGGCTCAGGCGCCCGGCGCGAGGCCGGTCAGCTTGAGCACGAAGGCGACGACGACGACCGAGACCAGCGAGATCGGCAGGAAAACCTTCCAGCCGAGGCGCATGAGCTGATCGTAGCGGTAGCGGGGCACGATGGACTTCACCATCGCGAACAGGAAGAACAGGAAGCTGGCCTTCAGGGTGAACCAGATCACCCCCGGCACCCAGGTGAAGGGCGCGAACGGGATCGGCGAGAGCCAGCCGCCCAGGAACAGGATGGTCCCCAAAGCGCACATGCTCATGATCGCGACGTACTCGCCGAGCATGAACAGCAGGTACGGGGTCGAGGAATACTCGACCATGTAGCCGGCCACCAGCTCCGATTCCGCCTCCGGCAGGTCGAAGGGCGGACGGTTGGTCTCGGCGAGCGCCGAGACGAAGAACACCACGAACATCGGGAACAGCCACAGCCAGTACCAGCCGAACAGGCCGAGGCTTGTGTCCTGCGCCATCACGATGCGCGAGAGGTTCAGCGAGCCGGCACAGAGCAGCACGCAGATGATCACGAAGCCGAGCGAGACCTCGTAGGAGATCATCTGGGCCGCCGAGCGGAGCGCGCCCAGGAAGGCATATTTCGAGTTCGACGCCCAGCCGCCCATGATGACGCCGTAGACGCCCAAGGACGAGATCGCGAAGATGTAGGTGATGCCGACATTGATGTCGGCGATCGCCCAGCCGTCGGCCAGGGGAATCACCGCCCAGCTCGACAGGGCCAGCATGGCGAAGACCAGCGGCGCCAGCAGATAGATCGCCTTGTTGGCGCCCGCCGGAATCACCGGCTCCTTCAGCACGAACTTCAGAAGGTCGGCGAAGGATTGGAACAGACCGAACGGCCCGACCACGTTGGGGCCGCGCCGGAGCTGCACCGCCGCCCAGATCTTGCGGTCGGCGAGCAGCGCGTAGGCGATGAACACGAGGAGCGCAGAGAGCAGCACGAAGCTCTTCAGCACGATCAGGAGCACGGTCCCGAGGATTTCGAGCGGCGTCATCGTCGGATCCCTACTCCTACTCTGCCGCCGCGAGCGGCTGTGCCTCGGCGGCGCGCTCGCGGGCGAGGCGCGAGCACTCGGCCAGCACCCGCGAGGCGCGGGCGATCGGGTTGGTGAGGTAGAAGTCGGTCACCGGCGAGGCGAAGGAGGGGCCGCCCGTCACGCCGCCGAGGCCGGCGAGCCGATCCACGGCCGCTGCGACGTCGCCGGTCTCCACGGTCCCGACCGCCGCGAAATGCGGGTGCGCGGCGTAGAGCGCCCGACGGAGCGCGGTGAGCGAATCGAACGGCAGGCGGTGGCCCAGCACGTCCGACAGGGCGCGCAGGATCGCCCAATCCTCGCGGGCATCCCCCGGCGGGAAGCCGGCGCGGTTGCCCATCTGGACCCGGCCCTCGGTGTTCACCCAGGTGGCGGACTTCTCGGTATAGGCCGCGCCGGGCAGGATCACGTCCGCCCGGGAGGCGCCGCGGTCGCCATGGGTGCCCTGGTAGATCACGAAGGCGCCCGGGGCGACGTCGCGCTCGTCGGCACCGAGATTGAACAGGACGTCGACGCCGCCGGCTTCCAGCATGGCCGGGAAGCCGAGTCCGCCCTCCCCCGGCACGAAGCCGAGATCGAGGGCCCCGACCCGGGCGGCGGCAGTGTGCAGAACGCCGAAGCCGTTCCACGCGGGCGTCACGGCGCCGATCTCCTTGGCGAGGGCCGCGGCGGCCGCCAGGATACCGGGCTCGACATTGGCGCCGACGATGACCAGCGGCGCCTTCGCCTCCTTGAGCACGTCCAGGAAGCTGTGCTCGCCGCGGGCGAGGCCCGCGAGCGAATCGGGGCCGGCGCCGATGTAGTGGCTCGGATAGGTCAGATCGACCGGCTCGCCGATCACCCCGACCGCGAGCGGCGCCATGCGCCAGCGCTTGCGGATGCGGACGTTGAGAAGCGAGGCCTCGGTGCGCGGGTTCGCGCCGACGATCAGGATCGCGTCCGCGGTCTCGATGCCCGGGATGGTCGGGTTGAACAGGTACGAGGCGCGGCCCAAGGCCGGATCGAGCCCGGGCTCGGCCTGACGGCAATCGAGGTTGGGCGTCCCGAGCGCGCGCATCAGCTCGCGCAGGGCGAAGATCTCCTCGACGCCCGCGAGGTCGCCGACCACGGCGCCGATGCGCTTCGAATCGGCGCCCGTCACCTTGGCGGCGATGGCCTGGAACGCCTCGCCCCAGGAGGCCGGCCGCAGCCGTCCGTTCTCGCGCAGGTACGGCCGGTCGAGGCGCTGCATCCGCAGCCCGTCGACATGGTAGCGAGTTTTGTCCGAAATCCACTCCTCGTTGATCTCTTCGCTGACCCGTGGCTCGATCTGCATCACCTCGCGGCCGCGGGTGTCGACGCGAATCGACGAGCCGACCGCGTCCATCACGTCGACCGATTCGGTCTTGTTCAGCTCCCAGGGCCGGACGTTGTAGCTCTGCGGCCGGTGCACGAGGGCGCCCACCGGGCAGAGATCGGCGACGTTGCCCTGGAGCTCCGAGGCCATCGACTGCTCGAGATAGCTGGTGATCTCCATGTCCTCGCCGCGCCCGATGGCGCCGAGGTCGGGCACGCCCGCCACCTCCGCCAGGAAGCGCACGCAGCGGGTGCAGTGGATGCAGCGGTTCATCGCGGTCCGCACCAGCGGGCCGATATGCTTCTCCTCGACCGCGCGCTTGTTCTCCTGGTAGCGGGTCGAATCGACCCCGTAGGCCATCGCCTGATCCTGCAGGTCGCAATGGCCGCCCTGGTCGCAGATCGGGCAATCGAGCGGGTGGTTGATGAGGAGGAACTCCATCACCCCTTCCCGGGCCTTCTTGGTCAGGCCGGAACGGGTGAGGACCTCCGGCGGCTCGCCGTTCGGGCCGGGCCGGCAATCCTTCACCGCGTAGGCGCAGCTCGCCACGGGCTTGGGCGCGCCCTTCAGCTCCACCAGGCACATCCGGCAATTGCCGGCGATCGACAGGCGCTCGTGGAAGCAGAAGCGCGGGATCTCAGCCCCCGCGGCCTCGCAGGCCTGGAGCAGCGTGTATTCGGCCGGAACCTCGACCTCGGTGCCGTCGACGAGGATTTTTGTCATCGGTGCCATCTCAGTGCGGGGCGTCGGCGAGATCGAGGCGTCGCTCGATCCGTTCGATGCGAAGCTCGACCCTGTCGATCCGCCGGTGGACACCGGCGAGGTTTTCTTCGACCGCAGCCATCCGGCCCTTCAATTCGCGGACATCATCGCTGAGGCGATCGACCTTCTCGTCAATCCGCCGCAGGTACACGAGCATCAGGTTGTCAGGCTGGCCCGTCATGGCTTCTACTCCGCGGCCATCGGGATCGGGTCGGAATGCGGGTTGGCCGTGTAGCGGTCGATCCGCCTCTCGATCTCGGGACGGAAGTGCTTGATCAGGCCCTGAATCGGCCAGGCCGCCGCGTCGCCGAGCGCGCAGATCGTGTGACCCTCAATCTGCTTGGTGACCTCGAATAGCATGTCGATCTCACGCTTCTGCGCGCGACCCTCGGTCATCCGCTGCATCACCCGCCACATCCAGCCGGTGCCCTCCCGGCACGGCGTGCACTGCCCGCAGGATTCGTGCTTGTAGAAGTACGAGATGCGGGTGATCGCCGCGACGATGTCGGTGGACCGGTCGAGCACGATCACCGCCGCGGTGCCCAGGCCCGAGCCGAGGTTGCGCAGGGTGTCGAAATCCATCTTGGCGTCGATGATCTGCTCGGCCGGCACCAGCGGCACCGACGAGCCGCCCGGGATCGAGCAGAGCAGATTGTCCCAGCCGCCGCGCATGCCGCCGCAATGCCGGTCCACCAGCTCACGGAAGGTGATGCCCAGCTCCGCCTCGACGTTGCACGGCTTGTTGACGTGCCCCGAGACGCAGAACAGCTTGGTGCCGGTGTTGTTCTTGCCGCCGAGCCCGGCGAACCAAGCGCCGCCCCGGCGCAGGATCGTGCCGGCGACCGCGATCGACTCGACGTTGTTGACCGTCGTCGGGCAGCCGTAGAGGCCCATATTGGCCGGAAACGGCGGCTTGAGCCGCGGCATACCCTTCTTGCCTTCGAGGCTCTCGATCAGCGCCGTCTCTTCGCCGCAGATATAGGCGCCGGCGCCGTGGTGGACGTAGATGTCGAACGGGTAGTCGTGCACGTTCGACTGGCCGACGAGACGGGCCTCGTAGGCCTCGTCCACGGCCTTCTGGAGCGCGTGCTTCTCGGCCACGTACTCGCCGCGGATATAGATGTAGCAGGCATGCGCGCCCATGGCGAAGCAGGCCAGCATGCAGCCCTCGATCAGGAGATGCGGATCGTGCCGCATGATCTCCCGGTCCTTGCAGGTGCCGGGCTCCGACTCGTCGGCGTTGACGACAAGGTAGTGCGGGCGCCCGTCCGACTTCTTGGGCATGAACGACCATTTCAGGCCGGTGGGGAACCCCGCGCCGCCGCGCCCGCGCAGGCCCGACGTCTTCATCTCATCGATGATCCAGTCGCGGCCCTGCTCCAGGAGGAACTTGGTCCCATCCCAGGCCCCCCGCTGCTTGGCAGCCTCCAGGCCCGGCGAATGCAGGCCGTAGAGGTTGGTGAAGATGCGATCCTGATCCGACAGCATGGTCTTTGTTCCTCAGCTGACCGGAGCGTCGACGGTATCGAGTCGGAAAGCGCGCGAGGCGCGCACGCCCTCCTCGGTGCCGCTGAGGCGCACCGGCATGGCCGTCAGCACCTCGTCGATCAGCGCGTTTGTGACGGCGGACATGGCGGTCAGTTCCCGGTGCCCGACAGCGTTTGAGCCTGCCCGACCCAGTTCTCCCGGTCGATGCGACCCGGGAACGCGAGGTAGGTCCCGACCCAGGTGATCTCGTCGCGGGTCCAGGCGGCGATCTGGTCGAAATGGTAGATGCCGAGGCCGTTCAGGCGCTGGCTGTTGCCCGGGCCGACACCCTTGATCCGGGTGAGGTCGTCCGGCTTTCCGGCGCGGGCCCCGTCGAGACCCGGCGGACGGGTGCCGACCGCGTTCGCCCTCTGCTCGGGGGTCGCGTCCTGCGGCAGGGCGGCGAGCGCCCCGGCGACGCGGGCCTCCTCGGCTTCCGCAGCGACCTCGCCTTCGCTGGCCCCGGAGGCTTCCGGCTGCTGCGGGACGGTGCCGCGATCGGGCGTCTCCTGGCTGCCCTGGTCGCCGCCGGCCTGCTCGCCTTCGGAGATCGCCTTGGCGGGCGCTGCCTGCACATCCGCGTCGCCCTGGCGGGGCGCACCTTCCTTAGCCGTGGAACGGCCGGTCTCGGCCGCGTCCGCCTGGTCCTGCTCCTTGACCGGGATCTTGCCGTCGGCCGCGCGCTGGGCCGGCGCGTCGCTTACCGAGCGCTCGACCGTGCGACCGGCATCCGGCCGGGCGGGCTTCGGCTGGTCGGCGGCGCGCCGGTCGGTCGAGGCGGCCTCGTCGGACTTCGCCGCCGGTTCGTCCGGCTTCGCGGTCTCTTCGAAGCGTTTGCGCCAGGCGCCGACCCGCGAGCCGTCGAACAGGGCCGGGTCGGTCAGGGTGTCGGGACCTCCCAGCGGCTCCGAGGCGTTACGCCCTGTCTGCGAGCCGACCTTGACCGGCCGTCCGGCGGCCAGGTCGTCCATCAGGGTGCCAAGCGATTCGGGCGTCAGGTCCTCGTAATAATCCTGATTGATCTGCACCATCGGGGCGTTGCAGCAGGCGCCCAGGCACTCGACCTCGAGCCAGGAGAAGTTGCCGTCCGGCGAAACGTGGCCGGGGGGGCCCAGCCGCGCCTCCAGCATCTCCTTCAGGCCCCGGGCGCCGCAGGAATCGCACGGCACCGTGCCGCAGACCTGGATCCAGAAGCGGCCCACCGGCTCCAGGGCGAACATCGTGTAGAAGGTCGCCACCTCCAGCACGCGGATGTTGGGCATGCCGAGCTCGGCCGCCACCGCCTCGATGGCCGCCCGCGGCAGCCAGCCGCCGTTCTGCTCCTGCGCCTTCCAGAGCAGCGAGATCACCGCGGAGGCCTGGCGGCCCTCCGGGTACTTGGCGATCTGGGTCTTCGCCCACTCGGCATTCTCAGGGGAGAACGCGAAGCTCTCGGGCTGCTCAGAGGCCGGCGCGAGTCTGCGGTTTGCCATCCTGCTAACGCCTTACCGATCCACTTCGCCGAACACGATGTCGAGGGTGCCCAGCACGCACGACACGTCGGCCAGAAGGTGCCCCCGGCACATCCAATCCATCGCCTGAAGATGCGCGAAGCCCGGCGCGCGGATCTTGCAGCGGTACGGCTTGTTGGTCCCGTCGGACACGAGATAGACGCCGAACTCGCCCTTGGGTGCTTCCACGGCGGCGTAGACTTCGCCTTCCGGTACGTGGAACCCCTCGGTGTAGAGCTTGAAGTGGTGGATGAGCGCTTCCATCGAGCGCTTCATCTCGCGGCGCGGCGGCGGCGCGAACTTGCCGTCGATGGCGGCGATCGGGCCCTGCCCGGCCGGCTCGCGCAGCTTGGCGCAGCACTGCTTCATGATCTTGGCCGATTCCCGCATCTCTTCCATGCGGATCACCTGCCGGTCGTACGTGTCGCCGTTCCGGCCGACCGGGATGTCGAACTCCATCTCCTCGTAGCACTCGTAGGGCTGCGCCTTGCGCAGGTCCCACGGGATGCCCGAGCCGCGGAGCATGACGCCGGAGAAGCCCCATTCCATGCACTCGTCCACTGACACGATGCCGATGTCGACGTTGCGCTGCTTGAAGATGCGGTTGGCCATGACGAGGTCGTCGAGATCCTGGACGACCTGCAGGAACGGGTCGCAGAACGCGTCGATGTCGTCGATCAGCTTGGGCGGCAGGTCCTGGTGGACGCCGCCCGGCCGGAAATAGTTGGCGTGAAGCCGAGCGCCCGAGGCGCGCTCGTAGAAGATCATCAGCTTCTCGCGCTCCTCGAAGCCCCAGAGCGGGGGCGTGAGGGCGCCGACATCCATCGCCTGCGTGGTGACGTTGAGCAGGTGCGACAGCAGCCGGCCGATCTCGCAGAACAGAACGCGGATCAGCTGCGCGCGCCGGGGCACCTCGATGCCCGCAAGCTTCTCGATCGCCAGGCAGAAGGCGTGCTCCTGGTTCATCGGCGACACGTAGTCGAGCCGGTCGAAATAGGGCGTCGCCTGCAGGTAGGTCTTGTGCTCGATCAGCTTCTCGGTGCCGCGATGCAGCAGCCCGATATGCGGATCGACCCGCTCGACCACCTCGCCGTCCAGTTCCAGCACGAGGCGCAGCACGCCGTGCGCCGCCGGGTGCTGCGGGCCGAAATTGATCGCGAAGTTGCGGATGTTGTGCTCGGTCATCGGGCGGTTCCGCTCCTCAGGCCGACTTCTTCTCGTCGCCCGGGAGCACGTAATCCGTGCCCTCCCAGGGCGAGAGGAAATCGAAGTTCCGGAATTCCTGCGTCAGCTGGACCGGCTCGTAGACGACCCGCGCCTCGTCCTGGTCGTACCGGACCTCGACGAAGCCGGTGAGCGGGAAGTCCTTGCGCAGGGGATGCCCCTCGAACCCGTAATCGGTGAGCAACCGGCGCAGGTCCGGATGCCCCGAGAACAGGATGCCGTAGAGGTCGTAGGTCTCGCGCTCGTACCAGTTGGCGGCCGGGAACACCTCGATCGCCGAGGGGACCGGCGTCACCTCGTCGGTCTGCACCTTCACCCGGATGCGCGCGTTGTGGCGTAGCGAGAGCAGGTGGTAGACCACGTCGAAGCGCTTCCCGCGCTGCGGGTAGTCCGCGCCGCAGATGTCGATGAAGCTGCGGAACGCGCAGGCCGGGTCGTCGCGCAGGTAGGTCAGCGCGTAGATGATGTCGGAGGCCTGGACCACCAGGGTCAGCTCGCCGAACGCGATGGTGTACGACACCACCGCCGGGCCGAGCGCGCCGGTGATGCGCTCGGCCATCGCCGTGAGGGCGGCCGCGCCGCTCTCCGGCTGCGTGTGCGACAGGATCGAGATGCCGTTCGTCATGGCCGTCCCTCAGCGCTCGATCGTGCCGGTCCGGCGGATCTTCTTCTGGAGAAGCAGCACGCCGTAGAGCAGCGCCTCGGCGGTGGGCGGGCAGCCGGGCACGTAGATGTCCACCGGCACCACCCGGTCGCAGCCGCGCACCACCGAATAGGAATAGTGGTAGTAGCCACCGCCGTTGGCGCAGGAGCCCATCGAGATCACGTAGCGCGGCTCCGGCATCTGGTCGTAGACCTTGCGCAGGGCCGGGGCCATCTTGTTGGTCAGGGTGCCGGCGACGATCATCACGTCCGACTGGCGGGGTGAGCCGCGCGGCGCGAAGCCGAAGCGCTCGCAATCGTAGCGTGGCATCGACATCTGCATCATCTCGACGGCGCAGCAGGCGAGCCCGAAGGTCATCCACATCAGCGAGCCGGTGCGGGCCCAATTGATCAGCTCGTCCGTGGTGGTGAGCAGGAAGCCGCGATCAGCCAGCTCGTCGCTGATCGACAGGAAGGTCGGGTCGTCCGCGCCGATCGGCCGGCCGGTATTGGGATCGATGATCCCCTTGGGCTGGGGCGCGACCGCGGGGGCGCGGGACAGGCTGTGGGTCGTGTCGGTGATCAGGGCCATCGGCGACTCGGAAAACGGTGCGGGCAGGCGGCTGTTGCGAATCAATCCCACTCGAGGGCGCCCTTGCGCCACTCGTAGACGAAACCGACCGTCAGCACGCCCAGGAAGACGATCATCGACCAGAAGCCGAACCAGCCAAGGTCTCCGAAGGTGATCGCCCACGGGAACAGGAACGCGACCTCGAGATCGAAGATGATGAACAGAATCGCCACGAGGTAGAACCGCACGTCGAACTTCATGCGGGCATCGTCGAAAGCATTGAAGCCGCACTCGTAGGCCGAGAGCTTCTCCGGATCCGGGCTCTTGAAGGCGACCAGGAACGGCACGACCAGCAGGGCGGTGGCGATGAACAGAGCCACGCCGATGAACACGATGAGCGGAAGGTAGTCCGCCAACAAGCCGGTCATGCCAGGGCCTCGCGAGAGCGTCTCGATCTGACGTGGGAAACCGCGGTGCGCCGCCGAACCGGATTCGCCCGTGGAATTGTTCTTATGCCAGGATGCGCGCGGCCGGAGGCTTAGTCGAGCCGCCGACCCGTGACAATGGCTTGTCGCGTCGCACAAAGTGCACGTCCTGTCTTGTGTAGGGATGTGGGCGTGCGCGGCAGCCCTGCAACACGACGCAAGCGCGCAGGCCATCCGGTCGCGTCCCGCACGAAACCGCCACGGACGCGCTTGACAGTCCCCTGCCTGGCCCATAAACCCCGCCCCGTCGCCGGGCGAAACGCCCCTTCGAGGCGACCACGCCGTGCGGGCGTAGCTCAGTTGGTTAGAGTGCCGGCCTGTCACGCCGGAGGTCGCGGGTTCGAGCCCCGTCGCCCGCGCCACTTCCACGATCCTTCAATATCGGAACCGAACCGCGCCGCCGATTCTATCGGGGGCCGTTTGACGTTTGCGCTGCGGCTGGGGGCCTGACGGCTCGGTGTATCCGCCCCGTCGAACCCGACCGGTTCGTCCAGGGCTCCTGTGCGGCCCGACAAGCGCTCCCCTATCCGCGACGCGACCATCGCCGTGTCATCCCGGGGGCCCTTCGTGTCCCGGGATGATACGGCGGCGGCATGGGCGCCTGTGCAAGTCTGCCAAATGTCACGCGCCTATGGGCGGCTCAGCTGACGGCCTGCGGTGGCGCATCGACCGCCACGCGCATCGGATCCACGGCACGCCTGCGGCTGCCGCGGATGCTGAGAGCGATTCCGGCGCGGATCAGGCTTCCGCTCGCCAGGATGTCGGGGCTCAGCGGCTCGCCGAGCATCAGGCGCGTGCTCAGGATGCCGGCCACTGGCACAAGCAGCGCGAACGGCGTCACGGCCGCCGCGGGATAGCGCGTCAGGAGCCGGTTCCACAGGCCGAAAGCCAGCAGGGTCGTCGGATAGGCTTGGAAGGCGATCAACGTCACCGCCGTCCAGCCCGATGCGCGAGAGTGGCGAGGGCGGCCGGTCCCTCGACGTTCAGGGACAGGCCCAGCAGCGGCCCCGCGGTGGCGAGGCTGCCCCAGACTCTCCGGGCGAGCATGTCGACCCGCCCGATCCGCTTCGCGGTGACGTTCGCGCGGGCCCAGGCCGACGCGGCCGCGACCGACCAGCAGGAGCAGCCCGAGCGGTGCGCCCCGGCTCGACCGAGGGCGATCGTCGCGGTGCCCAGGAGGGCGACCACGCCCCCGAGCACCTGGAGCCCGCGCGGCCGCTCCCGAAGGAACAGCCAGGCGAGTGCCACCGTGAACGGCACCTGGACCTGGATCAGCAGCGACGACAGGCCGGCATGCCCAGTCGGATCGCCATGAACAGCAACCCGAACTGACCGAGCCCAAGGGCCAGGCCGAACCCGATCACCAGGGTGGCCGGGGCCCGGGGCGGCCGGATCACCAGCACGGCCGGTATCGCCGCGAGGGTGAAGCGCAAGGCGCAGAGCAGCAGCGGTGGGGTCGTCTCGAGGCCGATCTTGATCGCCACGAAGTTGGCGCCGCGGATCGCGACCACCAGGATCGCCGACAGCGTGTCGCGCAAGGTCATCCGACTGTCCTCGCGACCGTCCCAGCCCAGGCCGGCCTCACCACGCGCGCGAGGCCCGCGCCTGGCGGCGGGCCTCGCGCCGGCCGATCAGCAGGTCGGTGGCGTCGCGCAGACCCGGCACCGCCGCGTCGGCGACGTCCTGGGGCGTCAGACCGATATCCTTCAACTCCCGCTCGGACAGCGTCGAGAGCCGGTGCAGGACGCGCCGGTTCATCGCCGCGCGCGAGACCTCGGCCCGCACCTCCGCAGCGGCCTCGGTGATCGCGTCGACGACCCGGGCGATCCAGGACGGCGGGGTGCCGGTGCGGGCGGTCTGGGTGAAGCACTGGTCCATAGCGCGATCCTCCATCTCCTCAGGACGCGACGATCCTGACCGGGCCGGGCTGGCGGCGACAGGAACAGTTCGGTACGCTTTCGAAGAATTGTCCGGTCGGAAAGGCAGTACGGATGCAGGTCGCGCCCAAGCCCACCGGGACGCGCGTCGAGATCGTGGCCGGCGAGATCCGTGAGCGCATCGCGGCGCGCCACCTCGTGCCCGGCGTCCGGATCCCGTCGGTGCGGGCCTTCGCGGAATCCATGGGCGTGTCGAAATCGACCGTGGTGGAGGCCTATGACCGGCTGGCCGCCGAGGGCACCCTGGTGGCGCGGCCGGGCTCGGGCTTCTACGTCGCCGGCAAGACGCGGCCGCTCTCGCTCCAGGCGATGGGGCCGCGGCTCGACCGGATCGTCGACCCGCTGTGGATCACCCGCCAGGCGCAGCAGGCCGGCTCGGACCAGCTCAAGCCCGGGGCCGGCTGGCTGCCGGATTCCTGGATGCCCCACGAGGCAATCCGGCGGGGCCTGCGCCGGGTGGCGCGGGCGGATCTGGCCGAGATGACCAATTACGACCGGCCGCTGGGCTACGAGCCCCTGCGGATCCAGATCGCCCGCAAGATCGCCGAGAAGGGCGTCGGCGCCGAGCCGGACCAGATCGTGCTGGTCGAATCGGCCACCCAGGCCCTCGACCTGGTCTGCCGGTTCCTGCTCCAGCCGGGCGACACCGTCCTGGTGGACGATCCCTGCTACTTCAACTTCCTGGCGCTGCTGCGGGCGCACCGGGTCTCGGTGGTCGGCGTGCCGCTGACCCCGGAGGGGCCGGACCTGCGGGCCCTCGGCGCCCTGCTCGAGCGGCACCGGCCGCGCTTCTACCTGACCAACGCGGCCCTCCAGAACCCGACCGGCGCGAGCCTCGCCCCGGCCATCGCCCATCGGCTGCTGAAGCTGTGCGAGGCGCACGACACCCTGATCGTCGAGGACGAGATCTTCGGCGATCTCGAGCCCGAGCCGGCGCCACGGCTCGCCGGGTTCGACGGGCTGGAGCGGGTGATCCAGATCGGCAGCTTCTCAAAAACCCTGTCGGCGGCCGCGCGCTGCGGCTGGATCGCCCTGCGAGCCGATTGGGTCGAGCCCCTGGTCGACCTGAAGCTCGCGCTCAGCCTGGGCAACGGCCACGTCACGGCGGCTTTGGTGCACAGCCTGATCACCGAGGGCTGCTATCGCCGGCACCTCGCCGAGACCAAGCGGCGGCTCGCCGGCGCCATGGTCCAGGCCTCGGCCGAACTCGGCGCCTGCGGCCTGGAGCCGTGGGCGCAGCCCCGGGGCGGCTTCTTCCTGTGGATGCGCCTGCCGGACGGACGCGACGGCGCCGACGTGGCGCGCCGGGCGCTGGCGCAGGGCATGGTCCTGGCCCCGGGCACGGCCTTCAGCCTGTCCGACGACTGGAACGGCTACATGCGCTTCAACGTCGCCCATTGCATCGACCCGCGCATCCGGCCGATCCTGCAGGCGGCGCTGGCTTGATCGATTCGGGGCCATCCCGGCTATGCGAAGCGAAGCAATCTGGCCGGGCTCCACGTTTGGTCGTGATGCCGCACCCGAGGGTCTGCGCCCGCTAAGTTTGAGCTTAGGGTGACAGCTTTCGACCCTAAACAGGCCTTTGGAAGGGCCGCTTGCCTGCAATCCAAGTGTTCCAATCGGACAATCTTGATCGGAAGCAGGGTGTTCACTTCGGATCACAAGGTTAGCAGGCGGATGTTCGCCGAGGGTTCCCGATCCTGTCCGGGAGCCGCAACATCCGCTTGTGCGATAGGCTGTTCAGGCGGCCTCGGCCTCAATCTCCGCTTCGAAGCGGCTGACGAACTCGTCCATCCCGGTCTCTCCCATGTCGACCGACTTGGCGTTCCCGGCCGCCACGAACGTCACGTCGGTGATGCCGACAACGTTCAGGATCAGGCGCAGGTACTGGGTCGCGATGTCCCGATCCCGGATCGGAGAGCCTTCCGTGTAGACGCCACCGGAGGCCAGCAGCACGGTGGCTTTCTTGCCCGTGACGAGGCCCTTCCCGTCTATTCCCAGCGTCAGCCCCTTGCGCACCACGTGGTCGATCCACGCCTTCAGCACGGCCGGGACGTTGTAGTTATAGACGGGCGTCGCGATGACCACGTGATCGGTCGCCAGCAGCTCGACGACCAACTCGTCCGACAAGCGCAGCACCGCCTTCATCTCCTCCGAATGCCGGTCCGGCGGGGTGAAGTAGGCCTGGAGCCAGGGTGCGGTCACGAAGGGCAAGTCCGTCTGCATCAGGTCACGCTCGATCACTTCCCCATCCGGGTGGGTGGACCGCCACCGGGCGACGAAGCGACGGGTCAGATTGCGTGAGATCGAGTGGCCGCCGCGCGGGCTGGCCTCGACGACGAGTAGGCGGCGCATGATAGTCTCCACGATGGTGCTAGGGCGCGTGGCGGCTCGGTGTGAACCGTCTGGGTCAGACGTGTTTGCCTGCTGGTTCTCCCGCATGGGAGTGATAAAAATCCGATACACTCTATCAGCTCAGGCGATGGATGATCGGCAGCCTCACCCTCGACCAGCTTCGCGTGCTGGTGACCATCGCCGACCTCGGCAGCTTCTCGGCGACCGGCCGGCGGCTGCAGCGCGCCCAGTCGGCGATCAGCCAGAGCGTGGCTTCGCTGGAGAGGGCTCAAGGCGTCACGCTGTTCGACCGCTCCGGCCATCGCCCGCGGCTGACGGAGGTCGGCCTCGCGCTCGTCGGACAAGCGCGCCTCGTGTTGGCGAGTGCCAGCCGCTTCGAGGCTGTGGCGGCGGGGACCCGCGAGGGGATCGAGGCCGAGCTTGCCGTCGCCATCGACCCGCTGGTGCCTACGGCCCCGCTGATCGAGAGCCTGCGCGCACTCCGGGACGCCTTTCCCCATCTGCCGGTCAGCTTCTCGACCGAGGGCCTGCGTGGTGCCGAGCGGCGTCTCCGCCGGGGTGAGGCCGCACTGGCCTTCTGTCTCCTGCTCCCGGCCGTACCTGAGGACCTCGTTGCACTGCCGCTGCTCGGGGCGCGGCTCCTGTCCGTCGCCGCACCGAGCCATCCCTTGGCGCAGCTTGGCCGGGCTGCCACCCGAGCGGACATCGAGGAGCACGTCCAACTGGTTCTGTCCGACCCATCCGCTACGGAGGGACCGAACTACGGCGTCATCAGCTCCAAGATTTGGCGCTTCGTCGACCTCGGTCGTCGGCTGGACTTCCTCCTCGCCGGGCTCGGCTGGTGCCGAATGCCGGAGGATCTCGTCGCGCCTTTCCTGAAGGACGGACGCCTTGCAATGCTCCGCATCGACGAGGAGCTTGCCGCCACGGCCGGCGCCCTGACAGTGTACGCCGCGCACATGCGTGACCGCCCGCTCGGACGCGCGGGAAGATGGCTTCTCAACGACCTGCAAAACCGCGTGGAGATGTCTCTCTTGGCGCCGGTACGATGAACCGGCGAGCCACTCAGTTTAGGGCCTTCGCCATGACGGCCGCGCTGCACCCCCTCTGCGGAGGCGGCCAGAACGGCTGAACGCCAGAGAATGATAGAGAGCCGAAGGTCGGCTTACGGAATCGGAGCCAACTTCCGTTTGCCACCCTTCTCGGACACCACCAGAGCCGAACGGATCGCGTCCAACCCCGCAATCACGTCCCAACCGCGCGTGATGACGGTGAGCGGCGCAGCGAACAGATTGAGGTCGGCCTCACGTCGGCAGGGTCAGCTCCGCCCGCAGCCCGCCCAGCTCCGAGCGCCCGAGGGTCAACCCGCCTCCGTAGAGCTCGGCGAGTTCGAGGGTGATCGGCAGCCCGAAGCCGTGGCCCGGTACGCCCTCGTCGAGGCGGCGGCCGCGGGCCATCACCGAGGCGGCGGCCTGCGGATCGAGGCCCGCCCCGTCATCCTCAACCCGGATCCGCACGCCGCCCGCCTGCAGCGCGACCGCGACCCGGACCCGGCTGCGGCACCAGCGGCAGGCATTGTCCACGAGGTTGCCGAGCATCTCGTCGAGATCCTGCCCTTCGCAGGGCACGGATAGGTCCTCCGGCACGGCGAGGTCGATCGCCACGCCCTTCTCGGCATAGAGCCGCACCAGCGCGTCGCGCAGGTCCGAGACCCGGGGCGCCAGGGGCGTGCGTCCCCGGGCCGAGCCGGCCAGCGCCGCCGCCCGGGCCCGGCGCAGGTGGTGTCGGACCCGCCGGTCCATGTCGTCGACCTGGAGGCGCAGCGCCCCGTCGGGATCGCGGGCCCGATCGGCCAGGGCCATCGACAGGGTCGCGAGCGGCGTCTTGAGGGCGTGGGCCAGGTTGGCGACGTGGCCGCGGGCGCGCTCGAGGTTCTGCGCGTTCTGGTCGAGCAGCGCGTTGAGCTCTGCCACCAGCGGCTTGATCTCGGCGGGCTGCTCCTCCGGCACCCGCTCCCGGTGCCCGGCGCGCACGGCAGCGAGGTCGGCCCGCAGGCGCCGCAGCGGCGCCAGGCCGAGGCGCACCTGCAGGGCCAGCCCGGCGATCAGGCAGAGGCCGAGCACCCCGAGCGCCAGGGCCAGGCTGGTCAGGGCCTCGCGCAGGGGCCCGTACAGGGCCGCCCGCGGCGCCGCCGCGATGATCGTGGCGGGGGGCGTGCCCGGTACGTCGAGGATGCGCAGGATCAGCCGCTCCCCCCGCGGCCCGGTGCCGTCCGCCGGATGCGGGTGATCGTCCGCGTCGTCGGGGCCCGGCTCGGTGACGGTGATGTGGCCGCCCCGCAGGGAGCCCGATCCGTAGGTCTCGGCGCCGCGGCGGACCTCCCAGGCCCAGCCCGGCCCGTCCCGGTCGAAGGGCGGCGCGTCGCGGTTCTGGGATAGGAGCCCCGCCTCCAGCCCGGCCCGGAGCGCGACGATCTGGGCGTCGAGATGCCCCTCGATCTGCCCGCGGACGAAGCGGTGCAGGATCACCCCGATGGCGAGGCCGGCCA
The DNA here is from genome assembly GCF_001262595.1 of Methylobacterium sp. ARG-1. Classification (NCBI taxonomy): domain Bacteria; kingdom Pseudomonadati; phylum Pseudomonadota; class Alphaproteobacteria; order Hyphomicrobiales; family Methylobacteriaceae; genus Methylobacterium; species Methylobacterium sp. ARG-1. The sequence goes on from NZ_LHCD01000001.1 coordinate 54,270, forward strand.
CCACCAGCGCCGCCAGCACCAGCGCCAGGGCGGCCGCGAGCAGGCGGGTCCGCAGGGAGCGGCGCGGCGGGGGGCCCTTCTTCGTCGGCGGCATCAGGCCGGATCCGCGTGCAGGCGGTAGCCGTGGCCGCGCACGCTCTCGATCCGGGCCGGGGCGATCTTCCGGCGCAACCGGGTGATGATCACCTCCACGGAATTCGAATCGACATCCGCGTCGCCCTCGTAGACCCGCTCGATCAGGTGCGGGCGCGGCACCACCGCGTCGCGGTTGAGCATCAGGCAGGACAGGACCCGCCATTCGAGGCCGGTGAGCTTGAGCGGCAGGCCCTCGTGCTCGAAGGCGCCCAGCCCGGTGTCGAAGCTCAAGGGGCCGCAGGCGATCCGGCTCGCCCCGCCGCCCTGCGACCGGCGCACCAGGGCGCGCAAGCGGGTCACCAGCTCCTCCACCCGCACCGGCTTGACCAGGTAATCGTCCGCCCCCGCCTTGAAGGCCGCGACCTTGTCGCTCCAGCCGTCCCGGGCGGTGAGCACCAGCACCGGCAGGGTCCGCCCGGCGGCCCGCCAGGCGCGCAGCACCGAGACGCCGTCGCCCTTGGGCAGGCCAAGGTCGAGCACCACGGCGTCGTAGCCCTCGGTCTCGCCGAGATGCTGGGCATCCTCGCCGGTGGCGGCCCGGTCGAGGACGAAGTTCTCCGCGCGCAGGACCTTGGCCAGTTCGGTGGCCAGGGCCGCGTCGTCCTCGACCAGCAGGATCTTCACGGATGCGCCCTCCCCCAAACCCGGCCCAGTGCCGGAAAGCGCGCGGCGATGGGAAGTTAGGGCCGATTTCTCACGCGGCCCGTCAATCCGGCATCCCGCATCGGCACGCGCGGCCAAGTCCTTGATCGCCCGCGCGTCTCGGCGCCGATCCGGCCATAGGGAGCCGGGTTTAACCGGGGCTGAACCGGGCGGTTCAGGCCGGATTCGTGGGGGCGACTTACGAAGGCGCCACGGACCGATCGGGTCCCCAGCCTTCGGAAGGACGATTCAGATGACCGACCACACCACGATCGACGGCACCGCTCGGGAGATCCGCGAGCCTGCCCTCGCCAAGACCGTCAAAACGATCCCGACCCGGACCTGGGTGGTGGCCGCGATCGCGGCGCCCCTGGCGCTCGGCGCCGCCGGCCTGTCCCTGGCTCAGGGGACGGCGTTCCAGCCGACCCCGGTCGACCCGGTGGCGATCCAGGCGCTCGCCCCGTCGAGCGCCACCGCGATCAAGGGCGAGGTCGCCGAGATCTACGGCAACAAGTTCGTGGTCCAGGATCCCACCGGCCGGGCCCTGGTCGAGACCGGGCCCGCCGGCGAGGGCGGCACCCTGGTCGCCAAGGGCGAGGCCGTGACCGTGCAGGGCCGGTTCGAGACCGGGTTCCTGCATGCCAGCGTCCTGACCCACGGCGATGGCCGCAAGGTGGTGATCGGGCCGGCGGGCGGGCCTCCGACCGGCAGCCTCGACTGGGCCAAAGACCGGCTGGGCCTCGGGCCGAATCCGGACGTGCCGGCGCTCACCGCCGCCGTCCAGGCCGCCGGCTACGGCGACGTGCGGGTGACCGGACGCGGCCCGCGCCACCTCGAAGTCGCCGCCAAGGACCGGGACGGGCGCGAGCACGCGCTCCATGTCGGTTTCGACGGCCAGGTCCGCGAGCGGCCGGTGCCGGGCGCCCGGCCCTGAGACCGGGCCGCGCCGCATTCGCCTGCCGCCGGACCGCATCGCTGTCCGGCGGCAGGCGCGTCATGCAACCGTTTCCGCCCTGCCGCGTCCTCTCGTCACCGATCCGGACAGGAGGCGCGCCGTGGAACCGATGAAGCCGATGGAACCCATGAAGCCCATGGAACCGATGAAGCCGATGAAGGGCATGGAGCCCTTCTGGCCGAAGGACCTCGGCGAGCCGGCGACCAGCGGCTCCCAGAACGGCATGAAATACGCGTTCTTCCCGGACAAGCATCGGCTCCTGATCGAGCGCGACGGCCAGGTCACGACCTACGATAGCGGCGACCACCGGATCGGCGGCGTCTCGCAATCGGACGGCAGCACCACGTCGCTGACCTTCTCCAGCCAGAACGGCGACGTCGATCTCGGCTCGCTGAAGAAGCTCGACTGAAATCCTTTTAGGCTTCCGCTTCTCCCACCCCCGCCCTCATCCTGAGGCGACGGAGCGAGGCGGAGGCCTCTTTCGAGGCTCGCTGCGCTCGCACCTCAGGATGAGGGGGGGCGGGAAGCCCGTGTTCTCGGGGCACCGGTGAGGATCCGCACCGCCCCTTCCCGCCCCGACCATCTTCCCCTTCGGCACCGAGCCCTCTAAGCCCGGCCCGGCCATGCGAGCCCTTCCGCCGATCCGTCCCGAACCATGCGCGCGTTGATCGACCTCGTTCGGATCATGCGCGCGCGCGATCGGCGGCGCCTCGCCCTGATCGCGCTGGGCCTGGCGATCGCGGCTCTGCTGGAGGTGGTTGGCGTCGCTTCGGTGATCCCGTTCCTGACCCTGGTCGGCGACCCCTCGGCGGCGACCCGGGTGCCCTACCTCGCCCAGGCCCGTGAGACCCTCGGCCTTAGCGACGAGCGCAGCTTCCTGCTGGTCACCGGCGGGGCAGCGCTGCTGGCGATCCTGACCACCGCCGTGGTCAATGCCGGGCTCACCTACGCGCAGCTCCTGTTCACGCATCTGGCCGGCTACGGGTTCAGCCGCCGGCTGCTGTTCCGCTACCTCGACCGGGAGCGGCTGTTCTTCGCCCGGGCCAACAGCGCCGAGCTCGCCAAGAACGTCCTGTCCGAGACCGACCGGCTGGTGGTCGGCGTGCTGACCCCGGCCACCGTGCTGGCCTCCCGGGCGACCTCGGCGCTCGCCGTGATCGTCTTCCTGTTGGCCTACGCGCCCCAGCTCGCTTTGATCCTCGGGGGCGGCTTCGGCGGCCTTTATGTCGGGATCTACCTCATCATGCGGGCCCGGCTCGCCCGGCTCGGCGGCCGCTCGGTGGCCGACAACGAGGCCCGGTTCCGGATCGTGCAGGAGACTTTCGGGGCGCTCACGGAATTGAAGCTCTACGGCCGGGCCGAGGCCTTCGCGGGCCGGTTCGACGCCCCGGCCCGCGCCTACGCGGTCGCCACGGCGGCGAGCCTGCTCACCGGCCAGATGCCGCGCTTCGTCATCGAGGCCCTGGCCTTCGGCGGGGTGATCGTGGTGGTGCTGTTCGCGCTCGCCCAGGGGCTCGACGTCGCCGGGATCCTGCCGCTGCTCGGCCTGTTCGCCTTCGCGGGCTACCGGATGCTGCCGGCCTTCCAGAATATTTTTACCTCGATCGCGCTGATGCGGTTCTACAGCCCGGTGGTGCAGGTGATCGTCGACGAGCTCGCCGATGAACGTCATCCCGCGCCTCGCACCGGTGAGCGCCTCCCCTTTGCGAGAGAAATCCGGCTGGACGGCATCGGGTTCGATTACGGCACCGGCCGGCCGGCGCTCAGCGGGATCGACCTCACCATCCCGGTCAACACCACGATCGGGCTCGCCGGCCGCACCGGCTCGGGCAAATCGACCCTGGCGGGCCTGCTGCTGGGGGTGCTCACCCCGGGAACCGGCCGGATCACCGTGGATGGGCGTGTGCTCGACGCGAGCGCCCTCCCCGCCTGGCAGAACCGCATCGGCTACGTCCCGCAGGACGTGTTTCTCGTGGACGGCACGGTGGCCGAGAACATCGCGCTGGGCCTCGACGTGCCGGACCTCGCCGCGGTCGAGCGCGCGGCCCGGCTCGCGGGCGCCCACGACTTCGTGGCCGCCCTGCCCCGCGGCTACGGCGAGCGCGTCGGCGAGCGCGGGGCGCGGCTGTCGGGCGGCCAGCGCCAGCGGATCGGCATCGCCCGGGCGCTCTATCACGACCCGGACGTGATCGTGTTCGACGAGGCGACCTCGGCACTGGACGACGAGACGCAAGGGGCGGTGATGCGCGCCATGCGGGCGCTCGCGGGCCGGCGCACCCTGATCCTGATCGCCCACCGGCTCTCCACCCTGGAGGGGGCCGACGCGGTCCATGTGCTGGAGGCCGGCCGGCTCGTCGCCTCCGGGCCGCCGGAGACGATCCTGCCGGGGTTGGGAGCCGTGGCGTGAACGAAGGCGGTCAGGCCACCAGAGCCTGCCCGTCCCTGTCGGGTTCCGGGCCGTGCGTGTGCGCGGTGAACGTCGCGATCGCGGCGGGCCGACCCATCAGGTAGCCCTGCGCGGCGTCGCAATTCTCAGTGACCAGGAAACCGAGTTCCGCTTCCGTCTCGACGCCCTCGGCCAGGACCGGAAGGCCCAGGCCACGGCCGAGGCCGAGCATGGACCGGACGATCGCGGCGGCCTGCTCGTTGCCGTCCACCGCCCGGATGAACGAGCCGTCGATCTTGATCCGGTCGAACGGATAGGTCCGCAGGTTCGACAGGGAGGAATAACCGGTCCCGAAATCGTCCATGGCGATGCGCACCCCCAGGGCCTTGAGCTGGCGCAGGGTGGACTGGGCCCGGGCGGGATCGCGGATCAGGGCCGTTTCGGTGATCTCGATCTCCAGGCGCTCGGGCTTCAGCCCGGTCTGGAACAGGACCTCGTGGACCAGCTGCGCGAAGTGCGGCGCGTGGAGCTGCAGGCCCGAGACGTTGACGGCGATGGTGAGCGGGTTCGGCCAGCCGGCGGCCTCGCGGCAGGCTTCCCGCAGCACCCATTCGCCGATCTGCAGGATCGCGCCGCTCTCCTCCGCGATCGGGATGAACAGGCTCGGTGGCACCGCGCCGCGCTGCGGATGCTGCCAGCGCAGCAGCACCTCGAAGCCGAGCACGGACCCGTCCCGCACGTCGGTCTGCGGCTGATAGACGAGGTGCATCTCGCCGCGGGCCACGGCATGCCGCATGTCGTGCTCGAGGAGGCCCCGCTCGCGGACCTGTGCGCCCATGCGCGCCTCGAAGAACCGGTAGGTGCCGCGGCCCTCGGACTTGGCGCGGTAGAGCGCCGTGTCGGCGTAGCTCAGGAGCGAGGCCCGCTCATCCGTGTCGTCGGGGAAGAGCGCGATGCCGACGCTGGTGGCGATCGTGGGGCCGGCCCCGTCGGCACTGTCGCGCAGGGCGTCCAGGATCTGCTCGGCCAGGCGCCCGGCCGCGATCGCTTGATCGCAGGGCATGAGGATCGCGAATTCATCGCCTCCCAGCCGGGCCATCAGCTGGGTCTTGTCGAGAAGCGCGCTCACCGACTTCGCGACGGTGATCAGCATGGCGTCGCCGGCCGCGTGGCCGAACAGGTCGTTAACCTCCTTGAACCGGTCCAGGTCGAGGCAGAGCACCGCCAGCCGCCGGCCCGTCACCTTGGCGACCTTCAGTTCCTGATCCAGGCGCTGGTTGAAGCGCGCCCGGTTGGCGAGGCTGGTGAGGGCATCGTGGTGCGCCAGGAACTCGATCTGTCCCTCGGCCCGGCGCCGGGCGCGCAGATCGCGGACCGCGATGGCGTAATGCGGCTGGTTGCCGTAGGTGACCGGCCGCACGATCAGCTCGACCGGGATCTTGGAGGCGTCTTCGGCGCGCTGCAGCTCCGTCTCCACCGGCTGATCCGCCGGGGTGGCCAGCGCCAGGCGCGTCGCGGCTTCCGGCAGGAACCGCGACAGCGGGATTCCCGACAGGTCGGCGGCGGCGACGCCGACGAGGGCGCCGAAGCTGTCGTTGGCACTGACGATGCGATCGCCGCGGCACACGACCAGTCCTTCGACCGCGGCGTTGGCGAGGCTGTGCAGGCGCTCCCGTTCCAGGACCGCCTGGCGGCGATCGCGGATGTCGAGGGTCAGCGCCGCGCCGGCGAGGAACAGGATGGCCAGGCTCGCCAGGGCGACGCCGACGGCGAGCCAGCGCGCCGGGATGGCGCTCTCCGATATCAGGACGCCCGGATCGGGCACGATCGTGACCGCGCCCATCGCGACGAAATGGTGGCTGCAGATCGCGAGCAGCAGCAGCAGCGCGCCCGTCAGGCGCTCCTTCAGCCGTTCGCCCGAAAGCGCCACCGGCAGGGCGGCGCCGGCCAAGAACGCGCCGAGGACCAGGGACGCCGCCACGAGGGCGCGATCCCAGCGGATGTGCCCGGCGATCTCGAACGCGGCCATGCCGGTATAGTGCATGGCCGCGATGCCGAGCCCGAGGACGGCGCCGCCGAGCGCGGCCGCGAACGGCAGGGCGGGGGTGATCGCGATGGCGAGGCCGAGCCCGGTGATGGTGACGGCGTAGATGAGCGAGAGGCCCGTGAGGCCGACGGCGTAGGCGCTCGGCAGGTTCGGCTCGAAGGCCAGCATGGCGATGAAGTGAGTCGCCCAGATGCCGGATCCCCCGGCCACCGCCGCGACGCAGAGCCAGACCGCCCGGATCCCTGAGGTCGCTTTGCGGGCATGCCGCAGAAGCTCGATGCACGTGGTCGCCGCCAGGGCGCACGTCAGAGCCGCCAGACCGACGAGCCAGACATCATGGGAATCGACGAAGCAGCCAACGACCTTGAGCATCACGTAAAACCGGGGACGGAGATAGCAGTCACTGGCTATAGGGGTCCGCTTTTTAGACCGTTAATCTGGCGTATTGCGCGATCCAAAACGACTGCTTCTAATATAGGTTATAAAATCTCGGGTTGTGGCAGTTATAGACGCGTGGTTGCAGCCGCTGTCGGCTCGCGCTTCTTCGACCGTCGATCCGACGGGTCGACGGCCGCTGTTTCGTCTCGGAACTTTGGCCGCAGGGCGAAGGCGATCCAGCTCGTCACACGTGGACAGACGGTTCCGCTTCTGCGGGCTCCGTACGGAAGCAGACGAACGGCGTTTACGCTCATGCGTGTCTCGGGAGCCGTGCAGGCCTCCGAGCACGATCCCGCGGGTCGGCGGCGAACGGGGGAGGCGGGGTGAACCTCCAAGCCGCCGCGCCTGTCGAGGGCCCGCGCCCCTTGCGTCCCGGCCCGCGTCCGTTACCTCGGCTGTCCGAGGATCGCCCGGGAGGCCCGCTTGAGCACGCGCATCGACCTGACCGCGCCGGATGGAACCACGGCCACGCTCGCCACCCACGGCGCCGAGCCGGTCTCCTGGCGGGTCGGTGGGGCCGAGTATCTGTGGAGCGGCGACCCGGCGCATTGGAATCGGCACGCGCCCTGGCTCTTCCCGGTGGTCGGTGCTTCGACCGGTGGGCAGGTGACGGTCGGGTCCGAGACCTACCCGATGGCGCAGCACGGCTTCGCCCGGGACCTGCCCTTCTCGGTGGTGGAGCGCAGCGCCGACGCGGTGATTCTGCGGCTAGCCGACGGGCCGGAGACCCGGCGGCACTACCCGTTCGCGTTCCGGCTCGATGTCGCCGCCCGGGTGCGTCCCGCCGGCCTCGATCTCGAGGTCACCGTGGCCAACCCCGGCGACGCCCCCCTGCCCTACGCGCTCGGCTTCCACCCGGCCTTCCCGTGGCCCTTCGCGGGCGGCGCGCGGGCCAGGGATGGCGGCTACGCGGTCGAGTTCGAGCAGGCCGAACGCCCATTCGCGCCGCAGGTCGGCCCCGGCGGCCTTCTGCTGCGCGCGGAGCAGCCGATCCCGTTGGTCGGCAGCACGCTGCCGCTGGATCCGGCGATCTTCACCGAAGCCTTCGTGTTCCGGAACGCCAAGAGCCGCCGGATGCGCTTCACCGGGCCCGACAAGGCGATCCGGATGGAGATGGAGGAGTTCCCGCATCTCGCCGTCTGGACAAAGCCGACCGCGCCGTTCCTGTCGCTGGAGTGCTGGACCGGCTACGCCGACTGGGCGGATTTCTCGGGCCCGCTGCAGGAGCGCGATTCGCAGCGCCTGCTCCCGCCGGGCGGGCAGGCGCGCCACGGCGTCCGCCTGACCCTGGAAGGCTAGCGGTTGCGCGTCTGGGTCGCCCGGCCCGAGCCGGGGGCATCCCGGACCGGCGCGGCGCTGGCGGCGCGGGGGCATGCGCCCCTCGTCGCCCCCGTGCTGGCGGTGCGGCCGACCGGCGCGGTGCCGCCCGAGGGACCCTTCGACGGCCTGCTGCTCACCAGCGCCAACGCCGTGCCGGCGCTCCGGGACGCCGCCGCCTTGCGGGGCCTGCCGGTCTTCGCGGTGGGGGCTCGCACCGCCGCCCTGGCGCGCGCGGCCGGGCTCGGGCCGGTGCGGGAGGGTCCGGGCGACGCGGCCGGGCTCGCCGCCCTGGTCGCCGAGAGCCTGCCGCCGGGCGCCCGGCTGCTCCATGCCACCGGGGCGGAGCGCAAGGCCGAGCCCGGTTCGAGCCTGGCGGCGGCCGGATTCGCAGTCGACATCGTCGTCGCCTACGCGGCGGAGCCCGTGCCCGCCCTGCCGGATGCCGTGAACGCCGCGCTGACCGCCGGGGCGCTCGATGCCGCGCTGCATTATTCCCGCCGCAGCGCGGCCGTCGCGCTGGCGCTCGCAGACCAATCGGGACACGGCGGAGCTTTCCGCCGCCTGAGGCATTACTGCCTGTCGGCTGATGTCGCGTTTCCCCTGGAAGCAGCCGGCGTCGCGGTCCATTTCGTCGCGGGACGGCCGCGGGAAACGGACCTGCTCGATGCCCTTGCGCCTCGCCTCGGTGACGGCGCGCGGTGACAGAGCGACAGAGCCGCCGTATCTCGCCCTCGCGCCCGGTGCCGCGGCGGTGCTACGGGGGCGCGGCGACGCCGAAGAGTTGGAGGACTTGCTCGTGACGCCACCACCCAGCGACGCCGACAAGCCCGGAACCGGCGGTCCGAAGCCGGACGAGGTCAAGTCTGGCGATGCCAAGCCTGGCGAAGTGACGCCCGGGGCGAAGTCGCCGACGCCCGCAGTCGGCGGCGCTAAGGCCGCGCAGGCCGCCGCGAATCAGGCACCGAGTGCCACGCCGCCCAAGCCGGCGACCGATCCGGTCACGACCGCCAAGCCGGGCGGCCCCGGTGCGGCCGAGGGCAAACCCGAAGCTGGCAAACCAACCACGCCGGCGGGCGCCGCGGATCTCGCGAAGTCCGGACCGGGGCCGTCCGGCCGTCCGGGGGACGGCAAGGCCCAGGCGTCGCAGCCCGGCGCCACCGGCGCAACCGGTCCCGCGACGGCGGGGGCGAGGGTCGAGCCCGGCAAAGCGGATCCCGGCAAGCCCGGTCAGCCCGGTGCGGGTGCGCAGACGGGCGGCACACCCCGCCCCGGCGCCACCGCGACCGGTGCCGCGTCCGCCGCGGTGACGGCTGGCCCGATCCTCGATCTCAAGGCCAAGCGCATCCCCGATCCGCCGCAGCCCGGCAAGGAGATGCCGAAGGATGGAGCGAAGGACACGCCGAAGGATGCGGGCAAGGAGCCCCCGAAGGGACCGGTCCCGGGCGGGAAGGCCGTGACTGTCCCGAACCCGCAGCCGGGGCGCGCTCGGGCCGGGTTCGGCTCGCTGGCGGCGGCCGGCCTGCTCGGCGGCCTGATCGGCGCGGGCGCGCTGTTCGGCGCCGAACGCGCCGGAATCGGCGGCATGCTGCGCCCGAACGCCGCCGATCCGTCCCTGTCCGGTCAGGTCGCCTCGCTGGACAAGCGCGTGGACGGACTCGCCCCCCGCGACGCCCTCACCGAGCTCGACAAGCGCGTCGCCGCCGCCGAGACCGCGGCCCGGCAGGCGCTGGAGAAGACCCCGGCGCCCGGCGGCACCCCGACGGAGGGGCAGGCCGCCGGGGCAGCGCCGGCCGTGCCGGCCGATCTCGCGGCGCGGCTCGACAGCCTCGATCAGCGGGTCGCCGCGCTTCAGGAGGAGCCCGGCCGGGAGCCCGGTCGCGACCAGCAGGCCGATTCGAAGCTCGGCGCGGCCCAGGCCATCGATCCGAAGCAGGTGGCCGATCTCGATGCGCGGGTAAAGGCGCTCGAATCGGACCAGTCCGCCAAGGGCGAGGTCGCCGAGGCGTCGAAGAAGATCGCCGCCCTGCAGAGCGAGGTCGAGACGCGGACCAAGGCCAGTGCCGAGGCCGACGCCGCCCTCGGGCAGCGCCTCGACGCGCTGCAGCAGGCCCTCGATTCCCGCGTGAAGGCCGCCACCGAGGCGGTCCAGGCGGCGACGCAGGCGAGCCGCACCGCCGTCGAGGCCGGCCAAGCTCAGGCGGCCGAGGCCGCGAAGGCGGTCGATCGCCGGCTGCAGGAGCAGGCCGACAAGATCGCGGCCCTCGACAAGGGCCTGGCCCAGCGCGCCGAGGTCGCCACCGTCCAGGCGGCCCTGCGGGTCGTGGTGGCCGACCGGGTGGCGTCGGCGCTGGCGGCCGGCATGCCCTACGCGGAGCCGCTCGCGACCCTGCGCAAGCTCGATCCCGGTGCCGAATCCCAGGCGGCGGCGCTCGCGCCCTTCGCCGAATCCGGCGCGCCCACGACGGCTCAGCTCGCCAACGACTTCCGGCCCATCGCCGAGCAGATCGCGGCCAAGCGTCGGGCGCAGCGGGCCAAGAGCGCCGCCGAGGCCGGCGATTTCCGCACCAAGCTCCTGAGCATGGCCGACGGCCTCGTGCAGGTCCGCAAGGTCGATGCGGCCTCCGCCACGCCGGAGGCGTCCGACGAGCCCGAGACCAAGGTCCAGGCGGCGCTCGACCGCGGCGACCTTCCGGCGGCCTCTGCGGCCTTCGCGGCCCTGCCGGCCGAGGCGCGGGACCAGGCGGGGGATTTCGCCGCCAAGCTCAAGGCCCGCGCCGCCGCCGAGGAGGCCGTGCGGACGCTGCTCGCCGGCGCCTTCAAGGCCCTGCCGACGGATCCGGCCCCCGGTACCGCTCCGGCGGCGCCATCCGGCCGCTAGGCGTGACGGCGCCGACCCGCGCGCTGCGCGGCTGCATCAAATCCGGGCGGGCCCGCAGCGGCCCCGCCCCTTCCGGACCCAGCGGCGGCCGCCCGGCGGCCATCGACAGGAGACACTGACCCCATGTGGCGCGCCCTCGCCTTCCTGGCCCTGCTCGCACTTGCCGCCTTCGGGGCGGTCTGGATCGCCGACCGGCCCGGCACCGTCACCATCGTCTGGAACGGCTACCAGATCGGCACCAGCCTCGCGGTCGCCCTGGTGGGCGTCATCGCGGCCGCGATCGTCCTCGGCCTGCTCTGGGCGATCGTGCGCGGCGTGATCGGCCTGCCGGAGGCGCTGGTCCGCGGCTCGGCCGAGCGTCGCCGCGCCAAGGGCTTGTCCGCCCTCTCGCGCGGGATGGTGGCGGTGGGCTCGGGCGATCCGCTCGCCGCCCGCCGTTATGCCGGGGATGCCGAGCGGCTGCTCGGGCCCGAGCCGCTGACCCTGCTGCTCAAGGCACAGGCGGCCCAGATCTCGGGCGACCGCGACGCCGCCGAGAGCGCCTTCCAGCGCATGGTCGACGACCCCGAGACCCGGGTTCTCGGCCTGCGCGGCCTGTTCGTGGAGGCCCGCCGCCGCGAGGACGAGACCGCCGCCCGCGCCTACGCGGTGGAGGCCGCCCGCCTCGCCCCGAGCGTCACCTGGGCTAACGAGGCGATGCTCGAGGCGCAATCCGCTGACGGCGACTGGGCCTCGGCCCTGGAGACCATCGAGCGTCGCTCGTCGCTGGGCCTGATCGACAAGCCGACCGCCCGACGCCAGCGCGCCGTGCTGCTGACGGCGATCGCCGGCGAGCGCGAGGCCGGCGAGCCCGAACTCGCCGCGGAGCGGGCGCTGCAGGCGGTCAAGCTCGCCCCCGACCTGGTCCCGGCGGCCTGCATCGCCGGCCGGCTCCTGTCCCGCCGGGGCGACCTGCGCAAGGCCGCCAAGGTCGTCGAGGCGGCCTGGAAGGCCAATCCCCATCCCGACCTCGCCAAGACCTATCTCGGCCTGCGGCCCGGCGATTCGGTCCGGGACCGGCTGGCCCGGGCCGAGGTGCTGGCCAAGCTCTCCGTCTGGCATCCGGAATCCCGGCTCGCTTTGGGGCAGGCCGCCCTCGACGCACGGGATTACAAGCGGGCCCGGGAGGCCGTGAAGCCGCTGCTGGCCGAACGGCCGACAGCGCGCGCCTGCCTGATGATGGCGGCGATCGAGGAGGCCGAGCACGGTGCCGCGTCCGGACAGGCCCGCGAATGGCTGGCCCGGGCAGCCCGGGCGCCGCGCGATCCGGTCTGGATCGCCGACGGGATCGCCTCCGACACCTGGGCGCCGGTCTCGCCGGTCACCGGTCGGCTCGACGCCTTCGTGTGGCGCGAGCCTCCGAACACGCTGGCGGCCGCCGCCCCCGCGATGGAGCCGGAGGAACCCGAGGAGACGCAGCCCGCTCTCGTCCCGGCACATTCGGCTCCGGCGCCGACGGCCCCGCTTCCGACCATCATGCCCGCGAGCAAGACGGCCCCTGCCCCGGCGGCGGATCCGGTCTCGGCCGGCATGGCGGCCGCTGCGGTCCCGGCCGCCGGCGAACATCCGGTCCGGCGGGCCGGATAGTGCGGCGACGGGCCTGACGTTAGTCGGATAACAAAAGAGCTGCGGAGGAATTATCAGTTTTGTGCTGAACTTCTCCTTGGCTCGCGCGGTTACGTTGACGGGGGTTGCTGATACAGCGTATTTTCTTGCTGATTCAGGCAGCCGCCGATGAGGGCCCGACCATCCGTTCGCCGCTTCACCTTCCAGTCCCGCTTCCGACCCGGCGGGGCTCCATGCGGGCTTCGTCCCGCCCGGTACGGCCGTGACCGCCGCCATCGAGGACGTGGCCGAGCCGCGCCGCCAAGTCGGCGTCCTGCCGTTCCAGGTGGGTAGCGACGGTGAGAACCGGATTCTGCTGGTGACCTCGCGGGAGAGCCGGCGCTGGGTGATCCCGAAGGGCTGGCCGATGAAAGGCCGCAAGCCGTTCGAGGCGGCGGCCCGCGAAGCCTACGAGGAGGCCGGCCTGCGCGGTGACGTCGGCAAGCGGCCGCTCGGCTATTATTTCTACCAGAAGCGCCTGAAGAACCTGGATGCCGTCCTGTGCCAGGTGAAGGTCTTCCCGCTCGAGGTGCGCAAGCAGCTCAAGAACTTCCCTGAGGTCCACCAGCGCGAGCTGCGCTGGTTCACCCCGGCGGAGGCGGCCGAGGCCGTGTCCGAGCCGGGTCTCGCGGCGATCATTCGTGCCGCCTGCCGCCAAGTTAAACCAACGGACGCGTAATCCACCGTTGCCAACGCCCCGTCGATCCTTTATGGCCCCTCTCAGCCGGACGGACACGCCCCCAGCGGGGTCGCCACGGCGCTTGCTGCGGTAGCTCAGTGGTAGAGCACTTCATTGGTAATGAAGAGGTCGACAGTTCAATCCTGTCTCGCAGCACCAGACATCTCTCAAACATCCCCAAGTCAGCGTAGTTGGATCACGGTTCTGGCGAACCCGTGCGCTGCGCGTTGAACCCGCGCTGCGGATCGTACGATAACCGGCCGTGATCCGGTGAGGCTTTCGTGCCGCGCAGGACGGCGGACCGATGCATCCGCGTGAGGGATGATGCGGACGTGAACACGACGGCCCTTTTCACCATGGTGGGCATCGTCCTCGGCTGGACCGTTCTGGCGGGGGCCGCGCTATTGTCCGGCCGGTTCGTCACCTTCGCGTTCCTGGTCCTGACGGTGGTGGCGCTCTTCCTCTACGTTCCCTGGGTCAGGCTGCGCGCCAGCGGGATCGAGGGCTCCAGCCGGCCGGTCCGGTTCTGGACGAATGTCGCGATGCTCGGGGTCAGTCTCGCGGCCTGCCTGGCCCTGGTCGTGATGCTGGCCCGGCGGATCGGCTTTCTGTAGCCGGTTCCACCGGGCCTCCGCGGGGCGGGGCCTTCGCCGGGCCTGGACGCTGGAGGCGCCCTCAGTGCTTCATCAGGCTGTCGACGGTCTCGTTCTGCCCGACCGTGTCGGAGAACCGGGCGAGGCGGCTGAGGCTCGGCTCGTTGAGGCCGCCGGAGCTGGCGAAGGTCGCCAGCGCGATGCCGACCAGGAAGCTGGCTTCCTCCGCGGTGACGGCGCGGCCGCTCAGCGTGCTGGCCGCACCGCGCACCGCGAGCACGGCTTGCTGGAATGCGGGGTCGCTCTGCAGCTCCGCCAATCGGGTCATGTGGGCCTTCTCCTCGATCAAGGGTGAATGCGGAAGCCGCACCGGAGTTTCGGGCGTGTCCGGGCGGGGACTTGCCGGGCGCCGCCGCAGGTCCGCCCCGTGTCCGGGCGGATGTCTGCGGCGACCCCTTGGGTCGAAGCCGGGGTATCGACTTTCATAAGCGCGAGGCTAGGCAGCTTTCACATCCTGGATCAAGTTTCCCCCGCGCACGTCCGATACGCCGTGCCGGCCCGGGTCGAGCCCGGTGCGCAGGGAAGCGCGGCTCGCAATCCTCGGCGTCGCGGCCGCGCGGCGTCCCGTATCACCGCGGGCATCGCGTCGCATCGGCTCGCTCGCAGGGTCACGAGCGGTAAACCCTTCGGCGTGAGGATAGCCGGGCTACCAATCAGCCACAGGGTCGTTGTTCCAGCATGTCGTCACGTCTGCTGACTCACGGAACCGTCGTGCTCGGTCTCCTGCTGGTGCCCTGGCTGGCGGAGGCGCGGACGGGCGTCTCCCCCGCGGTGCGCAATTGGCTGTCGGCCCTCGTCACGCGGATCGACGCGGTCGATCGGGCCGACCGGCGCGGGAACACCCGCGGGGCGGCCGGCACGGTGGTGGTGCGCGTTGAGATCGCCGCCGACGGCGCGGTGCGCCAGGCCGAGATCGAGCGCAGCTCGGGCTCGCGCGGCCTCGACCAGCGGGCGCTCCGGGCGGTGCAGGGGGCGAGCCCGTTCAAGGCGCCCCCCGCCGAGCTGCTGGCCGAGACCGGGGTGGCCGACCTCAGCGTTCCGGTGCAGTTCGGGCCCTGAGCCCCCGAGCGACCCGAAGGCGCCCGTCCCGGCGCTCGCGGGCCGCGCGCCGATGCAGCAGCAGCCTGAAACTTTCCCCGGATCCCTTCCGTTCGCGTCTGCAGCGCAGGTCGCGCACGGGAGGCTGATGGTGAAAGACGCATTCGCGAGACTGCGCCGCGAGGCGGGCGAGAAGCCGCCGCTACCAGTCGTCGTGACGTGGCTGACCGTGTCGATCGGGATCTGGGTGGTGATCTATCTCTATACGGGCCGGGTCGTCTGGACCTGGTGAGCGGGTTCACCGATCCCGGTGGAGGCCGGCACCGACATAGGCCCCCACGAGGTAGCCGGATTGATGCGCGGCCAGGTAGGCGAGCAGCACCAGGAGCTTCTCGGCGTCGATCGTGGCGGTGAGCGCCCAGAGCGGCAGGCAGACCAGGGCGATGAGCATCGAGCTCGCCACCACCATCTGGGCCCGGTAGCGCCAGCCTTCCAGCACACCGACCACGAATAGGAGGGCCGCGATAAGCAACAACTGGACCCTGATTGAGGAATAGTAAAATTTACACCACAATCCTATACAATTTGCTATATCGGCGAGCTAAAATTTAGCGTTACCGGTGCAATAATCCTACTTGCGCGCCGGCCGGTCACGGCAGCACGAAGCCCGCGACGCCGTAGACCAGGGCCGCCACCAGAGCCGCAGCCGGCATCGTGACCACCCAGGCGACCACGATGCCCTGGGCGATGTTCCAGCGCACCGCCGAGACGCGCTTGGCCGCGCCGACGCCGATGATCGCCCCGGTGATCGTGTGGGTGGTCGAGACCGGGATCCCGAACGCGGTGGCGGCGAACAGGGTCACGGCCCCGCCGGTCTCGGCGCAGAAGCCCTGCATCGGCGACAGCCGGGTGATCTTCGAGCCCATCGTGTGGACGATGCGCCAGCCGCCCAGCAGCGTGCCGAGCGCCATGGCGGTCTGGCAGGACAGTACCACCCAGAGCGGGACGTGGAACGCGCCGCCCGCCTCCCCGTGGGCGTAGAGCAGCACCGCGATGATCCCCATGGTCTTCTGCGCGTCGTTGCCGCCATGGCCGAGCGAGTAGAGCGAGGCCGAGACGAACTGCATCCCCCGGAACAGCCGGTCCACCGCGTGGGGAGTCGCGCGCACGAAGATCCACGACACTGCCAGCATCAGCAGCAGCCCGAGGCCGAAGCCCAGAGCCGGCGAGAGTACGATCGCGGCGCTGGTGGCGATCACTCCGGGCCAGACGATCGCGCTCAGGCCCGCCTTGGCGATGCCGGCCCCGAGCAGGCCGCCGATCAGGGCGTGCGAGCTCGAGGACGGGATGCCGGCATACCAGGTGATCAGGTTCCAGCTGATCGCACCGCCGAGCGCGCCCAGGATCACCCGGTCAGTCACCATGGTGACGTCGACGATGCCCGATCCCACCGTGCTGGCCACATGCAGGCCGAAGATCAGGAACGCCACGAAGTTGAAGAACGCCGCCCAGATGACGGCGTAGCGGGGTGCGAGCACCCGGGTCGACACGATGGTGGCGATCGAATTGGCCGCGTCGTGCAGCCCATTCAGGAAATCGAAGACCAGGGCGACGGCGATGAGGAGGATCAGGAGGGTCACGCGGTCGGCTCAGACATGCTCGACCACGATGCTGCTGATCTGGTTCGCGACATCCTCGAACCGATCCATCACCTTCTCCAGATGGTCGTAGAGCTCGGACCCGACCACGAAGGCCATGGGATCCTGCCGGGAGGCCTTGAACAGCGCCTTCAGGCCGGCATTGTGCAGGTCGTCCGCCCGGCCTTCGAGCTGGATGACCCGCTCGGTCAGGGTGTTCAGGATCGTGGCGTTCTCGCCCAGCGCCCGCAGCTTCGGCAGCGCCTCGGCGGTGGCGGCGGCGGCCTCCTGGATCACCGCGCCCATCTCGCGCATCGACGGCTCGAAGGCGGTGACCTCGAACAGCTGAACCGTTTTGGCGGTCTTGAGCATCTGGTCGATGGCGTCGTCCAGGGAGCCGACCAGGGCCTGGATGTCGCTCCGGTCGAACGGGGTGATGAAGGTCCGGCGCACCGCCAGCAGGGCCTCGCGGGTGATCACGTCGGCCGCATCCTCATGATCGGCGATCGCCTGGCAGGCCACCGGCACGTCCTGGGTGCCGTCGAGCAGGGCCCGGAGGGCGTCCGCGCCGGCGACCAGGGTGGCCGCATGGCGCTCGAATAGGTCGAAGAACCGGTCTTCCCTCGGCATCAGCGCACGAAACCAGCCCAGCATGTGACGTCCCGGTTCGAGGATCAGTATCCGTGCAAATTCGGCTGACCCGAGAGGCGTAGCATGGCGATTGGCGGGCCGCACCCGTCGGTCGCGATCGAAGGTCTCGGCCGATGCTCCGCCCGATCACGATGCTGGCTCATCATTGACCGGATCGATTTTTAGTATCGATCCGATCTGTTTGGGTCATGACGCAGTGCAACGTAGATACCGCCTCGACACCGGGCCCCTGACCCGGACAGCGAGAGGTATTCCCACCATGACCCTGCGTTCCTTCATCGCCGCCGCCATGGCCACCCTGCCGATGATCGGCTCCGCCCGCGCGGACGAGGCCATCGCCCTGACGCCGCCGCTCTACCGCGAGCAGGCCCGCGCGATCTCGACCGCGCGTCCCGCCGCCGAGCTGGCGACCACGCCGCGTCTCGTCCCGGCCGCCCCGGTCGCGACCCGGGTCGTCACCGCGACCGCGCTGCCGACCCGTTGATGCGGGCCGGCCTGCCTCCGCGAGGCCGCATCCCGGAACCCGCCGGGATGCGGCCGACCGGCCGACACCGACCGCGCCGCGCGCCTACGGCGGTCACTGAATCAGATAGGCTGGGTCGAACTGCGCCAGATGCTTCAGGCGCGTGCGATCGATGATTGTCAGCCGGCCGCCCTTCAGCTGGATGAGCCGTTCGGCGCGCAGGTTCATCAGCACGCGGTTGACGTGCACCGAGGTCAGGCCGAGCGCATCGGCGAGGTCGTGCTGGGTGGTGCGCAAGTCATAGCTGTCGTCCGTCGCCTGTCCGACCTCGGCGAGCCGCCAGCGCAATTCGCACAGCAGATGCGCCGTCCGCTCGATCCCGTCCCGGCGGCCGAGGCTGACGATCCACTCGCGGGCAATGGCCTCGTCGCGGCGCAGGCGCCGTTGCAGCGCCGCCGCCAGGACCGGATCGTGGGTCGCCGCGACGCGCGAGAGCGGGATCTCGCCGAGCGTGCAGCGGGTCAGCGTGCTCACGGCATAGCTGGAGCGCCCGGCCAGGAGCGCCTCCAGGTCGCAGATGTCCCCCGGCACCAGGATGGCGGTGATCTGGCGTCGGCCATCCTGCAGCATGCGGTAGCGGCAGGTATGGCCAGCCAGCAGCAGATGGGCCACATCCGGCGTGGCGCCGGGGACGAGAACCTCGTTCTGCTTCGGAACGAGGCGTTCCCGCACCGGAAAGTCGAAATCGGTCGTGAGGCTCTTGGGCGGGGTCGCGTAGGCCGCCATATCGGCCGGGCGAGCAGTCAGCATCCGTGCGTTCCAGTCCATCTGTCGTGGGTCAGCCGGGTATCCGTTCGATAAAATTCGGCAAATCTCTATATACAAATCGGGTCGATGGATTTGGACCAGATTTCGATCCCAGGATATGGGATCGGTCCGAAAGCGTACATTCGATCTCGCCCTGTCTATTTGTGTGAAATGGTACTATAATATCGTCATTGTTCGCCGAAGTTTTCGGGCGCGGGCGACTGAGAGACCGCGTGCTCTTGCCCTGCTTGGGAGACGCACCGTGACTCAGCTTCGGCAATCCGACATTCGCAACCGCCTGCTCGGCGCCCTCGCCCCGGAGGACTTCGCGGGTCTGGCCTGGGCCCTGGAGCGCGTTCCGCTCCACCTCCAGGATACGCTGATCGGCGTCGATCAACCGCTGTCGCATGCCTATTTCGTCGAGACCGGCCTGGTCTCGCTCGTGGCGACCACCGAGGGCGGCCGGATCGAGATCGGCCTCGTCGGCGCCGAGGGTCTGGCCGGCGTGCCCCTCGTCCTCGGGACTGATCGCGGCCCCTTCCTGGGCATCGTGCAGTGCGGCGGCGAGGCGTTGCGCATCCGGGCGGCCGACCTGCGGGAGGCGTTGCAGGCGAGCCCGGGCCTGCGGGGCGTTCTGGGCCGCTACGTCCTGAGCCTGATGATCCAGACGGGCTACACGGTCTACGCAAGCGCCACGTTGAACGTCGAGGCGCGGCTCGCCCGCTGGATCCTGATGACCCATGATCGGCTCCACATTGAAGAGATGCCGCTCACGCAGGATTTCATGGCGATGATGCTGGGCGTGCGCCGCACCGGCGTGACGGCGGCCCTGTATGTCCTGACCGGCGCCGGCATGGTCCGGGCGAGCGACGGGCGCATCACCCTGCTCGACCGCGACAGGCTCAAGGAACTGGCTGGCGACACCTACGGGCCCGCCGAGGCACAGTATGAGCGCCTGCTCGCCGAAGCCTGAGCGGACTGCGCGGCAGCGCTCTGCGGCGGCGTGCCCAGGCTTGCCGACTCCCGTGATCCGCGGGTAGTCGGAGGGCTGCGCGCCCAAAATTGAGGCGCCAGCCGGGGGGCGGCGGAAGCCTTCCCCTCCCCGCGCGAAGGGACGCCACGCCGCGCTGAAGCCGGTCTCGACGATCCCAGCCCGTGCCGGTTTTCCGACCGCCTAACCCGCGACCAGCACACGCTTTCACAGCGAAGCCCCGGGTCCGCCTGAGCCGCTCTCAGCCTCGGACGCGCCCGAGGCCGCCGAAGGTCTAGGCATATTAACATAGGTGCGGCTGGGACATGCCCGCCACTGTCAATCCCCAATAGGGTATCGTTCGGCGCTAATCTGCATAGATGTGAACCATCTGCGTGATATCTGCCAAGACACCAATCTTGACAGCCAAGCAACCACGTAAGTATTGTTTTCACAGCGTTAAAAATAGGAAAATACAGCTGGGCAGGTCGGCCGCTCGCGGCGTCCTGTAATCACGTAGGCAAGCTTTCTTGTGCTGCGATCGCAGAATCGCGCCTTGTCGAAAGTCTGGGGGAATAGTCATGGTCGATCTGACCGGTTACAAGTTGACCTTCGACGAAGAATTCAACACGCGCAGTATCTCGCAGACCGGCGCCGGCACGACCTGGGCCGATATCCGCGCGCAGGATCGCGGCGACGCCAACGCCGATGTCGGATTCGGCCATTCCTCCTTCGTGGACAAAGGCTCGGGCTACGACCCCTTCCAGGTCCAGAACGGTGCCCTGTCGATCACGGCGGTGCCGGACAGGACGACGTCGGGCGTGCCCGGCAGCTGGGAATCCGGCCTGCTGACCACGCAGGGCAATTTCTCCCAGACCTACGGGTATTTCGAGGTCCGGGCCGACTTCTCCGAGCAGGTCGGCGCCTGGGACGCATTCTGGCTGCTGCCGAACCAGCAGAAGCCCGACCCGCACAATGCCGGGCAGCATCAGGAACTCGACGTCGTCGAGCGCTACGGTGACGGGCCCAGCAGCGTCTACAGCACGATCCACACCACGGACCAGACGCCGAACATCCCCTGGCAGCAGAACCGCCAGGTCACCAGTGTGATGCCGAACCAGAACGGCTATCACACCTACGGCATGGACTGGCAGGCCGACCGGATCAGCTTCTACGTCGACGGCCAGATGACCGGCTCGCAGGCCACCCCGTCGGACCTGCACAGCCCGATGTACATGCTGGTCGATCTGGCCACACAGGGCGGCGGCAGCAACAACGCCGACATCGCCCGCACGGCGATCACCTCGAAGATCGACTACGTCCGCGCCTACTCGAAGGATTCGTCCGCCGTCGCCGTGAGGCAGGACACGGTGTCGAGCCCGGACGGCATGGATCCGGGCCTGTACGGCGCCACCTCGGCGGCCGTATCGACCCCCTCGACCGCCGCCAATCCGACGTCGAGCGCGACGACCCCGAGCGCAGCCCCCTCGGGCAGCGCGACCGGCGCGGCGAGCGCAACGCCCTCCCCCGCATCGTCCCAGGGCGTGAGCAGCCCGACCACCGCCTCGGCCACGACCGCCGGCGCGACAGCGACCAAGCCGGCGACCGGCTCAACGACCGGCCCCGCATCGGGAACCGGCACCGCGACGGCCAACACCGCCGGATCGACGACGGGATCCGGGAGCACGAAGGACGCGACCCCGAGTTCCCCCGCCTCGACCGCCCCGGCCAGCGCCGCGCCGAGCGCGACGGGTTCGAGCACCGACAGCGCAGCGCCTCAGGCCACAGCCTCGTCGACCAGCCCGGCCAAGAGCGAGACCGTCGCGCAGGCTCCGGCCAGCGCTGCCCCAAGCCCAGTCGGCACGGCAGCTGCGACGACCGGCAGCACGCCCCCGGTGACCGCCAGCGCCGCGCCGCAGACCACAACCGTGACGCCCAATGCGGCAGCGGCGCCAAGCCCGACCGCGAGCGGCGCCGTCGCGCCTGCCGCCCATACGGGTTCGGCCAGCACGGGCACGAATGTGGGGACGCACGCGGCGACCCCCGCCGGCGCGACACCGGTCCCTGCCGCAGTCCCGGCAACGAGTTCCGCGGGCGACACGACCCCGACCGCGAGCGCCACCACGCCGACCGCACAGGCCAGCGTCGCCGCGAATCCGGCCGCGCCCATCCGTGCGACGTCGTCCGCCTCCGGCGCGACGCCCCCGGTCGCCTCGCCGCCCGCCAATGGCATGGCCAACACCGCGCCCGCGGGATCGAACAGCGCCGGGTCCGCCGGCACGACGGCCTCGGACTCAGCATCGGCGGGGATCTCCCCCGTCACGACCGCGCCTGTCACGGCAGCCCCGACCCCGGCACCCAGCCCGACGAGCCCGTCCTCGACGGCCACGACGCCCGCGAGCGGCCTCGCCACCACCCCGGCTGCGAGCCCCGCGCCGACAAGCCCGGTGCAGCCGACCACCGTCGTTCCGATCAGCCCGACGGCTAATCCGACCAACGTCACGGCCAACACGGCGCAGCCCGCCCTCGCCAGCGCCGCGGGTGCGAGCCGCTCACCGGCACCGAGCCTGCAAGCCCCGAGCAGCGCTTCACCCGCTTCGGCGCCGACCACCACGAGCCCGATCAGCGCGACGAGCGCGTCCGCGCCGACGAGCGCGAGCGGTGCCGGCGCCCAGGTCTCCGCCGGAGCCCCTGCGGCGGCCAAGACCGCCAATTATCAGACGTTCTCCATCTCCGAGAGCCAGCGAAAAGCCGCCCTCTCTATGATGCAGAAGCTCAGCCACGCCGAGCCCAACCAAACGCCATCGACCAACTGGTTCAGCAAGCTTTCCAATATCCTGATGCATCTGTGGTAGGCCGAGGCCGCCTTCGCTCGAAGGCTTATGCAGCGCCGGACCCTGATGCGATCGAGCGTCTTGTGTCGACGCTTCTCGGGCTTTCAGAAGGGCTGCTTGCCAGCAGTCCAGCCCAGCAGGCTGGGCGGCCCTGCACCTCGGTGACGTGGGTTCAGGCCGCCCGCACAGTCGCGAGGAAGCGTCCGACTTCAGTCGCGAGATGCTCGGACTGGCGCAACAGCCCTGACGCTGCGCCCAGAACCTGGCTCGCGGCCGCTCCGGTTTCTTCGGCCGCTCCGGCCACGCCCGCGATGTTGCTGGTCACCTCGCCGGCCCCCGTGGCGGCTCGGCCGACGTTTCTCACGATCTACTGGGTGGCCGCACCCTGTTCCTAGTGCGCTGACGCATTCAGAAGGTTCATATTAGGCGTGAGACATGCGGGTCTGAGGCATGGCTCAGACTGTCTGCGTGATCCTCACCGAGGTTGAGAAGGCACGGCTGCGCGCGATCAGCGAGGATCGCGCTCACCCCCTCAAGCACATCCAGCGCGCCCGCATCATCCTGCTCTCGGCCGAACGCCTGTCCGTTCTTGAGATCGCCCATCAGGCCGGCGTCAGCCGACCCGCCGTCTGGCGCTGGCAGCAGCGCTTCGCCGAGGAGGGGTCGACGGCTTACGGCACGACAAGACCCGCCCGGCAAGCCGCCTCATTCCACCAGCACCGTCAGTGAGGTCCTGGCTCTCACTTGTTCCGAGCCGCCCGGCGAGGTCACCCACTGGACCGGTCGCGCTGTCGCTGCCGCGACCGGCATCTCGCTGCGCTCGGTCCAGCGCATCTGGCAGGCACACCGCCTGCAGCCGCACCGGGTGCGCACGTTCAAGCGCTCTGCCGACCCGGCCTTTGCCGAGAAGGTGGAGGATATCGTGGGCCTCTACCTGGATCCGCCCCGTCATGCGGTGGTGCTTTCCATGGACGAGAAGAGCCAAATCCAGGCCCTGGAACGCACCCGCCCCGATCGACCGCTCGCACCAGGACGGCCGGCCACGCGTACTCACGACTACGTTCGTCACGGCACCACGACGTTGTTTGCCGCGCTCAACGTGCTGGAGGGGACCGTGATCGGCCGCTGCATGCAGCGCCACCGGCACGCGGAGTTCCTGCGCTTGCCGGGACACCGTCGCGGCGATGGTGCCAGCCGGCAAGGTCGTCCACGTGGTGCTCGACACCTATCGCACCCACACCCACGCGAAGGTGCGAGCCTGGCTGTTACGCCATCCGCGCTGGGTGTCCCCCTTCACCCCGACCTCCGCCTCCTGGCTCAACGCCGTCGCGGGCTTCTTCTCGGCGCTCTCACGTCGGCGGCGGCGCGGAACGTTCACTGGCGTGGTCGATCTGCAGGCGACCATCAAGCGCTACATCGCCGAGCACAACCAACGGCCCAAGCCCTTCGTCTGGACCAAACCCGCAGCCGCCATCCTCAACAGCCAGGCTGCACCATTCGTCTGAGCCCGTGCACTAGCTTTGCCTCGCACCGAGAAATGCCTTTCGGCCCTTCGGATCATGGAGGCGATGGGGTCACGCGCGAGTGGTGTAAACGGCGAAAACACCCTTCAGGCCCAGTCTTTACGTTGATCCGTGTGGGGCTGACTCTTTCTCCGAGCCTGTTGGGGTGCCAGCGGATCGGGCTGCGACGCCGGAGCGGGCCGAGGCACTGCCGGTTGTAGGTTTCAACTATGGCCAGCGGTCGAGCCGCCCCTGGCTTGGCGAGGCAGACGTTGCATTGAGTGGCCGGTACGCTGGCGAGACCAGAGTCCAATTCGGCCGAGCTACTGCAAGCGAACGGGACCGTCCATCAGGCCCAGGCGCAGGGCCAGCGCCATTGGATCGCCGCTGGTGATCCACTTGCCGTCGACTTGGCATAGCTCGAACTCGGCATCGGGCTCGACGGTACGGCCGCTGGCGCGCAGCGCCTCGACGGCTTCAACGATCGGATCGTGGCTTTCAGGCATTCCTGCACCGGCCGCGTCAGCGGATTCGCGGTGCGTACCATACCGTGTCTCCGGGGCGACTTGATGCCTTTGGCGTTCTGGCGTCCGTTCAAATCCTCCGGGCCACATTAGGCGGCCTGCCACGCGTTCTTGCGGCGAGGCCTCGTTCGTAGAGGCAGCAGGTGTTGCGTCAGCAGCGGCGTCGATCTCAGGATCCGAATTGGCAGCTGTACGAGGTTCGGAACCGGCCTGTTGGCCGGCCTTCACAAACTGTGCCGACTCTTGTGCGCCGGAAAAACACCTTCTGTTCCGGGGTGTCCGTTATATCCCAGACCTAAGGACTTTGATTTCCTTCAGGAATTTGGCTGGGGCGCCAGGACACTGAGCCCGCCGCTGATCGCCAAAATAGCCTAGTCTTCTCAGTTGCTTGCCCCGTCAGGCGCCAGGGGATGTGTAGCAGTATCGTGGGCTATATGACAATCGCCCGAATGCGCCTGGCGCCTTTGGGTTTGTGCCGAGCAAAGGCTGAGCGCAGGCGGACGCACAACAGCGTTTAGGCCGTCAGAATCTCGTTGATGGATTTCTGCCAAGTCCCACTTGGTGGCGCGAGCGGACCTCGTGAACTGAGACGGTTTCGCTTGATAGGCGAACTGCGAACTCACTAGTCGCCCTTCGGAGCGCTCAGAACTGCACGCCCCGCGTGAGGGCGCCGTCGACTACGAGGTTGGTGCCGGTGATGAAGCTCGCCGCCGGGCTCGCCAGGAAGACGGCTGCCCGGGCCACCTCCTCGGGGCGGGCCATTCGGCCGGTCGGATTGAGCCGCAGCGCCTCGGCGAAAAGCGCCGGATTGCCCTCCTCGATCTGGTGCCAGACGCCGCCCGCGAAGTAAGTGTTGCCGGGCGAGACCGAGTTCGCGCGGATGTTCCTAGGCGCCAGCTGGTAGGCCAGACCTTGCGCGTAGTGGATCAACGCCGCCTTGAGGGCACCGTAGGGACCGGCCGCGAAGTCGATCTCGCGCCCGGAGACGCTGGAGATGACGACGATCGCGCCGGCCTCGGAGTGTTCGAGGAACGGCATCGCGGCCTCGACGGCTGCCACGGTCCCCATGATGTCGACCGAGAAGCCACTGCGCCACGCCATCTCGTCGGCGCCGACCGCGAGGGCGCTCACGTTCGGTATCAATATGTCGATGCCGCCGAGGTCCTCCGCGGCCTCCGCGATCCAGCCGCGCAAGGTGGCTGAGTCGGCGACATCGACGGCACGCCCGGTCGCAGCCACGCCCTTCGCGCGCAGGGCGTCGACCTTGGCGGCGACCTCCGCGGCGTTGCGGGCGCAAAGGGCGACGGACGCCCCCTCGTCAGCCAGGAGGTCGACGATCGCCCCGCCGATCCCCTTGGTGCCGCCGGTCACCAGCGCCCGGCGGCCTCTGAGCCCGAGATCCATGCCATTCTCCTCCGTCGCCGATCAGGCGTGGGCGATCGCTTTTGTGATCGAGGCGCCGAGCGTGTATTTCGGGTCGACCATGTTGCCGAGCCGCACGCGCCCACACTGCGTGAGCAGCATGTAGGCGTCGATCTCGTCGAAGCCGAAATCGGCCGCGAGCCAGCGGATCAGCTCCCGGTAGGCGATGCGCGCCGCATCCTCCATCGGGCGGGACGAGCCGATCGTCATGTAGAAGTCTTCAGTCTCGAGCCGCGGCCAGCGGAAGGTCCAGCCCTTGATCAGGTCGATCTGCACCGTCGTGTGGGTCGGGTGCTCTACCGCAACGCCGCACAGTTCGCCGTCGCCCTGCGCGGCGTGGCAGTCGCCGAGGTAGAGGAGCGCGCCCTTGGCATTCACCGGCAGGTAGATCACCGCGCCGACGCCCACGTCCGGCAGGTCCATGTTGCCGCCGTAATAGTCCGGCTGCAGCGAGGAGATCGCCTCGATCTCCGGCGAGGTGCCGATCGTGCCGATGAACGGCTGGTAGGGCAGCGTGATCCGGTCGTTCCAGCGCACGCCGGTCTCGGCCGTGACCTCGAGCTTGCGCACCCGTTCCGGGAGCGGCGGATTGAGGAGCGCGGTGTCGCCGGTTGCGACGAGGCCGCCGAATTCCGGCATGATCAGCGTCGTGCCGCAGGGCTGCGGGCCACGCGGCCGGATCGAGCGGATCGCCACCGCGAGGCAGTCGCCCTTCTCGGCGCCGTTGACGTAGATCGGCCCGTTCTGCGGGTTGAGGTAGGGGAAGTTCAGGATCTGCGTCGGGCTGTCGGTCTCGTGGCGGATCTTGCCCTCGAAGGCGTCGTGGGTCTCGACGGTGACGACGGCGCCGGGATCGACGGTCAGCACCGGCTCGGCGAAGGGGCCGTAGACGTAGTGGTAGCGGCCCTGCTCGGCCTCGGTGATCGTGTGCTCCCGGCCGGGCTTACCGCCGGCGACACCCTTGCGGGCCATGATGGACTGGTCGAGCCACTGCATGGTCGTCTCTCCCTTGGTTGTCTGTTGGGTCGTCAGACGGCGAGGTGGCGCCGCACCAGGTCGCGGTCGTCGAGGTCCCGGGCCGTCAGCTCCGCGACGATCCGGCCCTTGTCCATGACGTAGCTGCGCTGAGCCATGGCGCGGATCAGGTCGAGGTTCTGCTCCACGAACACGATCGTCACCCCAGTGCGGCGGTTGAGATCGACCAGGGTACGGCCGATCTGCTGCACCACCGAGGGTTGGATGCCCTCGGAGGGCTCGTCGAGCAGGATCAGGGCGGGGCCGCCGACTAGGACGCGGCCGATGGCGAGCTGCTGCTGCTGGCCGCCCGAGAGCGTCCCGGCCCGCTGCCCGCGCCGCTCCCGCAGGATCGGGAACGGCTCGAAGGCGCGCTCGTAATCCGGCCGTTCGCCCTTCGGCAGCAGGGAGGCGCCGACCGTCAGGTTGTCGGCGACGCTCATGCGCGGGAAGACGTCGCGGCCCTGGGGAACGTAGCCGATGCCCAGGCGGGCACGCCGGTGGGCGGCGAGCCCCTCGACCGCCGCGCCCCGGAACGCGACGCCGCCCGCGGAGGCAGGCAGCAGCCCGACGAGGCTGCGCATCAGCGTCGATTTGCCGACGCCGTTGCGGCCGATCACCGCCACGATCTCTCCGGGCTGGACTGCGAGGTCGACGCCCTGCAGTACGGGCTTGCCGCCGTAGCCGGCGCGCAGGCCGGTCGTCGCGAGGAGCGGCTCAGGCATCGGCGACGCTCCGCAGCGGCGGCGCGTCCGCCTCCCCGAGATAGATCGCGGCGACCCGCTCGTCCGCGATGATCGCGTCGGTGGTGCCCTGGGCGAAGATGCGCCCGACATGGAGAACGGTCACCCGCTGGGCGATCTGCCGGACGAAGGCCATGTCGTGCTCGATGGCCAGCACCGCGACGCCGTCGCGGTTGAGTGCCTGCACCATCGCGCCAGTGGCGAAGGTCTCGTCAGGCGACATCCCGGCAGTAGGCTCGTCGAGGAGGAGCAGGCGCGGCTTGAGGCTGATCGCCATGCCGATCTCCAGCCACTGCTTCTGCCCGTGGCTGAGGTTGCCGGCGCGGTCGGAGGCCGCCGCGGTGAGGTTGAGGAAGGCGAGCAGCCGGCGGATCTCGGCACCGAGCGAGGCGCCCTCGAGATGGTGCTGTAGCGCAATCTCCAGATTGTGGGCGACCGACAGGCTCGGGAAGATGCCCGGCACCTGGAACTTGACGCTCATACCCCGGCGGATCCGCGCGAACGGCTTGAGCGCAGTGATGTTCTCGCCGCCGTAGAGGATCTGCCCCCGCTCCGGCGTGTACTCGCCGAGCAGCAGGCGGAAGAAGGTGCTCTTGCCGGCACCGTTCGGCCCGATCAGGCAGTGGATCTCCCCCGTCGCGAGGGCGAAGTTCACGTCGTTGGTGACGTGCAGCCCGCCGAAATGCTTGCTGAGATCGCGGGTTTCAAGGAGCGGAATCATCGGCCCGCCTCCCGCCGGCGCAGGCGGCCGAGCCCGCGCAGGCCCGCCACCACGAGGCCGTCGGGGGCCGCCAGCACCACCACGACGAGGAGCAGGCCCATCACCACCAGGGCGTACTGGCTGCCGTAGATCGTCAGCGCCTGGAAGCCGCCGAGGACCAAGAGCGTGCCGATGAGCGTGGCCGTCAGGTCGCCGCGGCCGCCGACCGCAACCCAGATCACCGGCAGCGCGGCGGCGGTGAGCCCCATGCTGGAGGGCGTGATGTACTGGCCCCAGGCCGTGTAGAGGGTGCCGCTCAGACCCGCGAGGGCCGAGCCGATCACGAAGGCGGCGAGCTGGTAGCGCCGCACGTCGTAGCCCAGCATCTCGGCCCGTTCCGGGTTTTCGCGGATCGCCACCAGCACGTTGCCGAACCGGGCGTTCACCAGGATGCGCAGCGCGAGGTAGACGACGATCAGGAGGCCCAGAAGCCCGTAGTAGAGGGCGACGTCGGGAAACAGCACAACGTCGCCGTCGAACCATGGCACGGTCAGGGGCGGCATACCGCTCATGCCGTTGTAGCCGTTGAGGCGTGCCGCCCCGATCTTCCATTCCGGGCCGGCGGTCTGCGCCATGAAGCGCTCCAGGGCGAGCGTCACCGACAGGGTGATGATGCCGAGGAAGACGCCGCCGATCCGGCCGAAGAACAGGAAGTAGCCGAGGAGCGCCGCCATGACCGCCGAGAGCGCCACGGCCAGTACCAGCGCCGCTAGGGTGAAGCCGTAGGCAGCGCCGACATTGAGGGTCAGCACCCCGTAAGCGTAGCCGGACAGGCCGAAGAAGGCAGTCTGGCCGAAGCTGAGAGCGCCGCCGTAGCCCCAGATCAGGCACAGGCCGAGCGCCATAAAGACCCAGCAGAAGAAGTAGGCGGTGTTGCCGACCGTGTAGCCGTCCGCGAACCACGGGTAGGCGATGGCGGCAGCGACCACGAGGGCGAAGGCGGTCCAGAAGGCAGGCCCACGTCCCAGGGTCTGCGGGCCTTCGAGGCGCCGGAGGAGGGTCAACGCCATGGCCTCAGGCCCGCTCGCGCAGGATCAGGCCCGAGATGCCCCGCGGCAGCACCCGGATCACCAGGATCACCGCGACGAGGAGGCCGATCTGCCCGAAGAGCTGGCCCTGCCACGTCGTAAGTAGCGCCCGCACCGTGCCGAGCACGAGGGCCGCGGGCGCCGTGCCGAGGAAGATGTCGGCGCCCCCGACCACCACCGTGACGAAGGCCTCCATGATGAAGGTCGTCCCCATGGTCGGCACGATGGTCATGGTCGGCGCGTAGAGCCCGCCCGCGAGGCCCGCCAGCGCCGCGCCGAGGCCGAAGGTCAGGGCGTAGACGGTGCGCGTGTCGACCCCGAGGGCCTCGGCCATGTGCGGCACCTGGATGGTGGCGCGGGCGAGCGTCCCGAAGCGGGTGGCGTTGAAGGCGAGGTAGAGCCCGGCCAGCACCGCGACGGCGGCGACCATCAGCACCACGCGGTAGGTCGAGTAGGAGTAGCCGCCGACCGTGAAGCTGCCGAGCGGCGTGCCGATTCCCGGCATGCTGGAGCCCAGCAGGATCAAAGTGCCCTGCGTCGCCGCGAGGCTGATGCCCCAGGTCGCCACGATCGTGTCGAGAGGTCGCCCGTAGAGGTGGCGGATGACGAGGCGCTCCATCACCATACCGACGGCCCCGGCGGCGAGCGCGCCGGCCAGGATGCCGAGGGGCAACGGCAGCCCGGCCCGCGTGGTCGCCGCCGTGACGTAGGCGCCGCACATGATCAACTCGCCGTGCGCGAGGTTGATCACGCCCATCATGCCGAACACCACCGCGAGGCCGCAGGCAGAGAGCACCAGGAACGAGAACGCGTCGCCGATCTGGTAGAGGAACGTGAAGGCGTAGGTCAGTAGATCCATTTGGAGGCCCGATCGTGACGGAGGGGGCCGGGACATAGCCCCCGGCGGTGTCGCCTTAGTCTTCGGCTCGAGGCCGCGGCGCGCAGCCGTCCGGCAGCGACGCGCTTCCCGAGGCCGCGCCGCCCCGGTTCACGCCGCCGCGCCCGCGCGGGCGGAGAGCGCGGCGATCCATCCCGGCGCCTCAGGGCTTGGGCGGGTTGCTCGGTGTGTACTGCGCCATCGGATCCTTCTGGGTCAGGTCGCAGCCGGCCTTCCCAAGCCAGTAAGGCTGGATGCCGTCCCAGGTCTTCGGGAAGGAGATTGCGTGCTTCTCGTCGACCTTCGCAAGGTAGATCGTGTGGGACGCGTGCTGGCTCTTCGGGTCGATGCAGACCTTGCCTTCCGGCGCGTCCACGCAGACGTCGCCCGCCGCGATGACCTTGCGCAGGTCGGCGCGCTTGGTCGAGCCGTTCGCCCGCTCGACCATCTGCTTGTAGAGGTAGACCGCGAGGTAGGAGTTCTCGGCCTCCTGGTTGACGTAGGGCTCGTTCGGGAACTTCGCCTTCCACTTGGCGAGGAAGGCCTTGCTCGACGGGCTGTCGACCTCCTCGATGTAGTTCGTGGTCACGTACATATTGGCGAGGCTCGGGGGCTGGAAGCGCTTGTGCTCGTAGCCCTGGCCGATATTGACTGAGGAGCCCATCGGCACCTTCAGGTTCGCGGCCGCCGCCTGCTCATAGTAGGAAGCTTGCGCGGTCCCGACGAGCAGAGTCATCAGGATGTCGGGCTTGGCCTTCTGGATGTTCTGGATCGTCTGCGAGAACTGCGACACGCCGAGGGGGATGAACTCTTCCCCGACCATCTCGCCGCCGTTCTCCTTGACGATGTTTCGTACCCACTCGGCCGAGATCTGACCGAAATTGTAGTCGGCCGCGATCGTGTAGACCCGCTTGCCGTACTTCTCCATCATCCACGGGATCAGCGTCGAGAACTGCTGTTCGGGCACTGCGCCGGTGACGATCATGTGGCCGTCGCAGACGCCGCCCTCGTACTGGTTGTTGTAGAAGGCGAAGCCGTCGAGCTGGTCGACGATCGGCCGGTAGGCCTCGCGGGAGGCGCTGGAGAAGCCCGCGAAGACGGCGTTGACCTTGTCGCGCTGGAGCACCCGGCGCATGAATTCTTGATAGCGCGTGTTGTCGGACTGCGTGTCGTAGATCACGAGTTCCAGCTTGCGCCCGGCGATGCCGCCCGCGGCATTGATCTCGTCCGTGGCGAGCTGGATGCCGTGGACCTTGCCGATCGTGGCGAGCGCGAAGTCGCCGGATTGATCCTCGAGGACGCCGAGCTTGATCGGGTCGGCGGCTCGAGCCGCAGGGGCGGCCAGAACCAGGGCTGCCGCGAGAGCGGAGAGGCAAGATCCGCGGTGAGTTCTCGGCATCGGAGGAACCTCATTTCGGTAGGTTGCGGGAAGGCGTTCAGAACCGGGCGCGCCGTGCGGCTGCTGCGGGGACAAGGATTGCCGGACGGGCCTGGATCAGGGCCTCGCAATAGGCTTCGAGCGGTTGCCGGGCGCGCATCGCGTCGCGGCGCAAAACCTCGAAGGCCGCGTCGTCGTCGAGCCCGTGCTCCTGCATGGTCCGCAGGATCGCCTTCACGACGTAGCGCCGACCGCGCCGCCGCTCGTCGTGGCGCGCTAGGCGCTCCTCTAACAGGCGCCGTCGGTTGTGTTCGTTCACAGCGAGGAATAGCGCGGCGTAAACTGAAGCGCCGTGGACCGGCTTGCGCAGGAGCCCCGTGGCGCCAAGCTGGAGCAGGCCCTTGAGGCGACTCGGCGCTTCGACGCCAACTAGACCGAGCACCGGGACCGGCGGAAGGTCGGAGACGCTGCTCGCGGAGAGGCCCGGTAACGGTAAATCGCCGTCGACGATAACGATGTGCCGCTCCGGATCGAGACCTCCGAGATCGAGGTAAGGCGCCTCGCCGTTCGGAAGAACTGAGGCGACCGTCAGTCCTAGCTTCAATAGCGTGGCAGCGAGGACCTCGGTTGCGGTGCTCGGCGGCGTGATCACCAGCGCCTGCGAGCCGCTGAAGTTCTGGATCAGACGGGGATTGGTCATGGCACCACCCGCAGGCGCGGTCGCCGGCTCACTGGGACTACCCGGGGAGCGCTGCGCACCAAATAGGGGTCCGGCGCGACCGGCCTACCCGCCTCCGCTGCGATGGTGAAGCCAGCCGCAGCGGTCGAGACGCCGATGCGCGGCGTGAGGTAGGCGTGCAGCGTCGTCTCGTCGAGCCTAACGGGCCCTTGCGGCGCCTCGAAATCGACCATGCAAGCGGCCCGGCGGATCGTCGCGACGTCTTCAGTGCCTGCGAGCGCCAGCGCCCGCGCCAGAAGATGGACGGCGATGTAGGACGACTCTGTGTCTGCCGAAGGTGTCGGTCCCTCGGGGAAGCGTGCCGCGTAGGCTGCCGTGAACGCTCGGTTGCGTGGGCTGTCGATCGACGCGAAGTAGACGCTGGAGGAGAGGTGACCGTCGACCGCGTTCGGGCCGATCGCCTCGAGTTCCGGTTCCGCGAGGCTGCAACTCGCAACCGGCATTGTTCGCGGCTGGTCGATGCCGCGCGCGCGGCAGGCGCTTCGGAACGCGCGGAAAAAGTGATAGGCCGAGGTGCCAATTAGAGTGTTGAAGACGAAGTCCGGTCGCGCCGCCAGGATCGCATCGACGACCTGCGCGAACGCAGTCTCGCCTACTGCGAAGTAACGCTCTCCCGTAACCTGCCCGCCCGCGAGGGCCAGGGCCTCGCGAAGGATGCGGTTGTTCTCCCAGGCCCAGATGTAATTGGCCCCGACGCAGAAGGCAGTTCGGCCGCCTCGATCTAGGAGATGCCGCACCAGCGGCACGATGTGCTGGTTCGGCGTAGCGCCCGTGTAGACGACGTTTCCGGAGGTCTCGAAACCCTCGTAATGTGATGGGTACCAAAGGAGCGCGTCGCGCTTCTCAAAGATCGGGATAATTTCCTTACGGCTCGACGATGTGTAGCAGCCGACGATGTGTTGAATGCCGCAATCGAGGAGACGCTCAGCCCCGGCCCCGTAACCCGCGAGCGCACCCTCCGGATCGACGATCTTCGGTTCGAGGGTGATGAGACCGCTCGCGTTGACCTCCTCGGCCGCCAGAAGCGCACCGTTCAGCATTGCCCGCCCGACGAGTCCATAGGGGCCGGCCGTGGAGAACAAGATGCCGATGTGGTGGTAGCGCTGGCTCATGCAGTCCTTTTGAACGCAAAAAGCCCGCCAGTGCTTAGAGCACTGCGGGCTGCTTTGCCTTGTGTATACGAACGAAGTGGCGCGAAAGCGGGCAGCTTTGCCCTGCGCCTGAAATCTAGGCTCTTCGGTTAAGGCCGCGATGTCAAGTCCATTCTAGAAGGTCGAGCGATTGCCGTCGGTTCAGCGGACAAATTCTCGCTCTGCGCCTGAACGTACTCTTCCGGCAATCCTGGCTGCAGGGTTGTCAGGTGGTCGGCGGCGCGGGAGGCCTGGGTGGCGGCGGTCGAGAGCGCGCGTGGGTCCGCGCGTAAGAGCAGCGCCCAGGACGCGCAGTAGGCCGCATGGTTCGGGTGGGGCGTGCGCGCGATGCCCAGATCCGCCAGCACGAACGCGGCGCCGAGCTCGGCCACGAGTTCTTCCGCAGCGTAGGCGCGGGCGCCGAACCGGCCGGTGAGATCACGGGCGAGGCGGTTAGGGGCGCCGGTCCAATGGATAAGTTCGTGGACCAGCGTGCCAACGTAGCCTGTGGACGTGTGGAAGGCGGTGCGGGGCGGCAGGTGGATCATGTCGGTGGCCGGGACGTAACAGGCGCGGGTGCCGCCGTGGCAGATCGCGGCGCTGGTGGTGGTCACGAAAGCATCAAAGGCGGGTAGCGGCTCCGGCGGCGTGGCATTGCTGGGTAAGGCTGCGTCGGGGGATGGTTGAGCGGTGTCCACCTGGGCGGTGTTGAAGACGTATGCGGCGCGAGCGACGAAGAGAGCACCGTCGTTCACTTCAGCTTCACCGGCAACGGCGCCTCGGGGCAACTCCTTGTAGAACATCACGAGGGTGCCGCGCTCTGCCCGGCGGACTTGAGCGCCGAGTGCAGCCCATTGACGGTAAGTGGTCCAGCGCGCGTCGCTGTAGCCGTGGGTCTGCGCCGCACACCACAACGCCAGCACGTTGATCCCACGATAACGTCGGTGCGTGAGGGCGTTGCGCGGCATTGGGTCGGCGCCGTGCCAGGGTGGCGACCACGAAGCGTAGTCGGCGGTCTCAAGCTGGGCAAGAATGGCCGCGGCGAGGCGGGCGTGCAGCTCGTTGGTGGGCATGAAGGGTGAAGCTCCAGAGCAGCCGTAAGGATGGCGGCGTCGGGGCTGGATTCCCGTAGGTGCTTCGGCTGTTCACTGTAGCTTCCGGTCAGAGCAACGGCGGTCGGCCGGAGCGCTGTGTTCTCTGCCCTGCCCCGGATCCTGGTGGACGTTTGAGGGAGGCCGGCTTGCTGAAGGCAAGGCTTTGCCGTTGAGCGGCAAAGCCACGCTCCACCGAGGAGGTCCGGATCCCGGAGCCACGCCGTCGGTCGACCGGCGGATCGAGGTGTAACCTTGCTACAGGTAGGCCGGGGCTGTGCGGTCGGCCTTTACACACCGCTTCCCGTCAGCTTGGACGGCCAGCGCGAACGGACCCGTCCGCTCGATCCGCGGGGCGTCGGGGTCGTCCTGGAGGTCTGGGGCAACCCGTTCCCTCCATCCTGCAGTCCGCCCAGTAAAGCACGCGGACCGCTTTTCGCCGATGCCCTTCGGCTTGCGACCCGGCGATCCCCATCCCGCATGGTTGGCGGTGGAGGCTCGGGGCTCATAGGGAGCTGGCTCTTTTCTTTCGGCGGGTAAGAGCTTGTCTCTACCGCGTGCAGGTGGCCGATCGATTCAGCTCGTTGAACGAACACAGGGTGGATGACTAGCGGTTGCCTGGCTGTGGCGCTTCACCCTGACGGAGACGAGCTGGAGGGGCGAAAGAGAGATGCGAGAGAAGATTGTCGCTGTTTGTAGCGATTTGAAATGAAGAGCTCGGATGTTGAGGAGCAACCTATTTCCTGATCGGGGTGAAGCGCAGCTGATACACTGTATCAGATATATTTATATAAATTTTATCTTGTCAAGATCAACAGGCCGCCTTCGAAGCGATTGCGTCTGTCCTTTATTGATGTGAGTTGCCCGGGGCGCTGTCTGAAATTATGTATCTAGATGCAAACTCACGATCGGCTGGAATCTGGCAGGGATGTAGAGTTTGGCATGCCAGAGCAAGGTAGCGCTGCCGTAACCCGGAAGCGGACGTTCCGTTTTGCGCCCAACCCGGTCATTCAGCAGTTTCTTCTGATTTCTCCAAAGCAGACAAACTCCGGGACGCGGTTCGTCCGCGAAAGGTGCGGTCCGCCAACTCGAGGGCGCGACACCTCGCCCGCCGTCGGTCCAAGGATAAGGCGGTCTCGACGCCGTCGAGGGATCATTGACTGCTACGAATCTTCGCAAAGCCCTATCGATTGTGACATGTGGACGATCTGGTCCACACTACCCATCGGCCGCACAGGACCAGGAGGACATCCTGACGGCCAAACTTTCAAACTTCGAGGCACGCCGCATTGACCCGACCGCACAAGGTTTCGATGCACGGTCGCAATCTCTCGATGTGGACGCCGCACGGATGCGCCGGCGACCGCGTTCATTTCGAGTGGATCGTGACGAGCGGCCTAGGTCCGGCTCATCTCCCACCGACTTCGGACGGCGTTCATCATCCTCGCTAACGTTCCGGGGCGGAAATGTGGACCGGCGATAGGCTCTGGTTCCAACTCTGAGCTTGAACGAAGCCCTTCACGCTCGGGCTCATGGCGCGTGGGTTGACGTCATGGACGACCATGACAAACAGCGCGTCGTCGACGAACTTCTCGTGGATCCTCCTCAGCACCTTGGCCTGCTCGACCGGATCGAAGGTGTTGCGCACGTCGTCGAACAGCATGTCCATCGCCGGGTCGCAGTAGTACCCCCAGTTGGTCCCGGCGGGAGCCGTTAGATCGCACTTGAGATGGCGGATGAGCGCGCTGTAGGGATCCTGCAGCGAGTAGCTGTAGTTGATGCCGGTCACGCCGCGTGAGATGTCGGCTTTAGCGCCCGCGCGCCACATGTTGATGAGCGTGTTCCACTCGACCACCTCGTAGTCGATCTGAACGCCGACCTCGGCGAGGTTCTGCTGGATGAACTCGTTCATCGACAGGGGCTGCATCTGACCGGAGCCGGAGGCCGAGATCGCGATCTTCGTTTTCAGGGGCTTGTCCGGGCCGTAGCCGGCTTCGGCAAGAAGCTTCCGGGCTGCTTCGGGATCGTACTTCACCTGGAACGATGGCTTGCCGAACCACGGGTCGTCGGGCGGCAGGAACCCGGTGGCCGGCACGGCCAGCCCGCCGAGCAGCTCCTTCAGGCCCTCGCGATCGATGGCGAGATTGACCGCCTTGCGCACCCGGACGTCGTTCCAGGGCGAGCCCTCGACGCGCGACAGATGCCACGTCCAATTGTGCGGATACGTGTTGGTGGTGATGGCGAAGCCCGCCTTACGCAGGGACGCGACCGCGTCGGGCGACGGTGCCTCGATCCAGTCGACCTGACCGGACCTTAGGGCGGCGACGCGGGCGTTCGCATCGGGAAGCGGCACCAGCACCAGCTTGTCGAGTTTCGGCACACGCGCCGTGTCCCAGTAGGCCGTGTTGGGCGCCATCTCGGCGCGCTCGCGCGGCGCGAACAGCGTCAGCTTCCACGGGCCCGTGCCAGACGGCTGCTTCGCGAAGGCGTCCCAGGACCGGCCGACCTTCTCCCATTGTGCCGGTGAGGACATGGCGATGTAGACGAGCTGGTAGGGCAGTGTCGCATCGGGCGCCTTGGTCACGATCTCCAGCGTCGTCGGATTGATCGCCCGATAGCTCGCCACCGCCGGGATGCGTACCTTGCCCTGCGCGGCTTGGCGTGGGTCATATTGAGGAGCATCGGGCCTCAACAGCTTGTCGAAATTCCAAACGGCTGCGTCGGCGTTGAAGTCGGATCCATCGTGGAATTTGACGCCGGGTCGGATCCTGAACGTCCTTCTGTTCCTATCGACCGGATCCACCGTCCAGCTTGTCGCGAGACCGGGGATCAGGTCGGCGGGCTTGTCAGAGCGGGTAAGGTCCCAGGCGATCAACGCGTCGTAGATCGTCTGCCCGACGAAGCGGATCCCCTCGCCGCCGTTGTCCGCCTGTCCCGTGGTCAGCGGGATGTCGGAGGCGGTCATGCCGATCCGCAGCACGCCCTGGGCCAAGGAGGCGTGGTGCATGCCCAGCAGCAAGGCAAGGGACAGGATCGCGGAGCGCCAGGGTGGCAACGTCGACATGTCGGGACCTCGGTCTCGTGCCGACGTGGGATGGCCGGCGGCTGATGTCTGTCCCGCAAATCTTCAGCCAAGCTGTCTGCGAGGGTTGCATGCGGGTTCGTGCAGTCGCCGGATCCGGAGCTAGGCAACGACTTTGCGCCGGCAGGAGGGTGCGCAGTTTCAGGGCGTTCGGTCCGACCGTGACCTGTCCAGGAAGGCGAGCTCCCCATGGGAGCGCCGCAACTTCCTCAAGGCCAAACGCAATGTGTCCGGTTAAATGGACGTTGCTCTAGACCCCACGGATGAGCCCGCCGTCGATCCTAATCTTCGAGCCGGAAACGTAACTGGCCCGCTCGCTCGCTAAGAACGCCACCACGTCCGCGAACTCCTGCGGATCTCCGTAGCGGGCGGCCGGTATCGCGCCTATGGATGCCTTGGCGACGTCGCCCCTGGTCGAGCCTGTCCTCCGCGCCGCGGCCTCGTCGAGCTGGTCGACGCGCTCCGTGTGGATGCGGCCCGGCAGCACCACATTGACCGTCACGCCATCCGCGGCCACCTCGGCGGCGAGGGTCTTGGACCAGCCCACGACCGCCGCCCGAACGCCGTTCGACAGGGCGAGCCTCGGGATCGGCTGCTCGACCCCAGAGGAGGCGATCGCGACTACTCTGCCCCACCTGCGATCCAGCATGGGGGGCAGCAATCCCTGCACGAGGTGGAAGATGTTGGCCGCCATCGCTTCGAATTGGGCGATCCAGTCTTCCCGCTTGGCCTCGCGCGCCTCCCCGGGCGGCGGCCCGCCAGAGTTGGCGATCACGATGTCCACGCCCCCGTCGGCGAGGAGCACGCCGACAAGCGCGTTCACGGAGGCCAGATCGGACAGGTCGAGCGATGCCGGGACGATCCGCGCGCGGGCGTCGTCCGCCATCCCGGAAACCCATACGCGGATCGCCTCCTGATCGCGCGCTGCAGCCACGACGGTGGCCCCTTCCGCGGCCAGCGTGCGGGCTATCGCGGCGCCGAGCCCACGGCTCGCCCCAAGCACTAGAGCACGCTTGTTCCCAAGCCCCAGTTCCATCACGCGATCTCCCGCAGTCTGCGTTCCTGGCGCCGGACCAACAATTCGATGTCGACCACATCCGCCTTCGACAGCTTGGCTCCCGGCCGGCGCAATGCGGCGGACCCGATGACGCCTCGCCTCGCCAGAAGATATTTCCGTATGGCCAAGCCAGGCCCCGGCTGCTGCTCGTAGCGCGCCAGCGGCAGATACGCATCGAACAGATCGTGCGCCCTCTCCACGTCGCCGGAAGCGTGCGCACGCCAGACTTCGACCATCATTTCAGGATAGGCGAACCCGGTCATCGCACCGTCGGCGCCGCGAGTCAGTTCCTCGGGGATGAAAAGACCCCCGTTGCCGACCAGGATCGCGATGCGGCGTGCGCCGTCGCGCTCAGCGTCGCGCAGTGCCGAAAGCTTGGCCAGCCCCGGCCAGTCCTCGTGCTTGAGCATGACGAGATTCGGGTGGTCGCGGACAAGGCGCAGGATCACGGACGGGGCGATCTGCACCCCGGTCGCGAGCGGGAAGTCCTGCAGCACAAAGGGCGTGTCGCTCCCGAGGGTCTCCGCCACCATGCCGTAGTGCACCAGGATCTGGTCGTCCGTCCCAACGGTGGGTGGCGGCGCGACCATTACCCCTGCGGCACCGTCGTCCATTACCGCGGCGCTGAGGTCCTTCATCGCCGCCAGACCTGGCGACGTCACGCCCACCACGACCGGCACGCGTCCGCCGACCCGGGCCAGGACATGCCGGACGAAAATCCGTGACTCGGCAGCGGTGAGCTTAGGCGCTTCACCCATCATGCCGAGCACTGTCAGGCCGGTCGCACCCTTCTCGAGGTAGAAGTCGACGAGAGAGTCGGTGCTTTGTAAGTCGAGCCCGCCGTCTTCGGTGAACGGTGTTACGGCGATTACATATACGCCGTCGGCCTGCTCCGAGATCATTGGCATCTCATACCTCCTTGTTCAGCAGTCGGCCAGAAGCTTTCCCGGATTGAAGATACGCCGTGGATCCAAAGTGGCTTTCAGAGCTTGCATGAGCTCCAGATCCAGCGATGGCTTGCACCTGACGAGTTCCGCGGCTCGCAACTGTCCGACGCCGTGCTCGGCGCTGATCGAACCGCGCCGCACGGTGGTCTCATCATGGACCAGCCGGCTTAGGCCGGCGCACCGTGCAGCGAAGTCCTCTTTCGACATTCCAAGCGGGGCTAGCAGGTTGTAGTGAAGGTTGCCGTCGCCAAGATGGCCGAATACGATCGGCCTGACACCGGGGCAAGCACACGAGACGGCCACATCCGCCGCACCGACGAAATCGGCCATGGCCGCCACGGGCAGCGAGACATCGTGCTTTGCGGCCCCCCCCTCCCGGACCAAGGCCTCCGATATGCCCTCGCGCAGGCGCCAGAACGCCTTCGCCTGCGAACGGTCCTGTGCGACTACGGCATCCAGCACCAGCCCTGCCTCGATGGCGGCGGCGAGCGAGTCCTCCAGCCGAGACGTTAGTCCGGGCTCGGAGTCGATGTCGGACAGCTCAATGAGGACTACCGCCGTTTGAGCGGCATCGAAGGGCATGCGGGCGTCAGCTAC
Organism: Methylobacterium sp. ARG-1; assembly: GCF_001262595.1. Classification (NCBI taxonomy): domain Bacteria; kingdom Pseudomonadati; phylum Pseudomonadota; class Alphaproteobacteria; order Hyphomicrobiales; family Methylobacteriaceae; genus Methylobacterium; species Methylobacterium sp. ARG-1. The sequence goes on from NZ_LHCD01000001.1 coordinate 94,338, forward strand.
GTGTCGGCGGACGAGATCGACGCATTCACTCGTCATGAACTCGAACGCGGTCAGCCGATCGCCGCATGAGGATCTGACTGCGGAGAGAAGGGACAAAGCCTCCTTCGGTCCGGAGACCGAGGCGAATGCCGTCGCCCGGGCTGCGGGACTGGGGAACAGCTTTAGGACGGCCCCGGTGATGATGCCGAGAGTTCCTTCCGATCCGATGAACAGGTCCCGTAACGAGTAACCTGTGTTGTCCTTTTGCAGCGCAGTCATCCCATCCCACACTCGCCCATCGGCGAGGACGACCTCGAGACCGAGCGTTAACTCGCGCATCGTCCCGTAGCGGAGGACCGCGACCCCACCGGCGTTCGCGGACAGGTTGCCGCCGATCGTGCAGCTGCCTTCCGCGCCAAGGCTCATCGGGAAATAGCGACCTGCCGCCGCGGCCGCGGCTTGGACGTTCGAAAGGATGGTCCCGGCATCCACGGCGATCGTGTTGCCCACGGGATCCACGGATCGCACCTTGTTCAGCCGCGCCAGGGACAGGACAATCGCTTCGCCGGACCGGTCTGGAGTGGCGCCGCCCGAAAGGCTGGTGTTGCCGCCTTGCGGGACTATTGGGATGCTCCGCGACGAACACTGTTCAACGATACTGGCCACTTCCGCGGTGTCGGCGGGCCTCACGACGGCTCGGGCGTCACCCCGGTACTTGCCTAGCCAATCGATCAGGAACGGATCCTTATCCGACCCCCGGAGGACGTTCTCTGGTCCCACTATGCTTTCAAGCGCCGCAAACAGATCTTCCATCTATCCCTCCTCCTGTCGAGGGAGCCGAAATATGACGGGCGGACTGCCTGCCATCCTCTGTTGCCGGTCATCTGCCACGTGATCCGATCGGGCGGATCTAGGGTGCAATCGACGGGTGAAATCTTAGATCATCTGTCGTCGAGTGTTTCCAACCCATCGGATCACGCCAGACGGGCCTTCCAAGACGGCATGCGCGCAGAAACTAGTGCTTTTGCTGCTTCCTTATGCTCGCTTCATGAAGGGGCTGTCATATACGTTTTTCTTATCATTCGATATGACGCGACGGCCGACCGTGCTATTGCGGCCCTAGAATTCGGGTGCGTTAAATGCAGCCTGAGATCAGTTGGGCGCATGTCGCACAACCGCACGAAACAGTGGGCCTCAGACATGTCCCTCGGCATCCGTTTCGCAGTGGGGATCGTGGCAATAACTGCCGCACTACTGACTGTCGCGATAGCTCAAGAACCTTTGCGTACGGCGGTCGACGGCACCTTCGCGCCGCACGCCATGCCTCGCATGGATGGAGGCGTGGAGGGCTTCAACGTCGACCTCGCCAACGCGATTGGGGCCCGGTTGGGACGAAAGGTCGACATCAAGGCCGCCCAATTCTCCGGTCTCATCCCCGGTCTTCAGGCTGGGACGTACGACTTCCTTGCGGCACCGACCACGGTCAACGAGGAGCGGGCGAACAACCTGCTGTTCAGCGAGGGCTTCATGGACACGAACTTCGCGTTCGTGGTGCGCAAGGCCGACGCTGCGGCCTACAAGAACCTCGACGACTTCCGGGGCAAGACCATCGCGGTCAACCGCGGCTCGGCCTACGACATGTACCTGAAGTCCAAAGCGGACGAGTACAAGTGGAAGATTGAGAGCTACGGGACGAACACCGACGCGGTCGCGGCCGTACTGGCTCGGCGGGCGGACGCGGCGCTCGCCGGCAACACCGTCTCGGCTTGGGCGGTCAAGCAGACGCCGGGGCTTGCTCTTTCCTACGAGATCAAGACCGGCTTGGTCTGGGCACTGCCCCTCCGCAAGGACAACGCCGCGCTTCGGGATCGGATCGACCGGGCGCTCGAATGCCTCAAGCTCGACGGTACCATGGCGCGGCTCTCGGAGAAGTGGTTCGGGGTCAAGCCGGAGTCCGGTACGACGATCGTCACGCCTACGCCGGGCTATGGCGTCCCCGGCATGGCCGGCTTCGTGCCCGACGACCACAAGCCGTCCTGCGACAACCTTTCGCTCTGAGTTGGTCAACTAGATGGTTCCGGCAATCGAGATCGTCGCCCTCGCCAAGAGCTACGGGACCGTCGAAGTCCTCAAACAAATCAATCTCTCAGTGGCGCCGAGCGAGCTGGTTTGCCTGATCGGTCCGAGCGGGTCCGGCAAGAGTACGCTCCTGCGGTGCTGCAACAGGCTAGAGGAGCCGAGTGACGGCAAGATCTACGTCCAAGGTGCCGAGATCTGTTCAAGTTCGAAGCGTGAGATACAGCGCATGCGAGCGAAGACCGGAATGGTCTTCCAGAGCTTCAATCTGTACCCGCACCTCGACGTCCTGCGGAACGTGACACTGGCTCAGCGCAAGGTGCTGGGCCGCGACTGGCAAACCGCCGAGGCCAAGGCGCAGGAGATGCTTGCCCTGGTCGGGCTAGCCGAGAAGGCCGCGTCCTACCCGGCCGAGCTTTCGGGCGGGCAGCAGCAGCGCGTGGCGATCGCCCGAGCTCTGGCGCTCGACCCCACCGTCATGCTGTTCGACGAGCCGACCTCCGCCCTCGATCCGGAGTTGGTCGGCTCCGTGCTTGCGGTGATGCGCACGCTCAAGGACAAGGGCATGACGATGCTCGTCGTCACCCACGAGATGGCCTTCGCTCGAGACGTGGCGGACCGAGTCGTTTTTATGGACGGAGGCCGGATCGTCGAGGAGGGGCCGCCCGATCGGGTGTTCGGCGCTCCGAAGGCCGAGCGCACGCGGGCGTTCCTGAGCCGATTCGGCAGCGCAGCGGCCTGAGCATGTCCGGCTTCCTTGCGACGTTCTTCGACCCGACGACCATCGCGACCTATGCCCCTGCAATAGGGAGCGGCGTGCTGATCACGCTGCTCTTGGCGACGGAGATCATATGCGCGGGCGTGCTGCTAGGACTCGGGCTGGCCCTGGTGCGCGCGTTCGGGTTGCGCCCTATCAACTTCGTTCTGATCGCGTTCGTCGACGTGTGTCGCGCGATCCCCCCGCTTGTCCTGATCATCCTGATTTATTTCGGGTTCCCGAACATTGGCATCAGCCTGAGCGGATTCGTGGTCGTATTCATCGTGCTGACGGCTGTGCTTGCGGCGTTCGCGGAGGAGGCGTTCTGGGCCGGCCTGACGGCGCTGCCCCGCGGGCAGTGGGAAGCCGGCCTAGCCACCGGCCTGAGCTTTTCCGTCACCCTCGTCTTCATCGCCCTGCCGCAGGCCCTGCGCATCGCGCTGCCGCCGCTGATGAACCGGGTTCTGGCCATCGCGAAGATGACCGCGCTCGCCTCGGTCGTCGGCGTCGAGGAGATCCTGGGAGCGGCCAACTCCGCCCAGAGCCAGTCGGGCAGCGCGACGCCGCTCGCCATGGCCGCGATCGCCTACCTGATCGTCTTCTTCCCCGTGGCCGTGGCGGCGCGGCTGCTCGAGAGCCGGTTCCACTGGAAGACTTAGCGGGTGGGGTGAATCGTGGACGATATCGTCGCGCAGTTCTTTAACATCGAGGTCGTCGCAAAGGCCGCCCCGCTGCTACTGCAGGGCCTCGCTATGACGGCACAGCTCTGCGCAGCTGTGATCGGGCTCGGCTTGGTGGCCGGCATCGCGGTCGCCGTGGCCAGCCTGAGCCACAACCGTCTGGTGCGTTACGCGACGGTGTTCTACGTCGACGTATTCCGGGCCCTGCCGCCGCTGGTGCTGCTTGTCTTCATCTACTCCGGTCTGCCTTTCGCCGGGCTAGCCCTATCGCCGTTCCAAGCGGTGGTAATCGCCTTCGTGCTCAATAACGCGGCCTATTACGGCGAGATCTACCGGGCCGGCCTGCTGTCCGTACCCAGGGGCCAGCGAGAGGCCGGCTTGGCCACCGGCCTGTCCCCCACCCAGATCTTGGTTTCCGTACTGCTTCCGCAAGCAGTCCGTAACGTCCTGCCCGATCTGATCTCGAACACGATCGAGGTCGTGAAGCTCACCTCTATTGCTTCCGTCGTATCGCTCGGCGAGTTGCTCTACGACGCTAACATGGCCCGATCGCTGACCTACAACGCCTCGCCCCTGGTGGCAGCCGCCCTGATCTACCTGATGGTGCTCTGGCCGCTCGTGCGGTTGGTGAGCCGCTACCAGCGCAAGTTGGCGATCTGAGGTCGCCGCCGCTTCTACCGTTTGCGAGCACCGCCTCGGCGGCGAATGCATCGCAACTGCATTCGCGCAGCCCGAATTTGGAAGGACCGGTACATGGCAGATTTCGTCGTCGGTGGTGCCCAGATGGGCCCGATCCAGCGGGCCGACACCCGCGAGGACGTGGTTGCGCGCATGATCGCGCTATTGGAGCGAGCGGCCGTGGCCGGCGTCGAGATGCTGGTCTTCCCGGAACTGGCGCTGACCACCTTCTTCCCGCGCTGGTACGCCGAGGACCGCGCGGAGTTCGACAAATACTTCGAACGGGAGATGCCGAACGCGGTCACGCAGCCTTTGTTCGATCGTGCGCGGGAACTGGAAATTGCCATCACCTTCGGCTACGCCGAGCTGACCCCGGAGGGGCGGCACTTCAACACGTCGATCCTCACCGACCGGGCGGGCCGGATCGTGGGCAAGTACCGCAAGGTCCACCTGCCAGGACACGTGGAGCACGACCCCGAGCGCAGCTTCCAGCACCTGGAGAAGCGCTACTTCGAACCAGGCGACCTCGGCTTTCCGGTCTGGCGCAACGCGGGCGTCGTAATGGGTATGGCGATCTGCAACGACCGGCGCTGGCCCGAGGTGTACCGCTGCATGGGCCTGCAGGGGGTGGAGCTCGTCACGCTCGGCTACAACACGCCCTCGGTGAACAGTCAGAAGGGCGAGGAAGGCTTGGAGAGGCGCCTATTTCACTCGGACCTGTCGATGCAGGCGGGCGCCTACCAGAACGCGACCTACGTGGTCGGGGTCGCCAAGGCCGGCGTCGAGGACGGGCACCATCTGATGGCCGGGTCGATCATCGTCGATCCGAACGGCGTCATTATCGCTCGTGCGAAAACCGAAGGGGACGAGCTGATCAGCGCCGCGTGCGACTTCGCCGCCTGCCGTTTCGGCAAGGAGACGATGTTCGACTTCGCCCGCCACCGCCGCCCGGAGCATTACGGGCGCATCACATCGCAATCCGGGGTCGTCCTAGAGGTTTGAGGTCCGCCATGGCCGAATTCGACACCGTCATCTACGGCGGGACCATCGTCACTGCCACCGAGACTTTTCGCGGCGACCTCGGCATCAAGGCCGGCAAGGTCGAGGCGCTTGCTGGGCGGATCCCCGGCGGCGAGCGCCGTATCGACGCGGGCGGGCGCCTCGTCGTCCCTGGTGGAATCGAGGCGCACTGCCACATCGCCCAGGAGAGTTCGGCCGGCCTGATGACGGCGGACGACTACTACACCGGATCGGTCTCGGCGGCGTTCGGGGGCAATTCGTGCATCGTGCCGTTTGCGGCCCAGCACCGCGGGCAGTCGATTCCCGAGGTGCTGGCCACCTACGACGGCCGCGCCGCACCGAACGCCGTGCTCGACTACTCCTACCACCTCATCGTCTCCGATCCGACGCCGGAGGTGATCGAACGGGGGCTGCCCGATGCGTTCGCGCGGGGCGTGACCTCGTTCAAGGTCTTCATGACCTACGACCTGATGAACGTCGGCGACGCAGGGCTGCTCGAAGTCCTCTCGGTCGCCAAGGCGCATGGCGCGCTGACCATGGTCCACGCCGAGAACCATGCCATGGTCGGGTGGATGAACGCGCGGCTCGCCGCCGCCGGCGCACGCGAGGCCCGCTTCCACGCGGTCAGCCGTCCGGAGCTGGCCGAGGAGGAGGCAATCAACCGTGCGGTCAGCCTCGCCAAGCTCGTGGACGCGCCGCTGTTCGTCGTGCACGTCTCGACTCAGGGAGGTGCCGAGATCGTCCGGCGCGAGAAGGCCGCTGGCACGCGCCTTTTCGCCGAGACCTGCCCTCAATACCTCGCGTTCACGCGCGCCGACCTCGACCGTCCGGAGGCCGAGGGGGCCAAGTTCATCTGTTCGCCGCCCTTGCGCGACGGGCAGACCCAGGACGCGCTCTGGCGCCACGTCGCCACGGGCACCTTCGACAGCGTCTCCTCCGACCACGCGCCCTACCGCTTTGACGACACCGGAAAGTTCAGCGCCGGTCCCGATGCGCCCTACGGCAAGATCGCCAACGGCATGCCCGGCATCGCGGCGCGCTTGCCGTTCCTGTTCTCGGAAGGCGTCGTCGCCGGGCGGATCAGCCTAGCTCAGTTCGTCGCCCTGTCCTCGGCCAACGCCGCCCGCACCTTCGGGCTCGTCACCAAGGGCAGCCTCATGCCGGGCTTCGACGCCGACGTGGCAATCTGGGACCCAGAGCGGACGCGGACCGTCACACTGGAGGACCAGCACGACGCGATGAACTACACGCCATTCGAGGGTCGGCGCCTGACCGGGGTGCCCACGACCGTGCTAAGCCGCGGCCGGGTCGTGATCGACGAGGGCCGCCTCGTCGGTGTGCGCGGTGGGGGGCGCTTCGTCGCGCGCGCGCCCTCCGGCGCCGGATTGGCGCCGGGACACCGGATCCCGGAATACGCCGTCTCCGCCGCGTACGGGAGGCCGATCGCGCCATGATCGCCAGGACCACCGCCCCCATCGTGGTCGTCAACCCCAACAGTGACGCCACCGTCACGACGGCCCTGTCCGTCGCGGCCGAGCCGTTCCGGATGCCGGGCGCCCCATCGATCGAATGCGTGACCTTCGACGACGGCCCACCTGGCATCCTTACTGAGCTGCACGTCCACGAGGCTGCTCTGCGCTTCGGGCAGTATGCCGCCGAACGGCGGGACGCAGGAGCGTTCATCTGCGCCTGCTACTCCCAGCCCGGCGTCGACCTCGCACGCTCGCTCACGACGGTGCCGGTGTTCGGGATCCAGGACGCGGGGGTGCTCGCCGCGTTGGCGCGGGCCGACCGGTTCGGGGTGATCGCTGTGGCGCAGGGCTCGATCCCGCGCCACCTGCGGCACCTGCGCCGGATGGGCGTGGAGCACCGGCTGGCCGCGGAGGTGGCGCTCGCCGAGCCAATCAGCGTGGCCGAGAGCGGCCGGGGTGAGCGCAGTCTTGCGCTCCTGATGCGGGCCGGGGCCGAGTTGGTCGAAGCCGGTGCGGGGGCGATCGTCCTGGGTTGCGCGGGCATGTCTGGCCATAAGGACAGGCTCGCGGCGGAACTGGGCCTGCCAGTCATTGACCCTGTCCAGGCCGCCATTGGCCTGGCGCTCAGTTCCCTGTTGACAACACCTTGATGAACAGATCGCAGATCGCATGACGGACGATCCGCCGGCCGGCATGAACGGGCGGGAGCGGCTGTCGTTGCGCCTGCTGTCCATCTTCAGCGCTCTCATGGGTGGTGCGACAACCAAGGAAGCTGCCGAAGGCCTCGGTATCTCGCAGCCCGCCGTTTCCAACGGCATCAAGCAGTTGGAGACAATGCTGGGTGTCAATCTGTTCGAGCGTCTGCACCGCCGTCTCGAACCGACGGAGGAAGCATTCCAGCTCTATGCGGAGATCCAACCGGTCTTCTCGATCGTCAGAGGGTTCGAGGCGCGCGCCAAGGCCATGCGTCTCGGCGTATCCGGACGTCTCCGCATTCTGTCCACGCCCCCGTTGGGTCACTCCGTCGCCGCCAAAGCTCTGAGCGCCTTCCTCCAGAGTAGGCCGGACGTGACCGTGTCCTACGACGTCAGACGTCTGGAGAGCGTCGTCGACGCAGTGCACAACGGGACGGTCGACGTCGGCCTGGGGCTGGGTTTCGACGCGCATCAGACGCTGAACATCGAGGTGTTGGCCTGGGTCGACCTGGTCTGCCTCGTGCCGGCCGATCACCCCCTCGCCGAAGCGGAGGCTATTTCGGTGCAGGATCTCAAGGACCACGACCATATCGGCCTGGATGCCGAATCCCCCTTAGGGAATACGATAAGGACCATCTTCATACGCGAAAGGGTCGACTATGCGCCGCGCGTCGAGGTGCGATACTGCGCCACCGCGGCCGTTCTGTCGGAAGCCGTCGGCGTGGCCACGATCGTTGATCCTTTTACTGCCCTCGGCATCCCTCCGTCGCAGGTGGCTCGCCCCTTGATCCCGGCCTGCACAATTCCCGTGGCGCTCATGTATCGCGCCGGAGTACCTCGCCCGGCACTCGTCTCCGCCTACGTGAATGAAGTCCGAAAAATGCTGCGGGGCATGGGGCGGGATCCGCTCGACATGTCCGGCTGAGCTATGCTTCGCAGGGGAGCATCCTCCTCCACCGTTGGGATGGAACGGCGTCGGGGCGATCGGGAAGACGCCGTTCGCGCTCGAGAGGGGCGACATGGTCTCCCCTGTTTGGGAGTGCACGCCAGCCGTCGGTTCCGCGTCGGCTGTTCCGGGATTCAGATTTCGCTGAGGCGGCGGATGATGCTCTGCTTCAGGTTCTCGATATGCGCCTCGATGGCATCGGCCGCGGCCGCGGCGTCCCCGGCGTGAAGGGCGGCGACGATCGCCAGGTGTTCGCGGTGTACCGGCTCGAACCGCTCAGGCAGCCGGCTGAGATTAAACATCTGCGTCTTGATCCGGAGATCCTTGATCGTCTTCGCGAGGATGGCGTTGTTGCTGCTGTCGGCAATCAGCTCGTGGAACCGTCGATCGAGCTCCCAATTGCCTGGCGCGAGCGGATCGCCCGCGGAGAGCAGAGCCTCGATATCCGAACGGAGGCGGTCCAGCTCCGCCTGAGGGATGCGACCCGTGGCGAGCCGCACGCTCTCGCGCTCCAGGAGGCGTCGGACGTGCAGGATCTCGATGAGCTCCCGCAGGGAGAACTCCTTGACCACGAGCATCCCGCCGGGCTGCCGCTCGACCAGCCCCTCCGTCTCCAGGCGGGACATCGCCTCGCGGGTCGGTGTACGCGAGATATCGAGCATCTCGGCGAGTCGGCGCTCGTGGAGCGCCGTACCCGCCGGGATTTCACGCCGGACGAGCATGTCGAGCAGGCGGTCGTAGGCCATCAGGCCGAGGCTCTGGCCACGCCGCGCGCCCAACTCGCTGGCATAAGCCGCCGCGTCGATGGCCTTCATCCCGTCTCCTCCTCGAACGCCCCGGGAGCGCCTTACTGCGCTGCCGTGTGGATAGGCTCCTTCGGGGCCGGGCTGAACCCGATGAGCGGCGTCGTCAGCTTCGCGTAGGTGCCGTCGGCCACCATGTCGGCCAGCGCCTTGTTGACGGCCGCCTGGAGGTTCGGCTTCCCCTTCTTGATCGCCAATCCCTTCTGAATGGTGCTGAGCGGCGCGTCGAGCATCACCAGCGGCAGCTTCCGGTCCTTGATCGCGTAGGTGCCCGCGACTGCGTCGTTGACGACCGCGTCGAGATTGCCCGTCATGAGATCCTGCATCGCGTCGGCCGCCGACTTGTAGCTCTTCAGGTTCGCGCCGTTCTCCTCGGCTAGCTTGCCGAAGGTCGAGGCGGCGACGGCACCGACGTTGCGGCCCTTGAGGTCGGCCGCCGAGGCGATGCCGCTGTCCTTACGGGTGATGATCCGCGCTCCGGACTGGAGCCACCCGTCCGCGAACGCGACCTGCTTCTGGCGGGCCGGCGTGATGTCCATGGAGGCGCTGGTCATATCGTACTGATCCGCCATGAGGCCGATCAGCAGCGCGTCGAACTTGATGATCACCGGGACGTATTCCAGACCCAGGCGCCGGGCGATCTCCCGACTGACGCGGATCTCCAGGCCGTCGAGTTCGCCGTTGGGCATGCGCATGCTGAACGGGGCGAAGGTACCCTCGGTCGCGACCTGCAGCTTGCCGGGCTGGATCAGCTCGAGGTCGCCCGCGCGGGCGCCGGAGGGCGCTAGCGGCTGACCTAGGAACCCGGCGCAGAGAGCGGCGAGCGCGAGAAGACGTCTGCGGTTCATGATGGATCTCCGGATGTGTGGACGGCCGGGACGGGGCGAACTTCGACGCGGCCCGGCCCGCGGCGGAGCGGAACGGCTAGGACAGGCGGGCGTAGCGCCGCTCGAAGTAGGCCGAGAGCTGCGATAGCACGGACGTGATGACGAGGTAGATCAGTGCCGCCGCGATGTAGAAATCGAACGGCCGGAAGGTCGTGGCGATCATGAGCTGCGCGTAGAGTGTCAGTTCCACCACGGTGATCGTCGACAGGAGCGAGGTGTTCTTGACCGCCGAGATCGCCTCGTTGGTCAGGGACGGCAGGATCATGCGGAAGACCTGCGGCAGGACGATCCGCACCATCATGATCCGTGGGCTCATGCCCAAGGCCAGAGCCGACTCCATCTGGCCTCGATGTATCGCCGCCAAGCCCGCGCGGATCGTCTCGGCCACGTAGGCGCCGCTGCTGACGCCCAGCGCGATGATGCCGGCGGTCACGGGCGAGAGCTTCACGCCGATCTGCGGCATGCCGAAATACACGATGAAGACCTGCACCAGGGTCGGCGTGCCCCGGATGAACCAGACGTAGAAGCTCGCCAGCGCCCTGAACGGCGTGAAGGACGAGCGCTTGCCCAGCGCCCCGAGCAGTCCGCAGACCCAGCTTACCAAAATGCTCGCGACCGTTACCCCTAGCACCACCAGGGTCGCCGTCAGAAAGCCTGGTCCGTAGCTTGTGATCTCGTCCCACCAGACGAGCCACATGTCCTGCAGCGACGCGATGCTCATGGTCGATCTCCCTGTCCGCCGCTAGGCCCGCCGTTCATGTCGTGGCGCCGAGTTGGGCCGGCTCATGCAGCACGCGTCGCAGGAACTGCCGCAGACGGTCGCTCTTGGGCGCGCCGATCACGTCGGCGGGCGGCCCATCCTCGGCGATCACGCCGCCGTCGAAGAACAGGGTGCGGGTGCCGACGTCCCGGGCGAAGGCCATCTCGTGGGTGACGAGCAGCATCGTCATGCCGTCAGCCGCGAGGGAGCCCATCAGCGCCAGAACCTCGCCCACCAGCTCCGGGTCGAGGGCCGAGGTCACCTCGTCGAACAGCATCACCTTGGGCGCCATCGCAAGCGCCCGAACGATCGCCACGCGCTGCTGCTGCCCGCCGGAGAGCTTCGACGGGTAGGCGTGCCGCTTCTCGTAGAGGCCGATGCGCTGGAGCAGCGCCTCGGCCTCCGCGACCGCCTGCCGCCGCGGCATCCGCCGCACCCGGATCGGCGCCTCGATGACGTTCTCCAGCACGGTCATGTGCGGCCAGAGATTGTAGCTCTGGAAGACCATGCCGATCCGCGCGCGCAGCTCGCAGAGCTGCTGCGGCGTCGGCTGGCGGCGGGCGCCCTGCTCGTAGTCGAAGGCGAAGTGCTCGAAATCCATGAAGCCGGAGGTCGGCGTCTCCATGAGGTTCAGGCAGCGCAGGAACGTGCTCTTGCCCGAGCCGCTCGCGCCGATGATCGACACGACCTCGCCCTCATGAACGTTCAGAGAGATACCCTTCAGTACCTCGAGCGAGCCGTAGCTTTTCCGTAGATCCTTGATCTGCAGAAGAGGTTTAGCGCCGGAAGTAGGCTGCGGGCATGTCATGATGGCCTCAGATCGCTTTCCGTTGCGATAGAAATCGCCTCAGATCAATGGGAATACGTCATCGTCTTGGAGAGCAGTTTTGTATGCTGCGATCCATCTGGCATTTCAGGTTGCCGGTACTGTTTGCGCTGCAAAAATCGGTTGTCATCTCTTTCCGGCAGGCTTAGATAGAGCGGTATACCAGCGGCACACAAGCGGCATTTTCGGACAGGGTTGCACAATCCGTGAGCAAAGATTGCTGTTTGATCGTCCAGCCGATCCATTCTGCGGGTCTCGACAGGCTGCGCGATGCCGGGATCGAGCCGCGCTCGGCCAGGGAAACGGATGCCCGCACCCTTGGCCGTGAAGTCGCGGACTGCGTGGCCGTCATCACCCGCGACACTGGTCTTCCCGCCGTCGTGATCGCGGCGGCACCGCGCCTACGGGTGATCGGTGTGCACGGCACCGGCACCGACCACGTCGCCATTCCCGCGGCGACGGAGGGCGGAGTCGTGGTGGTCAACACGCCCGGTACCAACGCAGCCTCCGTAGCCGAGCACGCGCTGGCGCTGATCTTCGGCTTGGCCAAGGCCTTGCCCGGGGCCGACCGTTCGGTGCGGGCTGGCGACGACGGTTTCAGATACACCGCCCGCCTCGTCGAACTCGCCGGCCTGACGCTCGGCCTGGTCGGCTTCGGCGCGATCGGCCAAGCGACTGCCCGACTTGGCTCCTCACTCGGTCTGCGAGTGCTGGCCTACGGGCCGAGTCGCCCGGATGCGGATTTCGCCGACGTCGGCGCTCTGCGGGCGACCTCGGTCGACGCGCTCCTCGGCGAAGCCGACATCGTCTCGCTGCACCTGCCGCTGACCCCGGACACACGCGGCCTGATCGGACGGCCTCAGCTCGCTCGGATGAAGCGGAGCGCCTTCCTCATCAATACCAGTCGCGGCGGACTGATCGACGAGGCGGCACTGGTGCAGGCGCTGGAGGACGGCTCGATCGCGGGCGCCGGCCTCGACGTCTTCGCGCGGGAGCCGCTGCCCGCCGACCATCCCCTGACCCGTCAGGAGCGGGTGATCCTCACGCCCCATATCGGCGGCTCCACCGAAGCGGCCCTGATCCGCACCGCCGAGACCGTGGCGGGGCGGGTGGTCGACGTGCTCGCCGGCCGGCGGCCGGGCGGGCTGGTCAATCCCGACGTCTGGCTGCACCGGCGCGCATCGTGAAGCCGAACATGTGGCCATCCGACATGAGCGAGCGAGACGTGCATAGGATCGAGGCGGACCATGACCTGTGCGAGCGTCTGTTCGCCGAGCTCCTGCACTTCAGTCGGGACGAGCCCGGCGTCACCCGTGCCGCCTACGGCGAGGGCGAGGAGCGTGCCCATGGCCTGATGCGCGATGCCGGGCTGGCACTCGGGATGAAGGCGGAGGTCGATGCGGCCGGCAACCTGTTCCTGACGATGGCGGGACGGCAGCCCGAGCTGCCGTCCTGGATGATCGGCTCGCATGTCGACACGGTACCGCACGGTGGCAACTTCGACGGCGCGGCTGGAGTGATCGGCGGTCTTGCCGCGGTCGCGGGCCTGCGTCGGGCCGGCATCGTGCCGCCGCGGCCGGTCGTCGTTGCCGTGTTCCGAGCCGAGGAGAGCGTGTGGTTTCCGGCCTCCTATGTGGGAAGCAAAGCCGCCCTCGGGCTTCTACCGCCCGACGTCCTCGACCTGCCGCGCGCCGACAGCGGCCGCAGCCTCCGGTCGCACATGGTCGAACTAGGCCTGCGGCCGGATGCCGTGGAGCGGGGCGAGACCCTGCTGCGGCCTGAGCGCATACACGGCTTCGTGGAGATGCATATCGAGCAGGGACCGATCCTCGAGGCGGCCGGGATACCTGTGGGCTTCGTCACCGCCATCAGCGGCAGTTTTCGCCATAGGAAGGCAGTCTGCCTCGGCCGCTACGGCCATTCCGGTGCGGTCGCACGCGGGGAGCGGAGCGATGCGGTCTTCGCCATGGCAGACCTGATCACCGGCTTGGACGCCCTCTGGGCCGAACTGGATGCCGAGGGGCAGCCGGCCACGATCACGGTCGGTGAGTTCTCGACCGATCCGATCGTCCACGCCTTCGCCAAGATCCCGGGCGAGGTGCGCTTCTGCCTCGATGTGCGCAGTACCGAGCCCGACGTCCTGGAGCGGATCGAGCAGGCGCTGGCTGCCCTGGTCTCGCGGATCGAAGCCGCCCGGGGTGTGCGCTTCGAACTCGGCGAGCGCACCGGTAGTACGCCCGCCCGCATGAGCGCAGCCCTGGTCACATCCCTGCGCGATCACGCTGGCCGGCTCGGTATCGCCTGCCGGACGATGGCGAGCGGGGCCGGTCACGACACGGCGGTGCTGGCCGGACAGGGCGTGCCGAGCACCATGGTGTTCATCCGCAACCAGAATGGCAGCCACAACCCGCACGAAGCCATGCGGATCGAGGACCTCTGCGCGGCCGCCACCGTCGTGGCGCACCTCGTCGCCGAGGCGTGAACCCGTCCCACCAACGAGAGAGGATGTCCCGATGATCGTCGATCTGAACTGCGACATGGGCGAAGGCTTCGGCGTCTACAGCCTGGGCGACGATGCCGAGATGCTGACCATTGCCACCTCGGCCAACATCGCCTGTGGCTTCCACGCGGGCGACCCGCTGGTCATGCACGAGACCCTGCGGCTGGCCGCGGCGAACGGCGTCCAGGCGGGGGCACATCCGGGCTTCCTCGACCTCTGGGGCTTCGGCCGGCGCCCGATCCACGGCGAGCGGCCGGCGGATATCGAGAAGGCGGTCCTCTACCAAGTCGGCGCCCTCCTGGCGCTCGCGCAGGATGCCGGCTGCCCGGTGCGCCACGTGAAGACTCACGGGGCGCTGGGCAACATCGCCGCTGAGGACGCGGACCTCGCCCTTGCGGTGGCTCGGGCTATCCGGACGTTGGACCGGGACCTGATCTTCGTAGTGATGCCGGGGCTTGAGACCGAGCGGGCCGGCGAGCGGCTCGGCCTGCCCCTAGTCCGCGAGATCTATGCGGACCGAGCCTATGAGGACAACGGCAATCTCGTCTCGCGCAAGCTCGAGGGGGCAGTGCTGCACGAGCCCGACGCCGTGGCCGAGCGGATCGTGCGAATGCTCGGCGACGGGGCCATCATCTGCCGGTCCGGAACGCGCATCCCGACCCGGATCGACAGCATCTGCGTCCATGGCGATACGCCGGGCGCCGTGGCGATGGCCGCTAGGGTGCGCGATGCGCTGTCCGCCCAGGGCATCGCGCTCAAGCCCATGGCCGAGGTCATCGATGGCTGAGTCGGAGCCGGGATACCGGCTACTCGATTGCGGCGACCGTGCCCTGACGATCGAGCTCGGCAGCGAAGTCGACGAGGTGGTCAACGCGCGCGTGCTCGCCCTCGACGATGCCCTGTGCGCGGCCGGGCTCGCCGGCCTTCTCGAAACGGTGCCGACCTACCGCTCGCTGCTCGTCCTGTACGACCCGGACGTGCTGCCGCGGGCGTCCCTTGCGGCCTGGGTGGCCGAGCACTGGCCACCGCCCGACACGGACGTAGGCCGACGGCGCCGGTGGCGCGTGCCCGTCCACTACGGCGGAGAGTACGGGGCCGATCTCGAGTCTCTCGCCGAAGGCGCAGGTCTCGAACCGGCGGAGGTGGTGGCCCTGCATGCCGGGCGCGACTATCGGATCTACATGATCGGCTTCGCGCCGGGGTTCGCCTATCTCGGTGGACTCGACCGGCGGCTGCACGCGAGCCGCAGGACGGATCCGCGGCCGAAGACACCGGCCGGCAGCGTCTCGATCGGAGGCAACCAGACCGGTATCTCGCCGCCTCTCGAACTTCCGAGCGGTTGGCAGCTCATCGGCCGTACCCCGGCACGCTCCTACGACCCGGGAAGGCCGGAGCCCTTCCTGTTCGCGGCCGGCGATGTGGTCCGGTTCGACCCGATCGACCTCGCCACGTTCGATGAACTGACTGCGGCGGCGCGGGCGGGCGACTTGGTCGCGACCATGGAGGTTCTCGATGGCTGACGGCCTCCTCGTCGTGTCGCCCGGCGTCGCGACGACCATCCAGGATGGAGGTCGCCAGGGCTACATGCGCTTCGGCATCTCCGGATCGGGGGCCATGGATCCCGATCTTCTCGCCCTCGCCAACGGCCTCGTCGGCAATCCAACCGGCATGGCGGCGATCGAGATGGCGATGGTCGGTCCTACCCTGGTCTGCGAGGTGGAAAGCTGCCGCATCGCCCTCGCCGGTGCGCCGTTCGCCATGGGGCTGAACGGGCATGGCCTCGACGCGTACACCGCCTACGACCTGAAACGGGGCGACCGTCTGAACTTCGGCGCGCCGCGATCGGGTCTGCGCGCCTACCTTGCGGTGGCGGGAGGGCTCGCGATCGAGCCGATGCTCGGCAGCATGTCGACCCACACGCGCACTCGGCTCGGCGGCCTCGGCGGCAATCCGTTGGCGGCGGGCGACCTGCTGCCGCTGCGAGGCGCCGCCCTGCCCAGCCGCCCGATGACTCTCCCGAACGCGCAACGGCCGGGCTTTGGAGGGCCGATCCGCGTGGTGCTCGGTCCGCAGGATGACCGCTTCACCGAAGAGGGCATCCGAACCTTCCTGTCCGAGGGGTACACCCTAACGGCGCGGGCGGATCGAATGGGTTGCCATCTCGATGGGCCCGCGATCACCCATGCGGCCGGCTTCAACATCGTCTCGGATGGGATCGTGAACGGCAGCATCCAGGTGCCCGGCCACGGCCGACCGCTCATCCTGCTGGCGGACCGCCACACGACCGGTGGCTATCCGAAGATCGCCACCGTGATCTCGGCCGATCTCGGCCGCCTTGCGCAGGTGCGTCCCGGCGAGACGATCCGCTTCGCAGCGGTCGGCGTCGACGAGGCGCAGGACGCCGCTCGCGATGCCCGCTCAATCCTGTCCCAGCGCCTCGCCGCGCTGATGCCGGCGGGCGGTGGAAGCTTCGACAGCGCCTTCCTGCTGGCCTGCAACTTGATCGACGGAGTCGTCTCGGCGGATCCGTACGAACCCGAGCCCTGACGACGGCTCGGTCGCCACAAACTTAGAAGTCAGACGAAGAGAGACAGACGACCGTGCTTACCCCCTTCCATCTCGCCTACCACGTCACCGATCTGGACGCCGCACGCCGCTTCTACGGCGATGTCCTCGGCTGCGCCGAGGGACGCAGCACGGAGACCTGGGTCGATTTCGACTTCTTCGGCCACCAGATCTCGTTGCATCTCGGCACGCCCTTCCAGACGACGCGGACGGGCAAGGTCGGCGACCACATGGTGATGATGCCGCATCTGGGCATCGTCCTGCCGCTGGACGCCTGGGAGGCCCTGGCCTCGCGTATCGAAGCCGCCGGGATCGTCTTCGACATCCCGCCGGTGATCCGTTTCGCCGGGGAGCCGGGCGAGCAGCGCACGATGTTTTTCTTCGATCCCAGCGGCAACCCGATCGAGGTCAAGGGCTTCCGCGATTCAGCTGGGATCTTCGCCCACTGAAGCCCTGCCATCTTTCGAGTGAAGTTTGACAGGGTGCTTCTTTTATCTCGTCCGATTACAACGGCCGCATCTCTCCCAGAACAGCTGCAGAATATACATCCGCTTCCGGGAGTGGCCGATCGCGCCTGAACGACTGTGTTGGGTTGGTCGCGGTCCGCTTTTGCGGCGGACCATCTCAGAAGCAGACCTGCTGCTTACGGCCAAACTACGCCATGCCTGATCGCCAATAAGCGCAAAACCTGCCGTTCGGGTTTGCGCCCATTCCAGCCATCTGGCCTTTTATCGGTTAGTCCCAGAAGCGGACATGGCAACTGACGACAAGCACGACCGCGAGCACCTGCTCGGGTTGAGCGAGACGCTCCAGATCAGGAACGCACCGCTCGCCGCCTGGGCCAAGGCTGCTGAGGACGAGGCCGCGCGCGTCCAGGCTCGCCTCGCCAAGGTCAAGAGCCAGTTCGACCGCTTCCGCGCCGAGGAGTTCTGGGACCGCGTCATGCAGGAGGTCGCCGAGATCCTCGCGGAACGGGGTGACATGACCACGGCTGAGATCCTGCTGGAGCTCAGAACCGTGACGCTCCGCGGCATCACCTTGCACAAGGAGCCGCTTACCTCCGGGACCCTCAAGAAGAAGATGGACGTGCGGGCGTCGTTCGAGAGCTACTTCGAGCCCCGCGCCGAGGGATGCTACGCCCGCCGCGCCGGATGACGCGCGCAGATGCACAGCCAGTGCGCCAAGGGCTTCGTGTCGAACATCACCTAGCCGATGGGCGTCGAGCCAGACTGGCAGCAAGTGGCGAGCCATGTTGTCCCCGCTTGAGCGATATCGGGGTATGCATCGCATCGGCGCCTGGGCGCGTTTCCTGTCCCGACCCCATCGGCGGATGGCCACCGCGCCTCCGCCATCTGCCGGAGACGCCTCGTGAGCGACGGTTACCCTTCGATGACGGCCCTCCTGGGCCTGTTGGCTCTTGCCGGTTACCAGAACCGGGACAAGCTCGCGGAACTGCTGGGGGGCACCGGCCAGGCCGCGCCGGCACCGTCAGGCACTGGGGCGGCGCCCGGAGGGCCTAGCGGCGGGCTCAGCGGCATCCTCGGCGGTTTGCTTGGCAGCCAGCAGAACCAAGCCCCTGGCGGCTTCCTGCACAGCGGCCTCGGCGAGATGCTCGAACGCTTCCAGCAGGCCGGCCACGGGGCGGCCGCGCAGTCCTGGGTCAACCAGGGACCGAACCAGGAAATCGCGCCGCAGCACCTGGAGCAGGCCATCGGGACGGACGTCCTCGCGGACCTGACCCAGCGCACCGGCCTGTCCCGTCAGGAGTTGCTGTCCCGGCTATCCCGGGAGCTTCCCCAGGCTGTCGACCGCTACACGCCGGATGGCCGGATGCCGGCTTAGCCAGGGTTCCCCGACCTCGACGGCCTTGACCGGCGCCGTTCCCGGGATCTCGACCTGGGCGACGACGCCGGCAGGTCGCTGCCCCGGCGCGGTGTCTTACGACCGTCGCGCTACGAAGGGACTTCGGACAGTTGGTCAGAGCCATCCGCTCTTACGGAAGCGCCAATACAGGATCGCACAGGCTGCCAGCTGCGGGTGGCTTCTGGCTAAAGGGCACGGCTTGGGGTCGTCCGAACGACACGGTGGGCGTCGGCGCCGCGGTCAACGGCATAACTCCAGCGCACCGGGCCTTCTTCAGCGCCGGCGGCCTAGGCCTGTTGATCGGCGACGGTCGGCTGACCCGCTACGCTCCCGAGAGTGCGTTCGAGACGTTCTATGCAGTGAGCCTGACCAAGGCGATGACCGTGACCTTCGACTACCAGCACGTCGAGAACCCGGCCTACAACAAGGACAGGGGGCCTGCCGACTTCTTCGCGACACGCCTGCACGTCGACTTCTGAAGCAGGCCACGCGAGGCTCCTCGCTCGTCATCAGCCTCGCCACCACGTCATCAGCCCGGCGCCCGGCGCGATTAGGATGAATGCCCAGGCCAGTGCCGAGGCGATGTTCGCGACCTGGAACGGCAGGCGGCGTACGCCGAAGACGCCGGCGACCAGCGGGATGACGGCCCGGATGGGTCCGAAGAAGCGTCCGAGCGCCACTGCGCCCGCGCCCCAGCGCCCGCAGAACGCCTCCGCGCGTGCAACCGCCGCGGGGTAGCGCCGCATCGGCCACATCCGCTTGGCGTCGTCCTTGTAGTAGTGCCCGAACTCGTAGGAGATCCAGTCGCCGAGCGCGGCCCCTATCGCGGCACAGAGCACCACCGGCCAGAACGAGACGTCGGCTGCCGCGATCATGGGCCCGAGCGCGAGCAGGATGACGGTGGCGGGCACCAGGAACGACAAGAAGGCGACCGACTCGCAGAAGGCGAGCACCCCCGCGATCAGGGGCGTCCAGGCCTTGTGAGCCTCGATGAAGGCGAGCGCCCATTGCCGGATCGCGTCGAGGTCCATGTCACCACGTTATTGAGAGGTGTCAGGTTGAGCGGGGCATGCTCCGACGGCAGCCCCGACCAACGTTTGCGTACGCTCGTTCAGTAGCCGTAGGAGCGTTGCCCATAGGGCTGTGAGGAACCGTACCCGGCGCCGCGCGGCTGCACGCGGGAACCGTAGTCGATCTCGCGCTGGCGCCGGGCCTGACGATTGGCCAGGTAGCGTCCGCCGAGGCAGCCCGCCACGGCACCTACGACGCCGCGCTCGGCCAGATAGTGACCTGCCAAGCCGCCGATGATGGCGCCCTTGATGCAGCCCTTCGCCTCCGCCGCCCCGGCGCCCATGAGCGTGACGATGGCGAGGGCCGCCGCGTGTCCGACAAGTCGCATGCTGGTGCTCCTGTTTGATGGGGAGAAGAACCCTTGCCGCCGCAGGAGCGTTCCGGCGTTCGAGCATCGACGAAGCCTCGCGTAGGAAGGACTTCGCCGAACCCATGGAACCAAGCGTCGGAGGCGGCGCGGCGTATCGCAACCTTCTGCGCGGATCGCTCGGAGGCGTCAGAACACGCTGATGCAGGCGAGACCCGCCAGCATCAGCAAGCACCCGAAGATGCGCCCCATGCTGGCCTCGTGCACTTCGAAGCCGACCCAGCCGAAATGGTCGAGGACGACCGAGGCTACGAGTTGGCCCGTCAACACCAGCGCCATCAAGGTTGCCGCCCCGAGGCGGCCGGCCAGCAGGATTGCCGCGACCCCATAGGCCGAGCCGGCCAGACCGCCGAACCAGGCCCACCACGGCACCGCTCCCATCTTCTCGAAGGAGGGCCAGGAGATCCTCATGGCCAGGAAGTAGGCCACCACCACGCCGAGCCCGAACAGGTAGTTGACGATGAGGGCCGGCACGGGTTCGCCGAAGCCGCGCTTGAGCCCGGCATTGGCCCCGGCCTGGACGGTGACGAGGGCGCCCGCGGCGACTGCGAAGGCCCAGGCGAGGAGGGCGGTCAACGACGCGCTCCCTTAGCCTCGGCCAAGTGTCGCATTGCCTTGCCGCTCATCGAAACGCCTCCTTGGAAGCCCGGCGGTCGGCCGGGCGCGGGGAGCGAAAGCCCGCGACCGTGGCGATGGTTCCTCAGATGTCCGATCCAGGTCGCAGGTTGGCGATCTGGGAATGGGGAAGCTTGCCCGGGCAAGATGTTTGTTGCCGCGAACGAACCGAGCCGTTTGGCCGTTAGAGGCCGATCCTGGCGGGAACCACCCGCGTTCGGAGGACGCGTCGGATGTCGGGTTCCACAACCGAGCTTTCGGCCACGCAGATGCCGCCGGCGGCCGATGCGAGCCATGGCTCCAAGACGAGCTTCTGGGCGCTTACCCTCGGCTCCGTCGGCGTGGTCTACGGCGACATCGGGACCAGCCCGCTCTACGCCCTGAAGGAGTCCCTGCATGCTGCCGCGGGCGGGGGGCATGCCCCGACGCGCGACATGGTCTTCGGCGTTGTCTCGCTGATCCTTTGGGCGCTCATCCTCATCGTGACCCTGAAGTACGTGCTCCTGGTCATGCGCGCGGACAACGACGGCGAGGGCGGGACCCCATCCCTCGTCGCGCTCGCCCAGCGTGTCCTGGGTCATTCCGGCGGCTTCGTCATTGTCCTCGGCATGGTGGGCGTCGCCCTGTTCTACGGCGACGCGATCATCACGCCGGCCATCTCGGTGCTGTCCGCCGTCGAAGGGTTGAAGCTCGTCACCCCGGCCTTCGAGCCGTACGTCCTGCCGCTCAGCCTCACCATCCTCATCGGCCTGTTCGCGGTCCAGAGCCACGGCACAGCGCGGGTGGCGACGTTCTTCGGGCCGATCACGGCGTTCTGGTTCGTCGTGATGGCGCTTGGCGGCCTGGGCCATCTCGCCGAAGACCTGAGCATCCTGGCGGCTTTCAACCCGGCATACGGGATTAGCTTCCTGCTCAACCATGGCACGGCCGGCCTGCTGGCGCTGGGAGCCGTCTTCCTCGCCGTGACCGGTGCCGAGGCGCTCTACGCCGACATGGGCCATTTCGGCCGCTCGCCGATCCGGGCGGCCTGGTTCGGCCTCATCCTGCCGGCGCTCGCCTTGAACTACCTGGGACAGGGCGCCATGCTGCTCGCCCACCCCGAGCGCATCGAGAACCCCTTCTTCCTCCTCTATCCGTCCTGGGCCCTGCTGCCGATGGTGCTTCTCGCCACCGTGGCTACCGTCATCGCGAGCCAGGCCGTCATCACCGGCACCTTCTCGATCACCCAGCAGGCCATGCAACTCGGCCTGCTGCCGCGCATGCGGGTCCAGCGCACCTCCGAGACGGAGAAGGGCCAGATCTACATCCCGCGGGTGAACTGGTGGCTGCTCGTCGCCGTAGTCTTCCTAGTGGTGCTGTTCAAGTCGTCGAGCGCGCTGGCGGCGGCCTACGGGATCGCCGTGACAGGGGACATGGTCATCACGGCGATCCTGCTCTTCGTCGTGGCCTGGAAGGCTTGGCGCTGGTCACCCATTCTAGCGGCCGCGGTCATCGCGCCGTTCCTGCTGATCGAGTTGGTGTTCCTGTCTGCCAACGCGCTGAAGCTGCTCCACGGCGGCTGGGTGCCGCTGACGATTGGGGCGGCGCTCGTTACCGCCATGTGGACCTGGCGGCGCGGTTCGGCCCTGGTTGCTGAGGAGATCCACCGGCGCCGCGTTCCCCTGTCCAACTTCACGAGCATGGCCGAGACGGGCTCGGTCCTGCGGGCGCCGGGCACGGCCGTGTTCCTAACCGGATCGCCAGGGGACACGCCCGGGGCCCTGATGCACAACGTGAAGCACAACCACGTGCTGCATGCCCGCAACGTCATCCTGCACGTGGTCACGGACGACCTGCCGCGGGTGCCTCAGACGGACCGAGTCACGGTCAAGCTGCTCTCGGACGTCTTCACCTGCGTGACGGTGCGGTTCGGGTTCATGGAACTGCCCGACCTGCCACGGGCCCTAGCCGCAGCCGGCTTCGATGCGGACAACCTGTCTTACTTCCTGACGCGGCGGGTCCTGGTGCCCTCGCCGGAGACGGGCATGCCGGTTTGGCAGGACCGCCTCTACATCGCCATGGCGCGCGCGGCGACCGATGCGTCACGCTACTTCCGCATCCCGGTCGATAGGGCCGTCGAGATCGGAGCCCGGATCGACATCTAAGGCGATGATTACCAACCCGGGCGCGTCAGAGGATGCGGCACGTTCTTTTGATCGCCCGGCCGAAGCCGAGGCGCATGAGCGGGCTTGAGCTCAGCCCGCGCGGCGACGAAGGAGCGTGCCGAATTCGCGGTCAGTTCGCGATAAAGCGGCGCTTGGCCTGGACGGGAGGATGCGCAGATGGGTCACCGTGACGATCCAAGCCATCGCCGCTTGATTGTCTTTAGCGCAACAAAGCAACTTGAATGGAGGCAGCCACCTCGCGATGGCTGCCTCCGATCACTTTAAGTGGATTACTAGCGGAACTTTGGTGCTCAAAGCGGATCTTTGAGCACGCGATCAAGAAGATCAGTTTGCTCGCGCCATATCCATCAGCGTCAGGTCCGGTTCGCAGCTTGATGCAGACCTTCGGTGGTGTGATGTCGTAGGTCCGAAATGGGTCATGAGGCTGTCCCCACCTGAGCCGCGCCGAACGTCCATTCTTCGACTTCCCAAGCTTCGAAGCGGACGGGCCGCTATCGGTCATCATCTGCCGCGGCGTATCACTCGCCTGAACGTCTCAGATGGGTGGATTGCCGTCCGTCCGCTTTGGGACGGCGATCCATGGAAGCGGACATCGTCGTCGGGCCCGCTAACGACCCTTTGCGGAAGCTGGGAGCGTCCGCTTGCCGGCTGTCATGAGGCAGAGACCTACGACCGGGACGGGTGGGAAGCGGAAGCCCGACAGAGGCGTCTCAAGCTAAGACAATTCAGCCTCGCCGCGATGGCTCGACAATGCTGGAGCTTCCTGGGAGATGAAGTCGAAGCGGAACAGCACGAGCTTCTGCTCGTCCGTCACCTCAATGCGCCAATCCTCGCCTAGCGCGATGCGCTTGGCTTCATCTTTGATGACTTCGCCTGCGAACTCGATGGTTTGGATGCGGGCCTCCTGCCAGTCGGCAAGTTCGGTGCCCATATCGTCAGGCAAGCTGACGCTATCGTAAATGTTGAAAAAGAAGCGCGGCAAGTAGCCCTCCGCCGGTGAGTGGGGCGGGAGTTGCTAACTCTCAGGTGCCGGCGTGCCTGGATCGAAGCCTGCCATACCATCTAGAATTGCACCTCGTCGCGAGCAAAGCCCGCACCTAGATCAGCTTTTCCACTGCATGGCCGGTATGCCGCGCCTCGGCGCCCATGGCGAGTTGCAGACCCGGAAGTCTGTTTGGGGCAAAGCTAACCGCGAGGAAGCACGGTATCTCTACAACTTGGGGGAAGCTTGGTATGCGGCAGAAGATTGCCGGCCCCGGCATATGATCCTACGAGGTCAGCGGCCGGAGACGTTACGCTCTCGCTCGCGAACGGGAATGAGAGCGCAATGACTGGATCATTTGACCGACCCAACACGCACCTGATCCTCCGCAAGGTAGAGAGCATCGCCCCTTTCGCCCCGAGCGAGGATGAGAAGGCTGCGCTGCTTGCTCTGCCCCTGCATGTGGCCAGCTTCGAGACTGGCCAGGATATCGTGCGTGAAGGTGACCGCCCCTCGCAGTGTCGTTGTACTGGAAGGCATCGTCTCCACCTACAAGACCACCCAGGCAGGCAGGCGTCAGGCCATGGCCTACCATGTTCCAGGCGACGTACCCGACCTTCAGAGCCTGCATCTGAAGGTTCTCGACAACAGCATTTCCGCGGTCGGACTATGCAGGGTTGGCTTCGTCCAGCACGACGCAATTCGGCACTCGATGCGTGCTCACCCACGGCTTGAGGCCGTGTTCTGGCGCTCTACGTTGATCGACGCGGCACTCGTCCGTGAGTGGATGTTGAACGTCGGTCGGCGCGAAGCCTACGCCCGCATGGCCCACCTGCTGTGCGAGTTGATCACGCGCCTGCAGGTAATTGGGCTCTCCTCGGATTACACCTGTCTGTTGCCGATGACGCAGCCCGAGCTTGCGGACGCGCTCGGGATCACGCCAGTCCACGTCAACCGCACCCTTCGCGACCTGAAGGCTGCTGGTCTTATCACCCTGCGCAGCAGACGACTTACGGTTCACGACTGGGAAGGGCCGAAGGCGGCGGCGGAGTTCGATCCGATTTACCTCCATCTTGGTAGTGACGAAGCCGAGTAAGGTGTCTGCAGCGGCGATCCACAGCTAAGGGTCGGAAGCGGAATGTCCGCTTCTGGATCAGGGACCAAGGTCCGATAGCCACCCTTAGCCGAAGCTGTCGAACGACCGACTAACGGCCGCTTTCGGGAAGCGCTGACGGCAGTCCCGACGACCGGGTTGGGTCGCAAGCGGGAAGGCCGCTTAGGGTGGTTTGCGGATTGTCCGCTTCTGAGTGGTGAGGGCGTTGAAGCGGTCAGCCACCAGATCGTGCTGCCGGGGCCACAGTTTCGTTTTCCAGAGCTTCGAGGTAGGCGCGCAGCAGGGACGCCCGGCTTGGCCGAAAGCTTCCTCCCTCGACCCTGGCTTCGGCGATGCGGTCGATCCGAAACATCCGGAACGCTTCGCGTAGACGGCACCACGATAAAACGACCAGTCGCCGCTCCGTGTGGACGATCGCCAATGGCAGGATCGTCCGCAGCGTGCCCGAACCGCGCTCATCCGTGTAGCGGATGGTCAGCGCCTCTTCCCGCCAGCACGCCTGCCGGATCAGACCCAGGTCATTTGAGGGCGCGTAGCGTGCTTCGGGGCGATAGACCTTCGACACGCAGTGGAACAGATGTTGCTCGCGATCGTCCGGCAGTGTCGCCGCAACTTTGGCCACGACCGAAGCCGCTGCCGCTGCCAAGTCGGGGTCGCCCATGGCGCGCACCTCGGCCATGCCAAGCGCCAAAGCCTCGATCTCCAGCCGATCCAAGGTCTGCGGTGGAAGGGCGTAATCCTCGGCAAGCCGGTAGCCGTACCCCCGCTCGCCGTCGATCCGGGCTCCCGCCGCCCGGAGACTGTCGATGTCCCGGTAAAGCGATCGCACGGAGACGCCGGTTTCCTCGGCTAGCCGTGCGGCCGTTACCGGTTTCGGCAGGGTTCGCATCGCCTGAAGGAGACGGAAGAGGCGGTCGCTCCGTGCCATCAGCCTACTGCCGGTTTCTGTCAGGTGGGGGTTGATACATCCCGGTCGCAGGGCACGACAAGACGCCCCGCACATCGGAGACCGCCATGTCCGTCCAGACAACGACCCATCTCAACTTCCGGGTCAGGCTCGCGAAGCGCTTGAATTCTACCGCTTCGTCTTCGGGGGCGATCTGTCGATCGCCACCTACGGGGACCTTGGGACGACGCAGGATGCTGCGCAGGCCAGCAGGTGATCTGGGGCCAAGTGACGTCCGATCAGGGCTTCCGGATCATGGCCTATGACGTGCAGCCGGAAAAGCCGTGGAACCCCGGCGAGAACGCGGTCTACGTCTCGGTTCGCGGAACCTCGCCGGAGGAGATCACCGCGTACTGGGAGAAGCTGCGCGTCAGCGCGTCGGTCCTGCAACCGCTTGGCGCGTCGGCTTGGTCGCCGCTCTATGGGATGCTGACGGATCGGTTCGGTGTGACATGGGTCATGGACGTGATGGTGCCCTGACCTGGCATTCTGACTAACGGGCGAACGGGCGTTTGTCCGCACTGTCGCACCAGAGCCGAAGTGGTGAGCCGCTGAGTTGGGTCGAGGGAGGCGGTCTGCTTCGGGGCAACGGACGCGTTGCGGCGGATATCATTGCGGTCACCGCGCACAGCCCCAAGCAAACCCTTCCGAAATCTGCTGCCACCAATGTGTTGCCAGATATCGTCACCCTGCTTCGACATAGGGTGTTCCCGCTGCCGCGCCCGCGACAGCGCGGAAACCACGATCGATGAGACGAAGAAAGACGCGGCCGGCAGCATCGGCGTCGCCGGGCGTGTCAGCCACCTTGTACCCTTCGAAGAAGGCGACGCTCCACGTCGCCACGAGCAAGCCCGCAATCAGATGCGCGTCGGGATCGTCCGTGGGTCGATCGACCGACTCTGCCATCATCGCTGCCAGAACGCGCGTGAACTCGCTGCCCATCTGGCGGGCGCGCGCCTTTAGCGCTTCGCTCGCCAGCGCCGTCGCCACGAACCTCAGTGGCGCACCGAAAAGCGGGAGGAGCGGGTTTCGGTCCTCGATACAACGGTGAGCGAGCAAGCGTAGCGCCGTCACCGGGCTCGCTCCCGCGTCCCGCCCATGGATGGCCGCGGCCACCATTCCGCGTATCTCCTCCTCCCGATCGAAGAACATGTCCTCCTTGCGGGGGAAATGGTTGAACACGGTCATGCGGCCGACATCGGCGGCCTCCGCGATCTCATCGACCGTTACCCGATCGAAGCCGTGCTCCATGAACAGGCGAGTGGCCGCATCGGAGATGGCTTGGCGCGTCGCCAGCCGCTTCCGGGTGCGCCTATCTAGCTTGGGGCTTGCCTGGTCCTGCACGTAAAAATATACTCGGTATAGTTTTGTATCGAAATTATTTTGAGGTGCCGGCATGCCTACGTCAACCGTGATGTCCAGTTCCTCCACCGAGCCGCGATCCGCACTCGTCAGCGGCGCAAGCTTCGCCGGCTTGGCGACGGCATTTTGGCTCAACCGGCTAAGATATCGCGTCACGGTGGTCGAGGTCGCACCGGGCCTGCGACGCGGCGGGACGCCCGTCGACATCGAAGGGGAGACAATCGCCATCCTCACACGCATGGGGTTGATGGACGCTGTTCGCGCCAGAACGCTTCCGCCTCGACGCTTCGCCTTCAAGGATGCGGAGAACGCAACGTTGGGCGATATGGCCCACCACCCAGACGATGAGGCGGGGCCCCGCTACGAGACCCACCGCGACGACCTGTTGGACGTTCTGTGCGGCGCGATCGAGGGCGCTGTGGAACTGCGGTTCAACCGTTCGATCGTGGCGATCGAGGAGCGTCCGGAAGCGGTATCGGCGACCTTCAGCGACGGCAGCCAGCACGAATTTGCATTGATTTGTGGCTGCGATGGAAATCGCTCCAACACGCGCAGGCTCGTGTTCGGCGACGGTGAGCAGTTCACCCATTTCATGGGCGGATATTTCTATCTCAAAGTCGTGCCGGACACTGGACTGCTCGAACCGAATAGCTCGGAGCTTTTTGCCGTTCCTGGGCGGATGGCGATGCTGAACGGCTATGACGATCGCACGGATATCGGCTTCGGGTTCCGCACGGCTGGCGAGATCGAATACGATTACCGAAACAAGGATCAGCAACGTCGCCTGATCAGGGAGCATTTTTCCGGTCTGGGGTGGAAAGTGCCCGACATGCTCGCTCGTATGGGCGAGGACAACGACTTCTATTTTGATCGTATCAGCCAGATCAGGATGCCGACGTGGTCTCACGGGCGCATCGCTCTCGTCGGCGACGCCGGCTATTGCGTGTCTCCGTTCGCGGGCCTCGGTGGCTCGATGGCCATCATCGGCGCAGGAAGGCTGGCTGACGCCCTGGCTCGGCATCCGGACGACCATGCCGCCGCCTTTCACGTCTACGAGGAAGGGCTACGGCCGTTCGTCGAGCAGGTGCAAGAACGGGCCGCTATCGACAGCGTACAGATGCTGTTTCCAGGCGACGAAGCCGAAATGGCGGAGCGAGATCGAAAACTAGCCATCGGTGACATCGGCGTCTAACGGCCGCTTTGGAGAAGCGCCACTCACGGTTTGGACGGCCGGGTTGGGTCGGTAGCAGGTTGTCCGCTTTTCCCGCGGGCTTTCTCCGAAGCGGACAACCGGCTTTCGGCCAGACTGCGCCATGCTAGATCGCCAATGGGTTCAAAGCCGGTCGTTCGGCTATGCGCCCATCCCGGTCATTTAGAGGATATCGAGCGCTTCCCCATAGCGACATTGAGCGTCATGACAGCGCCACCGAGAGATTCGCATACGGGCATGCTACGGAATCAGGCGCACTGTGAAGCTCCGCGGTCGTCTGCAAGCTAATGTACGGCCTGGGAAGGTCCGCTTCCCGGTGGTCGACGCAGCAGAGATCAACAACGGGGTAGGGCAGAAACCGGACTATGACCTTTCGTATGAAAGCGACCAGATCCGGCCCGCCGCTTGGAGCCTATGTCGGTCAATCGAGACCTCGAAGATACTTCCGAGCCATGCCTCCGCGCGCCAACGATGAGTGGAATATCCATATTCAGGGACGACAATAGAATGCAGCATGCCTATTACTGGAACCATGATCGGAAAATTGCGTGTATATTTGCTAGCGCATTTAGAAGCACTCGAGGTCCGTTCGCGACGCCAAGCACCATTACATCAACCCAGATTGCGATCTGTGCTGCGAGCAAGGTCGCCGCAGGCCGCACGCTAGTACGGTCTGCGGCGATAACGGCTTATTCAGCCGCTTGCAGGGCCGGCTCACGCGACACGGGCGTCGTGGCACGCCCAGAGAGGGCCGCCGCGAGTTTCTCCTCGTCGACCTCGTTCTCCCAGCGCGCCACGACGATGCACGCCACGGCGTTGCCGATGAAGTTGGTCAGCGCGCGGCACTCCGACATGAACCGGTCGACGCCCAGGATCAGCGCCATGCCGACCACCGGCACCGAGGGCACCACGGCGAGCGTCGCCGCCAGCGTGATGAAGCCCGAACCGGTGACGCCCGCCGCGCCCTTGGAGGACAGCATGGCGACGAGGAGGAGGAGCGCCTGCTCGCCGTAGCTTAACGGCGTATCTGTCGCCTGGGCGATGAACAGCGCCGCCATCGTCATGTAGATGTTCGTGCCGTCGAGGTTGAACGAGTAGCCCGTGGGCACGACGAGGCCGACGACCGGCTTCGAGCAGCCGGCCCGCTCCATCTTCTCCAGGAGCGAGGGCAGCGCCGACTCGGACGAGGAGGTACCGAGCACGAGCAGCAGCTCCTCCTTGATGTACCGGATCAGCGCGATGATCGAGAAGCCGTTGTAGCGGGCCACGGCCCCGAGGACGACCAGCACGAAGATCGCGGAGGTCAGGTAGAACGCGCCGACCAGGTAGGCGAGGTTGGCGAGCGAGCTGATCCCGTACTTGCCGATCGTAAACGCCATCGCCCCGAAGGCGCCGATCGGGGCGACCTTCATGATGATGTTCACGACGCCGAAGATCGCCTCGGACAGCACCTTGATGATGTCGAGCACCGGCTTGCCGCGATCGCCCAGGAAGGCGAGGCCGAAGCCGAACAGCACCGAGAAGAACAGCACCTGGAGGATCTCGCCGCCCGCGAAGGCACCCACCGCCGTAGACGGGATGATGTTCATCAGGAACTCGACGATGCTCTGCTCCTTCGCCTTGCCGGCGTAGGTGGCGATCGCCTTCGGATCGAGCGACTTCGGGTCGATGTGCAGGCCGTTCCCGGGCTGGAGCACGTTGGCGATGACGAGTCCGACGATCAGCGCGAGGGTCGAGAACGTCAGGAAGTAGATCAGCGCCTTCCCGCCGACGCGCCCGACCTTCTCGAGATTGGTCATTCCGGCGATGCCGGAGACCACGGTGAGGAAGATCACCGGCGCGATG
This sequence comes from Methylobacterium sp. ARG-1, assembly GCF_001262595.1. Taxonomy (NCBI): domain Bacteria; kingdom Pseudomonadati; phylum Pseudomonadota; class Alphaproteobacteria; order Hyphomicrobiales; family Methylobacteriaceae; genus Methylobacterium; species Methylobacterium sp. ARG-1. Next base: position 124,522 of record NZ_LHCD01000001.1, read on the forward strand.
ATCATCTTGACAAGCTTGATGAACGCGTCGCCCAGCGGCTTCATCTCAGCGCCGAGCTGGGGGTAGAGGTGTCCCAGCGTGATGCCGATCGCGACGGCCACCAAGACTTGGAAATACAAGGTCCGGTAGAGCGGTTTCGGCTTCGTCGGCGGATGGGGTGCGGTGAGCGGTGACGGTACGGCGGCCATGGATGGATCTCCCTAGGATCGGCTTGGGTCATGGCGGTTGGCCCCGGGGTATCCAGGCGGCGTCCGCGCTTGGTCTTGTCCTCTCGGCGCGCAGTCTTGCCGCAAGGGCATGGCTGCGTTGCGCAACTAGAATGGCAATCTCCGTACCAGCCGTGGAACCCCGCGACGTTTTGCTTAAACAATTCAACCCATTAATCTTTTCTCGGCTGCGCCGGGTCGGTCGGAGACCCGGTCGTGCGGAAATCCGCACGCGCCTTGCTAATCCGGTCCGGGATTCCGCACCGGGCGCGGGCCGGTGACCGGGATGGGGGCGCACGGAACCGGTGGGCTCGGCCACGCGGTCGCGCGCCGGACGCTCCTGATCGTGGCGGGTCTGTGCGCGATCCTCTGCGCCGCCTGGTTCGCCGGGCGGTCCGCTGAGCGGTGGACGCTGGCGGACCTGCGGCGCAACGCGCGCTCGGCGATCGGATTACAGGTCGGTGTGCTGCTGGCCGAGATGCAGAAGCAGGCTTCCCTGCCCCTGGCGCTCGCCGCCGACCCGGAGATCGTCGCCGCGGTCGGCCGCGCGCCGGGGCGGGACCTGCTGGATCGCGTCGACCGGCGGCTTGCGCAGGTGGCCGCCGCCACCGGCTCGGCCGTGATCTACCTCATCGGTGCGGACGGCATCACGGTCGCAGCCAGCAATGCCGGGGCGGCGCAGAGCTTCGTCGGGCGCGACTACACGTTCCGGCCGTATTTCCGGCAGGCGCTGGCGGGCGGGGCCGGGTCGCAGTTCGCCCTCGGCACCGTCAGCGGTCGACCGGGGCTCTACCTCGCGCGGCGCATCGGCGACGGCGACGGCGTCGTCGTGGTCAAGGTCGAGTTCGACGTTGTCGAGGCGGCGTGGCGGGCGGCGCGCGAGGTCACCTTCGTCACCGACGCGCGGGGCATCGTCCTCGTCACCAGCGAGCCGGACTGGCGGTTCGGGACCCTCGGCGCCATCGACGCGGCCGAGCGCGTCCGGATCGGCGAGGGCCGGGAGTTCGGCGCGGCCCCCCTGGAGCGACTGCCCCTGCACCCGGTCGAGGGGGTGCCGGACGTGATCCGCGTCGGGCGCGGCGCGGTGCCGGCCTGGACGGCGATCACGACCCAGGCGCCCGTCCCCGGAACCGACTGGGAATTGCACACGCTGACCCCGGTCGGGAGCGCCGTGGAGCGGGAGCGGCTGCAGGCCTGGATCATCGCGGCGCTCGCGACCGGCCTCGCCGGATTCGCCGCCGCCGCCCTGCTCGACCGGGGCCGGCGGACCCGGGCCCGGCTGGCGCGGGCGGCCGCGCATCGGATGGAGCTGGAGAGCCGCGTCAGCGAGCGGACCCGCGCGCTGAGCGAGGCCAACGCCCAGCTGCGCGCCGAGATCGCGGAGCGGGAGCGCGCCGAGGCCGAGCGCGAGCGTCTCGGACGTGAACTGGCCCAGGCCGGCCGGCTGGCGGCGCTCGGCCAGTTCGCGGCCAGCATGGCGCACGAGATCAACCAGCCGCTCGCGGCAATCCGCTCCTATGCCGACAACACCGCGATCCTCGTCCGACGCGGACGCATCGAGGACGCGGCCGAAAACGCCTTCGCGATCGGCCGGCTTACCGACCGCATCGCCGGCCTGACCCGGCAGCTCAAGGGCTTCGCCCGGCGCTCCTCGCCGCGGCGCGAGCCGGTGGCCTTGCGCGACGTGCTGGGCAACGCGCTGGAACTCGTCGGCGCGCGCGCCGCGACCCTGGGCGTCCCGGTGCAGGTCGATGCGGCCGCTGCGGCCCTTCGCGTCCTCGGCGACGGGCCGCGCCTCGAACAGGTCGTGGTCAATTTGCTCCAGAACGCCGTCGACGCGGTGGCGGGCCGTCCCGAGCCCCGCGTGGAGCTGCAGGTGATCGCCGTGGATGCCGACCGGGTCGCGCTAGAGGTGCTCGACAACGGCCCCGGCATCCCCAAAGCCCTGCGTGGCCAGGTCTTCGACGCCTTCTTCACGACGAAGACCGACGGGCTGGGCCTCGGCCTCGCCATCGCCCGCGGGATCGTGGAGGATTGCGGCGGCAACCTGACCATGGCCGTCCGGCCGGGCACCGGCGCAGTCTTCCGGATGGAATTGCTCCGGGCGGCCTCGGGCGTGGGATCTTCGGTGGGAGTGGCGCAGTGACCGACGCGGCAGAAGACCCGGGCTACTCCGAGCGCGTCGTCTTCATCGACGACGAGGCCGAGGTGCGCCGGGCCAACCGCCAGAGCCTCGAGCTCGAAGGGTTCGCGGTCGAGGCGTTCGACGCCGCCGAGCCGGCCTTGGCGGCGATCCTGGCCGCGCCCCCCGGGGTCGTGGTCACCGACGTGCGCCTGCCCGGCCTCGACGGGGTGGGCCTGCTGGCGCGTCTGCGCCGGGTCGATCCGGACCTGCCGGTGATCCTGATCACGGGCCACGGCGACATCCGCATGGCGGTGAACGCCATGCAGGGCGGCGCCTACGACTTCCTGGCCAAGCCCTATCCGGCCGAGGGCCTCGTCGCGTCCGTGCGCCGGGCGCTGGAGCGGCGCCGCCTTGTGATGGAGAACCGTTCGCTGCGCGCGCGGCTCGACGCGGCAATCGAGGATGACCCGTCCTTCCTCGGCGTCTCGCCGGAGATCGTGGCGCTGCGCGCCCTGGTGCGCGAAGTGGCCCGCGCCGATGTCGACGTGCTGGTGTTCGGCGAGACCGGATCCGGCAAGGAGGTCGTCGCGGGGGCGCTCCATCGCTGGAGCCGGCGGGCCGGGCGGAATCTCGTGGCGATGAATTGCGGCGCGCTGCCGGACACCGTGGTCGAGAGTGAGCTGTTCGGCCACGAGGCCGGCGCCTTCACGGGAGCGGTCAAGCGGCGGGTCGGGCGGATCGAGCATGCACAGGGCGGCACGCTCTTCCTCGATGAGATCGAGAGCATGCCGCTGACACTTCAGGTGAAGCTGCTGCGGGTGCTGCAGGAGCGCACCGTGGAGCCGCTGGGCACCAACGAGGTGCGCCCGGTCGACATGCGGGTCGTGGCCGCGACCAAGGTCGATCTCGGGCAGGCGGCGGCCCAGGGCACGTTCCGGGACGATCTCTACCACCGCCTCAACGTGATCACGATCGCGATCCCGCCCCTACGCGACCGGGGCGAGGACGTGATGCTGCTGTTCCAGCATTTCCTGCGGCGGGCCGCCGGGCGCTTCGAGCGGGAGACCCCGCCGATCACCCCGGCCGTGCGCGACCACCTGCATCGCCACGCGTGGCCCGGCAACATCCGCGAGCTCGGCCACTTCGCCGAACGCTTCGCCCTCGGCTTGGTCGAGCCTCCACGCGTCATCGCGGATGCGACCGGCGGTAGTCTGGTCGATCAGCTAGAGCGCTTCGAGAGGCGGTTAATCCGGGACGAGTTGATCGTTGCCAGTGGCGATGTCCGCGCGGCAGCCGAAGCCCTCGGCCTACCGCGCAAGACCCTCTACGACAAGGTGGCCCGCCACGGTCTAACACCGGCGGACTATCGCTAGACCGCCCGGTTCGGTCCACGATTTCAAAAGGAATTTCAGTCTGTTTTCGGCCTTATCCACTCGACTGCTTTGCGCCACGAGTCGACGTTGGCGGTTTGGCCGTAAGTGGACGTTCGGCTTTGCGCCCATCACGGCCATTCGGCGATCGACGCCGGTATTCCGGAAGCGGACGTCGTCTCGGGTTGAATGATGGGCTTCAGTTGTGCGCGAAGCATCATCGGACCCATCGTGCGGAGGCGCGCGGCCGGAAGGATCTGCGGCTATCCGCTTGGAGAACAGCTTCAGGCCAGCGGGCACGCCTTGGTGCTCGATTACGATCCAGCTGAAGGCGGCTGGGATCCGCGAGGAGTCCGACACGTCATGCGATTGACCGGGCCGCCTTTCTGGAGCTTCACGCTTGGCAGGCGGCCTCTGCAAGGGAGCAGAAGTCAGTTCGATGGCAGGGGAGGTCACGCCTTCGGCATCGAGGGCCTCGGCGCATTTGGGGCGCAGAAGTCGGCACGTCTGAACGCCGGACGAAGGCTGCTAACCGTCCGCGCACGCCATCCCTTGAGGGGTCCTCGCATTAGAGATACTGAATACATTAAGATCGTTCCAGAGAGAGGATCCGATGGCACGACTGAACGTCAACGGCGTCGTGCGGGATGTTGATGCCGAGCCCGACACGCCGCTCCTCTGGGTCATCCGCGAGCAGATCGGGTTGACCGGCACCAAGTACGGGTGCGGCATCGCTCAGTGTGGCGCCTGCACCGTGCATATTGACGGGGCGGCCGTCCGCTCCTGCTCAATGCCGCTCTCCGCGGTCGAGCCAGGTCAGAAGATCATCACGATCGAGGGGCTTGCCCCGGATGCCGGCCATCCGGTCCAGCAGGCCTGGGCCGAGCTCGACGTGCCGCAATGCGGCTTCTGCCAGCCCGGGATGATCATGGCCTCGGCGGCGCTGCTGGCGCAGAACCCGCGTCCCAGTGAGGAGCAGATCCGTCAGGAGATCACCAATATCTGCCGCTGCGGCACCTATAACCGCGTGCTCGCGGGCATCAAGATTGCCGCCGAGCGCGGCCAGTCCGGCTGACGGAGAGAGAGCAGATGAATCTCGAATCCAAGGCCTCCCCGCAGGCTGTTCGCCCCACCCGTCGCACACTGCTTGCCGGCGCCGGTCTCTTCACCCTGGGCTTCCACATCCCGTTCCCCGCACGCGCCGCGACCCTCGACGCGGCGCCCGCCACGCCGGAAGTGAACGCCTGGGTCGTGGTGAAGCCGGACGAGACCGTGGTGATCCGCATCGCCCGTTCGGAAATGGGCCAGGGCACGCTCACCGGCCTCGCGCAGCTCGTCGCCGAGGAACTCGGCTGCGACTGGGCCAGGGTCACCACCGAGTATCCGAGCCCGGGCCAGAACCTCGCCCGCAAGCGCGTCTGGGGCGACTACTCGACCGGCGGCAGTCGGGGCGTGCGCGATTCCCACGAGTACGTGCGCAAAGGCGGCGCCGCCGCCCGCACCATGCTTATTGCCGCGGCCGCGAAGGGCTGGGGCGTGCCGCCTGTCGAGTGCCGCGTCGAGCGGGGCGTCATCACGCACGGTCCTACCGGCCGAAGCACCACTTACGGCGCTGTCGCCGCAGAGGCGGCCAAGATCGAGCCGCCGAAGGACGTGGTGCTCAAGAATCCGAAGGACTGGACCATTGCTGGCAAGCCACTGAAGCGGCTCGACACCCTGCCTAAGCTCGACGGCAGCCAGGTCTACGGGATCGATCTCAAGCTGCCTGGCCTGCTCAACGCCGCGATCCGCGACTGCCCGGTCACCGGCGGTAGCGTGAAGAGCTTCGACGCCGCGGCGGTGTCGGGCATGCCCGGCGTGAGACGAGTCATCCAAGTCGGCGACAGCGCGGTCGCGGTGGTGGCCGACACGTTCTGGCGTGCCAAGACGGCCCTCGACGCCCTGCCGATCGTCTGGGACGAGGGCCCGAACGCGAGGGTCTCCAGCGAGACCATCGCGGCGACCCTGCGCGAGGGGCTCGACGCCGAGCAGGCCTTCGTCGGCAATAAGGCCGGCGACGTGGCCGGCGCGCTGAAGGGTGCTGCCAAAGTGGTCGAGGCCGTCTACGGCGTGCCGTTCCAGAACCACGCCACGATGGAGCCGATGAACGCGACCGCGCTCTGGACGCCGGAGCGCTGCGAGGTCTGGACGCCGACGCAGAATGGAGAGGCGGCTTTGGCCGCGACCGCCGACGCCGCCGGGCTGCCGGCCACGTCCTGCGAGGTCTACAAGATCCATCTCGGCGGCGGCTTCGGCCGGCGCGGCGCCACGCACGACTGGGTGCGGCAGGCGGTGCTCATCGCGAAGGAGATGCCGGGCACGCCGGTCAAGCTGATCTGGACCCGCGAGGAGGACATGACGCATGGCCGGTACCACCCGGTCACGCAGTGCCGGATGCGCGCCGCCCTCGACGGGGACGGCAACCTGACCGGGCTGCACATGCGCATCTCCGGCCAGTCGATCCTGGCCTCGGTCGCCCCTCAACGCATGGTCGAAGGCCGCGACCCCGTTACCTTCCAGGGTCTCAATCCCGGAGGACCGGAGGCCGCGATCGGCTACACGATTCCGAACATCCTCGTCGACCACGCGATGCGCAACCCGCACATCCTGCCGGGCTTCTGGCGGGGCGTGAACCTGAACCCGAACGCCATCTATCTCGAATGCTTCATGGACGAGCTGGCCCACGCCGCTGGCCATGACCCGCTGGCCTTCCGGCTGAAGCTGATGGACAACCACCCGAAGCACCGGGCCGTGCTGCAGGCGGTGGCCGAGCGGATCGGCTGGGCCAATAAGCCGCCCGAGGGCATCTACCGCGGCATTTGCCAGACGATGGGGTTCGGCAGCTACGTGGCGGGTGCGGCCGAGGTCTCGGTCTCCGACCAAGGCGAGTTGAAGATCCACCGTATCGTGGCGGCCACCGATCCCGGCCACGCGGTCAACCCGCAGCAGATCGATGCGCAGGTGGCGGGCTCCTTCGTCTACGGTCTCTCGGCCGCGCTCTACGGCGCCTGCACGGTGAAGGACGGGCGAATCGAGCAGACGAACTTCGACAGCTATCCCGTGATGCGGATGGACGCGATGCCGGCAGTCGAGGCCATCCTGATGCCGTCCGGCGGTTTCTGGGGCGGCGTCGGCGAGCCGACGATCGCAGTCGCCGCGCCGGCCGTGCTCAACGCGATCTTCGCGGCGACCGGCAAGCGCGTCCGCCAGCTTCCGCTGAAGGACACGGATCTGCGCCGGGCATGAGGGCGATGACGCCGGCGCTCGCGTTGCTCGCCGCTCTGGCCGGGGGGACGGGCGCGCGCGCCGCCGGGATGCGGCCCTCGCCCGGCGCCTCGTCCTGCACCGGCTGCCACGCTGAGGGCGCCGCCATGGGCGCCCTCGCGGGGCGGTCCGAGGCCGAGATCGTCGGCGCGCTCGACGCCTTCCGCGGCGGCACCCGCCCGGCGACGATCATGAACCGGATCGCCAAGGGGTTCGACGCGCAGGAAAGCCAAGCCATCGCCGCTTGGTTCGCATCGCAGGGGGCGCGGTGAAGCGCGACACCTTTCCCGCGCCGACGCGCCGTGCCGTGATCGGCGCCACTGCGGCGAGCGTGCTGGCGCGCCCGGCTTTCGGCGGTACGGCTCCGCGTGTCGTGGTCGTCGGCGCCGGGTTCGGCGGCGCTACGACGGCGCGCACGCTCGCCGCCGGGGGCGTCGACGTCACCCTCGTCGAGGCGGCGGAGCGCTACATCGCCTGCACGGGCAGCAACGCGGTCGTCGTGGGGCTCCGCGGCATCGACGCCCAGACCTTCGGCTACGAGGCCCTCGCCAGGACAGGGCTTCGGTTCGTGCGCGCGACCGCCACCGGGGTCGATCCCACCGCACGCCGGTTGAGCCTCGGCGACGGGACGGCGCTGCCTTTCGACCGCCTAATTCTCGCGCCGGGTATCGACCTGCGCTTCGATGTGGTGCCGGGCTACGACGAGCGAGCCGCCGCGGCGATGCCCCATGCCTGGAAGGCCGGGGAGCAGACGGTGCTCCTCGCCCGCCAGCTCGAGGCCATGCCGGAGGGCGGCACGGTGGTGATCTCGGCGCCCGCCAACCCGTATCGCTGCCCGCCCGGCCCCTACGAGCGCGCCAGCCTGATCGCGCATTTCCTGAAGACCCGGAAGCCCAAGGCGAAGCTCGTCCTGCTCGACGCCAAGGACACGTTCTCGAAGCAGAAACTGTTCGAGGCCGCCTGGGCGAAGCTGTACCCGGACGTGCTCGAATACGTGCCGCTCGCCTCAGGCGGCGCGGTCACGGAAGTCGACTCCGCCGCGATGGTCGTTCGGACGGACTTCGCGGAGTACAAGGCCGATGTGGCGTGCATCATCCCGCCCCAGCGCGCCGGCCGCATCGCCGCGCAAGCCGGCTGCACCGACCGCAGCGGCTGGTGCCCGATCGATCCCGTGACCTTCGAATCGCGCCTCGTGCCGGGCATCCATGTCATCGGTGACGCGGCGATCGCCGGGGCGATGCCGAAATCCGCCTTCTCGGCGAATTCGCAAGCCAAGGTCTGCGCGCAGGCGGTGATCGATCTGCTGGCCGGACGGAAGCCCGAGAGCCCGAAGCTCATCAACACCTGCTGGAGCCTCGTCGCACCGGGCAACGGCATCTCGATCGCGGGCGTCTTCCGCCCGACCGACGGGCTCCTCGCGGACGTTCCGGGAGCCGGCGGGATCAGCCCCATCGACGCGCCCGATGAGGTGCGCGCGCAAGAGGCAGCCTATGGCGAGAGCTGGTATCGGACGATCACCCGGGACGTGTTCGGATGAGCCAGGGCCGCTCGGCCCTCATTCTCGTGCTGGCGCTCGCCGCCCCGCCGTCGCAGGCCGAGGAGGGCTTGGTACCCACCACGGTCGTCGGCGACGCCATTGCTCAGGGCCTCACCGGCGCGCCGGGCGATGCCGCGCGTGGCCGGGCCATCGTCGTTGACCGGACCCGCGGGCTCTGCCTTCTCTGCCATGCCGGGCCTTTCCCGGAGGAGCGGTTTCAGGGCAACCTCGCGCCGGATCTCACGGGTGTCGGCGGGCGGCTGAGCCCGGGGCAGTTGCGCCTGCGGCTGGTGGACGGACGGGTATTGAACCCGGAGACGATCATGCCATCCTATTATAGCCTCGCGGGGCTCGCCCGCGTGGGGCGGGCGTGGCAGGGGCGCCCAATCCTGAGCGCGGCCGAGATCGAGGATGTCGTCGCCTTTCTGGCGACGTTGCGCGAGGCTGGCCCCGAGGAAAGCCGATGAGCAGGCACAGGAGACGGAGCGCGCGTTCGATGGACCGGCGCGGCGTGCTCGCCGGGTTGGCCGGGACTGTGCTTGTCATCGCGCTGCGCCCCGCCGCCGCGGCGACGCTCCCGCGCACCGAAACGACCGAATCCGCCATCCGGCGCTTCGCGGGTGACAACCCGATCCGGCCGGGCCGGGTGACCCTCGACCTGCCGCCGCTCGTGGAAAACGGCAACACGGTGCCGCTCACCATCAGCGTGGAGAGCGCGATGACGCCCGAGGATCATGTGCGCCGGATCGGCGTGTTCAACGAGAGGAATCCGCAGCCGAATGTCGTCACGGCTCACCTAAGGCCGGGCGCCGGTCGCGCGCAGCTCTCGACACGTATCCGGCTCGCCGACACGCAGCGCATCACCGCTATCGCCGAGATGAGCGACGGGACCTACTGGTCGGCGAGCGCGGATGCCATCGTGACCCTCGCCGCCTGCCTGGAGGGCTGACCCCGATGGCCCGGACGCTGATCAACCTGCCGAAGACCGCCAAGCCCGGCGACACGATCACGATCAAGACCCTGATCTCTCACCCGATGGAAACGGGCTTCCGACCCGGTGCCGACGGCCGCATCCTGCCGCGCAACATCGTGACGGACTTCGTCTGCCGCTTCGAGGACGAGGAGATCTTCAGGGCCGAGCTGTTTCCCGCCTCGGCCGCCAACCCTTATATCACTTTCACCTGGATCGCGACGCGCAGCGGCCGCTTCAGCTTCACGTGGCGCGGCGATGGCGGCTTCGACCAGACCGAGTCCGCGGCGATCACCGTAGCCTGAGCCTGGCCGTGCCGCGCCGCCTGAGCCGTCTGCTGCCGGTGGCTTCCGTGAGCCTGCTCCTCTCTGGCGCTCTCACTGGGGCGGAGCCGATCCCGCCGGCCGAGCGGCGCTCGGGCTTCGATCAGATGAGCCCCGAGATCCAGGCGATGCAGCGGGACGACGGGGCCAATCCCGGCATGCTCGCGGTTGCGGATGGGGAAGATCTCTGGACGAAGGCGCCTCCCTCCGGCCGCCCCGCCTGCGCCGGCTGCCACGGCGAGGCCTCGTCCACGATGCGCGGCGTCGCGACACGCTATCCCGCCTGGGACGCGCGGACCCAGAAACCCATCGACCTCCAGGCCCGGGTCAACACCTGCCGACGGGAGCATCAGCGCGTTGAGCCTCTCGCCTACGAGAGCCCTGACCTGTTGGCGCTCACGGCCTTCATCGTCGCGCAGTCCCGCGGGCTGCCGATTACCCCACCAGACGATCCCCGGCTCGATCCCACACGGGCGGAGGGCCGCGCACTCTTCGAGGCGCGTCAGGGACAGCTCGGCCTGTCCTGCGCGATCTGCCACGACGACCATTGGGGCCGCCGCCTTGGCGCGGCGGCGATCCCGCAGGGACATCCGACCGGCTACCCGCTCTACCGCCTCGAATGGCAGGGTCTCGGCTCATTACAGCGACGCCTGCGCAACTGCCTCACCGGCATGCGTGCCGAGCCCTTCGGGTACGGCGCGCCGGAATACATCGCGCTCGAACTCTACCTCGTGACTCGGGCCGCCCCGCTGCCACTAGAGACGCCGGCCGTGCGGCCCTGATCCACCTTGGGCCAGCCACCTCCCAGTGCCGCGTCCGCATTTCACGTCGGTCACGATGGTAACGCACCAGAACGGGCCGCGCGAACGCCTCGGCCGCCCGCCAAACCGCAACTTCATCCTTCTTCCTGGCCCAAGAGACGCGCAGGTGGTGGTGTAAAGCGCCGCGCTTACACCGACTCGGCCGCGAGCCTACATACGCGGTATGCCTGTCCTCCTGGCGCTCGGCGTCACCCTTCTGTTCGGCCTCGTGTTCGGACCCCAGTGGTGGGTGCGTCGGGCGATGCAGCAACACGCCACCGAGCGGCCGGACCTGCCCGGGACCGGAGGCGAACTAGCCCGCCATCTACTCGACCTGGCACGGCTCGAGGATGTTCCCGTCGAGATCGCGCAAGCCGACCACTACGATCCAGTCGCCAACGTCGTGCGCCTGTCGCCAGAGAGTGATAACGGCCGCTCCATAAAGGCGGTCGCGGTCGCAGCACATGAGGTTTCTCACGCGCTCCAGCACGCGGAGGGGGATCGGCTGCTCGCGGCGCGGGTGACCTTCGCCCAGGTCGTCCGGGGCTTCGAGTTTGCTCCAGGCTTGGTCATGATGACCGCGCCCATCATGCTTGCCGTCACCAAATCCCCCGCCCTACTCGCCTTACAGGTCGGGTTCGGCATCGCGCTCCTCAGCGTTCGCCTCGTGTTTCACCTTTTAACGCTGCCTGTCGAGCTCGACGCGAGCTTCCGCCGGGCTTTGCCCATCCTGGAAACAGGTCGCTTCCTTGACGCTGACGATATGCTTGGCGCCCGCACCGTACTGCGCGCCGCGGCCCTCACCTACGTGGCCTCATCCCTGGTGTCGCTCGTGAACATCGCCCGCTTCCGGCGACTTCTCCCGTTCTAAGACCTGCCAGGCGCGCGACCGCTTTTTGCTCCGCTCAGCTGCAAGCGGACTATCTCCTATCGGCCAAAAGACGTGACGCCGGATCGCCGAAGCTCGCAAGATCAGACATTCGGCTTTGCGCCCATCTCGGCCATTCAGCGGACTCTCATCCTTGCCCGAAAGCGGACCCCAATGTGATGACTCTGATCTACTTGTAGCCGAGCGAGCGCCAGACCTTGCGGTAGAGGCAAGACCTACGCACCACAGTTACAAGCGTCGATCGCCAAGGCCGCCATGTTCGTCGGACCCGACGAAGATCTATCTCGCTCCTGCGATCACGGTTGGGCCACTGATTGAAGTGGCTTCCCGATGCCCCCGCAATGCGACGTACGACCTGCGCAAAGCGAGGCTGCCCTCGGCGCACCGCGTCACCGAAAGCTCTGCTCCGGACCGACGAACCGATCGCCCGCGAACCAAAATTATGCGGCTCGCCTCGGGACGAAGCCCCAGATCCGCATCTGATCACGAGTGAGATGGCCCAATTTGCCTGGAAAGTTCAGCGATTTGTGCAGCCGGTGCTGTGAAAATAAGCATCGAAGCGCTTGCGGGTGATCGAAAAAACTCTCAGACTGACCACCAGTGAGATTTTTTGATCGGCTGGAGCGTCGTGGCATCGGACCAGGAGGAACTGTCTGTCGCGCAGCGGATCGCACAAGCGTTTCCGGCGCTAAGCTCCGCTCACCGAGACGTAGCCCGCTTCGTCCTTGATCATCCGTTGCGCGCTGCGACCCTGCCCGTGAATGAGCTTGCCGACTTGGTCGGCGTCTCAGTCGCCACCGCCAATCGGTTTGCCCGCGCTGTGGGCTATGAGGGCTACGCAAAGTTCCGCGCGGCCCTCGTCCTCGGCTATGAGAAGGCGCTCGCCCCGGTCGAGAAGCTGCGCGGCGGCCGAGATCAAACCGCTACCGCGTCCGGCATCCTTGACGGAGCCTTGGCCGACATCGTCCGCAACATCGAAGCGACACGCCGCGGGCTCGACGGCCAGACCTGTGCGCAGGCCGTCGAGGCGATCCGCCGGGCCCGACGGGTCTACATTGTCGGGCTGGGCAGCAGCAGCTGGCCGGCCGGCATCCTGGCGCGCAACCTCGACGTCAACCGCGAGGACGTCCACCTGCTGGCGACACTGGAGGGGCCCGGCTTCGCCGCCCGGACTCTGCGCCGGCTGACGACCGACGACCTCGTCATCGCGCTCGCAACCCCGCGGTACTTCGCCGACACGGTGCGGCTGGCCGAGATCGGCCGGAAGCACGGCGCCGCGGTTCTGGCGCTGACCGACGGACCGCACTCGCCCCTCGTCGCCACCGCTACGATCGCGCTCTACGCGCAGACTGACTGCCACTACTTTGCCGCCTCAGATGCCAGCCTGACGGCCCTCGTCGAGGCCCTGGCGAGCGCCTTCGCCCACGCCACCGTGGATCTCGTCCCGGCCGCGACGCAGGTGACGGAAGCCGTCCTGCCCTGGCTCGACCGCGACTACGCCGCCTGGCCGCCGCAGGGCGGAACCGACGACCTGCCCGACACCCCGCCCCCGGGAACCGTTCCATGAGCGACCACAGCCCCGTACTCGTAATCCACGGCGGTGCCGGGACGATCGCGTCGGGCCAGGCCGATCCTGTCGAGGCGGGCTATCACGCGGCCCTCGCCGAGATCCTTGCGGCCGGAGCGGCCTGCCTCGCCGCCGGCGGCAGCGCCCTCGACGCCGTGAGCTGCGCCGTCGACCTCCTGGAGGAGTGCCCGCTCTTTAATGCCGGCCACGGCGCCGTCTTCACCAGCGCCGAGACCCACGAACTCGACGCCGCGATCATGGACGGCGCCACCCTGTTGGCCGGTGCCGTTGCGGGGGTCGCGCGGGTGCGCCGGCCCGGCCGCGCAGCCCGCGCGGTGATGGAGGCGGGCGAGCACGTGCTGATGGCCGGGGCCGGCGCCGAGGCCTTCGCGCTGCAGCACGGTCTGGAGATGGTCGAACCGAATTTCTTCTCGACGGAGGCCCGCCGCGACCAGCTCCGCCGGGCACTGGCCGCCGGGCAGGTGGCCCTCGATCACGACACGGCGTCGGGGCCCCTCGACGAGACCCGCAAGTTCGGCACGGTGGGCGCCGTCGCCCTCGACCGGGACGGCCATCTCGCCGCCCTGACCTCGACCGGCGGCATGACCAACAAGCGTCCCGGCCGTATCGGCGACTCGCCGCTGATCGGCGCGGGCACCTACGCGGACGACCGGACCGCCGCCGTCTCCTGCACCGGCACGGGCGAAGCCTTCATCCGCGTCGCGGCGGCGCACGATGTCTGCGCGCGCATGGCCTACGGGGGCCAGGACCTAGCGGCGGCGGCCCGGGCGGTGGTCGAGGACGCGCTCCCGGCGGTTGGGGGCCGCGGCGGACTGATCGCCGTCGACGCGCGCGGCCGTGTCGCGATGCCGTTCAACACTGAGGGCATGTATCGCGGCCTCGTCCGCCCCGGCGAGGCACCAACCACCGCGATCTTCGGCGAGTCCCGCCGCGTCCCAGCTCCCGCGCGCTGAGATCCGCCATGCCGACCATCGCAGCCGGAACCGGCTCTCCCACCGCGATGCCCGACGGGCGCGTCGTCTCCGTCACCAGTCTCGCCGTCCGCTTCGCGACCTCCGAGCGGGTCGTGGAGGCGGTCCGCGACCTGTCGTTCCACGTTGATGCCGGCGAGACCCTGGCGATCGTCGGCGAGTCCGGGTCCGGCAAGTCCGTGACCTCGCTGAGCCTGATGCGCCTCGTCGAGCACGGCGGCGGCCGGATCGCGGCCGGGCAGATGCTGTTCCGGCGCGGCTCGGGCGAGGTCCTCGATCTCGCTGCCGCCCCGAACGCCCAGATGCGGGCGATCCGCGGCGCCGAGATCGCGATGATCTTCCAGGAGCCGATGACCTCCCTGAACCCGGTCTTCACCGCCGGGGACCAGATCGCCGAATCGATCCGCGTCCATCAGGGGAAGAGCGCCTCCGCCTCCCGGGCCGAGGCCATGCGGATGCTCGACCTCGTGCGCATCCCCGAGGCGCGCAACGTCCTCACGCGCTACCCACACCAACTCTCCGGCGGCATGCGCCAGCGCGTGATGATTGCCATGGCGCTGTCCTGCAAGCCGCAGTTGCTCATCGCCGACGAGCCGACCACGGCCCTCGACGTCACGATCCAGGCGCAGATCCTCGAGCTGATCCGCAGCCTCCAGGCCGAGATGAGGATGGGCGTCGTCTTCATCACCCACGACATGGGCGTGGTGGCCGAGATCGCCGACCGCGTGCTGGTCATGTACCGCGGCGACAAGGTCGAGGAGGGGGCGGCGCCCGCGCTCTTCGCTGCGCCGCGCCACGTCTACACCCGGGCGCTGCTCGCCGCAGTGCCCAAGCTCGGCGCCATGGCGGGCAGCGACCTGCCGCGGAAGTTCGACCTGCTGCGGGCCGAGGCCCGGGAACAGCCGGCAGGGCAGGCGGCCCCAGCCGCAGTCGACGCGCCCCATGACACCGTTCGCGCCGGCGCTGGTCCGATCCTGCGGGTGCGCGACCTCGTCACCCGGTTCGACATCCGCGGTGGCCTGCTGAACCGCGTGCGCCGCCGCGTCCACGCGGTGGAGCGGGTCAGCTTCGATCTCCATCCCGGCGAGACCCTGGCCCTCGTCGGCGAATCCGGCTGCGGCAAGTCCACGACGGGCCGCTCGCTCCTGCGCCTTGTGGAGAGTGAGAGCGGCCTGATCGAGTTCGACGGCGGCAACGTCCGCGACCTGCCCCCCGGCCGGCTCCGCGGTCTGCGGCGCAACATCCAGTTCATCTTCCAGGACCCCTACGCGTCCCTCGATCCCCGCCTGACCGTGGGCTTCTCGATCATGGAGCCTCTGCTGGTCCATGGGATCGCGACGCGCCGCGAGGCCGAGGCGCGGGTGGCGTGGCTGCTCGAGCGCGTTGGGCTGACCCCCGACCAGGCCCAGCGCTACCCGCACGAGTTCTCGGGGGGACAGCGGCAGCGCATCGCTATCGCCCGGGCCCTCGCCCTGAACCCGAAGGTCATCGTCGCCGACGAGGCGGTCTCGGCCCTCGACGTCTCGATCCAGGCGCAGATCGTGAACCTGATGCTCGACCTCCAGCGCGAGTTCGGCCTCGCCTACCTCTTCATTAGCCACGACATGGCGGTGGTCGAGCGGATCAGCCACCGGGTGGCAGTGATGTATCTCGGCCAGATCGTCGAGATCGGCCCCCGCCGGGCGATCTTCGAGAACCCGCAGCACCCCTACACCCGCAAGCTGATGGCGGCGGTGCCGGTCGCCGATCCGGCCCGCCGGCACCTGCGCGCCCGCCGGCTCCTGACCGACGAGATCCCGAGCCCGGTCCGGGCGCTCGGCGACGAACCGCAGGTCGCGCCCCTCGTCGAGATCGGCCCCGGTCATCTCGTCGCCCGCCACACGGTCGGCGGCCTCGCCGCCTGACACCCCCTATCCCCGCCAGCAGGATCGTCCCATGCCCCGAGGCCTGACCATGTTCGAGCGCTTCCTCCTCGCCGCCGGCCTGCTCGCCGCGGCGGCCGCCCCCGCTGCCGCCGCGGGCGACCCGATCCTGGCGATCAGTGGCCAGCCCGAGACCCTCGACCCGTACAACACCAACACGACACTCACGACCGCCGTCACCAAGTCGTTCTACGAGGGCCTCTTCGGCTTCGACAAGGACCTGAAGGTCCGCAATGTCTTGGCCGAGAGCTACGAGAGCTCGCCCGACGGTCTGGTCTACACGTTCAAGCTGCGCGAGGGCGTCAAATTCCACGACGGCACGACGTTCGATGCCGCTGCGGTCAAGACCAACCTCGACCGCGTCCTCGACCCGGAGAACCACCTCGCGCGGTACAACCAGTTCAACCGCATCAAGACGATCGAGGTGCTCTCACCCGCAAGCCTGCGCATCACCCTGAAGGAGCCCTTCGGGCCGTTTATCAACTCGCTGGCCCACGCTTCGGCGGCGATCATCTCGCCCACAGCCCTGAAGAAGTACGGCAAAGACATCGCCTTCCACCCGGTCGGCACCGGGCCGTTCACCTTCGTCGACTGGAAGCAGACCGATTACGTCAAGGGCGCGAAGTTCGCCGATTACTGGCAGGCCGGCTTCCCGAAGGTCGACACCATCACGTGGAAGCCGGTGCCCGAGAACGGCACCCGCGCCGCCATGCTGCAGACCGGCGAGGCCGACTTCGCCTTCCCGCTGCCCTACGAGCAGGCCAAAATGCTCGAAGCCAGCAAGAAGCTGAAGATCGAGGTGCACGCCTCGATCATCGAGCGATATCTCAGCATGAACGTGCTGCAGAAGCCGTTCGACGACCTGCGCGTCCGCCAGGCGATCAACTACGCGATCAACAAGGAGGCCTTGGCCAAGGTCGCCTTCTCGGGCTACGCCTTCCCCGCGCAGGGCATCGTCCCGCAGGGCGTGCGCTACGCCCACAAGATAAATCCCTGGCCCTACGACCCGGCCAAGGCGCGCCAACTCCTGAAGGAGGCCGGCTACGCCAACGGCTTCGAGGCGACCCTCTGGAGCGCCTACACCACCACCACCGCCCAGAAGGCGATTCAGTTCCTCCAGCAGCAGCTCGGCCAGGTCGGCATCAAGGTGCAGACCCTGGCCCTGGAGCCTGGCCAGCGCACCGAGTGGGTGCAGACCGCGCCGGATCCGAAGACCGCCCGCGTCCGCCTCTACTATGCCGGCTGGTCGTCCTCGACTGGCGAGGCCGACTGGGGCCTGCGGCCGCTGCTGGCGACGGAGGCGTGGCCGCCCAAGCTCAACAACACCGCCTACTACAGCAACGCCGAGTTCGACGCCCTCCTCGCCAAGGCGCTGGTCTCGACGAACGACGCGGAGCGGGCGGAGCTCTACGCAACGGCACAGGAGATCGTGATGAAGGACGCCCCCTGGGCGCCGCTGGTTACCGAGCAGAATCTCTACGCGACCTCCGCGCGGCTCTCCGGCGTCTACGTCATGCCCGACGGCAACATCGATTCCGGCGAAATCGCTGTCACTCAGTAGCCGCCAATCGCGGACCCTGCGCCGGCTGGCCCGATCGTTGGCCGGCCCGGCGCGGCGCGCCCGCGCGATCGCTTCACGGAAACCCCGGATCCCGGGCGCGAGCCTATGCTGACCTTCCTGCTCAAGCGGCTCCTCGGGCTGCTGCCGACGCTGCTGATCGTCTCGGTGCTGGTCTTCCTGTTCGTCCACCTGCTGCCCGGTGATCCGGCCCGGCTGGCAGCCGGGCAGGATGCCGACGCCCAGACGGTGGCCCTGGTGCGCACAGAGCTCGGCCTCGACCGGCCCCTGCCGGAACAGTTCGTGCGCTACTTCGCCAACCTCGCCCGCGGCGATCTCGGCGTCTCGATCCGCACCCGCCGCCCGGTCTCGATCGAGATCGGCGAGCGCTTCCTGCCGACCCTCCTACTCACCCTCACCAGCATGGCCTGGGCGGTCGCCTTCGGGCTGATCATCGGTATCGTCTCGGCGGTCTACCGCAACGAATGGCCCGACCGGGTCGGGATGACCCTCGCCGTGTCCGGCATCTCGTTCCCGGCCTTCGCGCTCGGCATCCTCCTGATGCAAATCTTCTCGGTCGAGCTCGGCTGGCTTCCGACCGTCGGTGCCGACACGTGGCGGCACTACGTGCTGCCGTCGCTGACGCTCGGCGCGGCCGTGGCCGCCGTGATGGCCCGCTTCACCCGCGCGGCCTTCGTCGAGGTGATCGGCGAGGATTTCGTGCGCACCGCGCGTGCCAAGGGCCTCAAGGAGCGCGTCGTCATCGCCAAGCACTGCCTGCGCAACGCCCTGATCCCGGTCGTGACCATGATGGGCCTGCAGTTCGGCTTCCTGCTCGGCGGCTCGATCGTCGTGGAGGCGGTGTTCAATTGGCCCGGCATGGGCCGTCTGCTCGTCGATGCCGTGAACCAGCGCGACTACCCTGTGATCCAGGCCCTGGTCCTGCTGTTCTCGCTGGAGTTCATCCTGATCAACTTGGTCGTGGACGTGCTCTACGGCCTCATCAACCCGACCATCCGCTACAGGTGAGCCGGCCGTGACCGACATCCTCGTCCCCGCCGCCCCCACCGTCGCGCCCGTCCCCACCGGCATCAGGACGCCGTGGTCGGAATTCTGGCGCAAGTTCCGGCGCCAGCGTGTCGCCGTCGTCGCCCTGGGCTTCATCGGCCTGCTGCTCGCGGTGGCCGTGCTGGCTCCGTGGATCGTGCCCTACGACCCGGTCAACGACTTCGACTACGACCGGATCAACGAGGGCCCCTCGCTCGCGCACTGGCTCGGTGTCGATCCCCTCGGACGCGACATCCTGAGCCGCATCGTCGAGGGCGCGCGGATCTCCCTCGCGACTGGCTTCCTCTCGGTCGCCGTCGGCGGCCTGGTCGGGACCGTGCTCGGTCTCCTGGCGGGCTATTACGGCGGCTGGTGGGACCGGATCGTCATGCGGATGTCCGACGTGCTGTTCGCCTTCCCGGGCATCCTGCTGGCGCTCGGCGTCGTCGCCATTCTGGGCTCAGGGCTCGTCAACGTCGTCGTGGCGGTCTCGGTCTTCAGCGTCCCGGCCTTCGCGCGCCTCGTGCGCGGCACGACCCTGGTCCTGAAGAACACCACCTACATCGAGGCCGCGCGGAGCATCGGCGCTCCCGACCGGACGATCATCCTGCGCCACATCCTGCCGGGCACGATCTCGGGCATCGTGGTCTACTTCACCATGCGGCTGGGTACCTCGATCATCACGGCCGCGAGTCTGTCCTTCCTCGGCATGGGCGCGCAGCCGCCGACGCCCGAATGGGGCGCCATGCTCAACGAGGCCCGCGCCGACATGGTCTCGGCGCCGCACGTGGCGCTGTTCCCGAGCCTGGCGATCTTCTTCACGGTGCTGGCCTTCAACCTCCTCGGCGACGGCCTGCGCGACGCCCTCGACCCGAAGATCGACCGCCTGTGACGGACATCGCCCCTCCGCGCCCCGCGCCCCGCGTCGGCCGCCTGCCGCGGGGCGCGGGCGACGCCATCACCGACGTCCCGGGCGTGACGGTCGGCCATTGCACGCTGGCCGAAGGCGACGTGCAGACCGGGGTGACGGTCGTGCGGCCGCACGGCGGCGATCCCTACCGAGACCGTGTTCCTGCGGCCGGCATCGTGCTGAACGGGTTCGGCAAATCCGTCGGCCTGATGCAGGTCGAGGAACTCGGCGTGCTCGAGACGCCGATTGCCTTGACCAACACCTTCTCCGTGCCGGCGGTGGCCGCGGCCCAGATCCGCGCGGCGATCGCCGACAATCCAGAGATCGGGCGCACGCTGCCGACGCTCAACCCGCTCGTGTTCGAGTGCAACGACGGCTACCTCAACGACATCCAGCGTATGGCGGTGGAGGCGTCCCACTATCGCGACGCCCTCGGCGCGGCCGGCGCCGACGTCGCGGAAGGATCGGTAGGGGCCGGGCGCGGGATGTCGAGCTTCGGCCTCAAAGGCGGCATCGGTACCGCCTCCCGGCGGGTCCGCACGCGCACGCGCGGCCGCTTCACGCTGGGGACCCTCGTCCTGTCGAATTTCGGCAAACCGTCCCAGATCCGGGTCTGCGGCACGCCGCTCGCCGCCCACCTCCGGGCAGCCGCGGACGAACCGGAACCGGCCGCGGAGGCCCCGGAGAAGGGGTCGATTATCATGATCGTCGCCACCGACGCGCCCCTCGACGCGCGCCAGCTCCGCCGCCTCGCCCTGCGGGCCGGGGCGGGCCTCGCCCGGACCGGGTCGGTGTTCGGCCACGGCAGCGGCGACATCGCGCTCGCTTTCTCGACCGCCTACACCGCGCCGCACGATCCCATGCGCCCGATGCCGGCGCTCGCCCTGCTGCACGACACGGAGCTCGACCCGCTGTTCGAGGCCGCTGCGGACGGGATCGAGCAGGCGATCATCCACGCTTTGTGGCGGGCCGAGGCGGTGACGGGCCGCGACGGCCACAGGCGGCGCGCGCTGTCCGATCTCCTGCCCGGCTGGGCCGATATCCTCGGAGCCTGAGCGATGCGCATCCTGATCTCGACGGATATCGAGGGCGTCGCCGGAATCTACCATCGCGTCCAGACGACGCCGGGCAACCCCGAATACGAGCGCGCGCGGCTGCTGATGACGCGCGAGGCCAACGCCGCCATCGCGGGCGCGTTCGACGGCGGCGCGCGGGCGGTACTGGTCAACGACTCGCACGGCGACTTCCGCAACATGCCCCCCGACCTCCTCGATCCCAGGGCGCAGGTCGTGCAGGGTAAGCCGCGGCCCCTCGGGATGATGGCAGGCCTCGATCAGGACATCGATGCGGTTTGCCTCGTGGGCTACCACTCACGGGCGAGCGGACGGGGCATCCTGGCCCACACGATCAACAGCTTCGCCTTCGCCCGGCTAGAGATCAACGGCCTTGAACTTGGCGAAGCCGGTCTCTATGGCGCGCTGGCTGGCGAATACGGCGTGCCGGTCGTGATGGGGAGCGGCGACGACGTCTTCATCGCCGAGAACCATGCGCTGTTTCCTCAGACCCGATTCGTGGAAATCAAGCGTGCGACGGGACAGAACAGCGGCATCAGCCTCTCGCCCGCGCAGGCCTGCGCGGCGATCCAGAAGACCGTCGCGGCGGCGCTGCGGGATCATGCAGCGCAGCCACTCCGCTTCGACGCTCCTTTCGAGATCCGCATGTGGGCACAATCTCCTGCTCTGGCGGATCTGTTCTGCGTTTGGCCGGCCCTGCGACGGGGAGAGGGCAATGAATTCGCATTCACTGCCGCACGCATCGAGGAGGCCGTTCGGATGATCAACTGCTTGTCAGCGATGTCGGCGGCGCTCCGGTGAAGTGAAGGCGGCGCAGGAGGCGTGGTTCGCGGCTTCGCCCGACCTCGACCCCGGCCGGCTCGACTTCCCCGATGAGCCAGCGGCAGCCACCTCAATTGGGTTGGTAGAAGAACGTCCGCTTCTCCGGGCAGCCTTCTCTAAAGCGGTCATTCCGCTTTCGGCCAGATTACGCCATGCCGGATAGCCGACAGGCGCAAAACCGGTCCTTCGGCTTACCACCTGCACGAACTCTCTGTAGTCACGTCCTGGGATCGCGGGTGAGTGGCGGCCTGTAGGGACGGGATGGGGCTGCGCGGATGCCGATCAGCAGGATGGACCTCGTAGACTCGGCCTCGCCGGAGGCGCTCGTCAAACGCATCCTACAGGCTGAGCCGAACCTTTCGGTGCCCGTGCCGATCCAAGACCTGTGCGCGCGCCTTGGCATTCTCGGAATAGAGGACCTCGACACCGACGAGTTCGAGGGTGGCCTCGTTACTGACGCGAAGCGGTGCGAAGGCACCATCCTCGTCAAGCGCGGGGGCGAACCGCGTCGCCGCTTCACCATCGCGCATGAACTCGCCCACTTCCTGCTGGCGCACCACGTCCCGGATCAGCCCGGCCAGTTCCTGTGCAAGAGCTCTGACCTTCTCCGCGTCACAGCGAAGGAGGGTGATCAGCGGCAGCGCAGGGAGGTCGAGGCCAATCGCTTCGCCACTCTCATGTTAATGGCCTCCGCACCTGTTGCGGGGAGCCATGGCGGCCTTTCGCGAGCCCAATCTGCAGCACGTTCTCATGCTCGCGCGCGACTTCGCGGTCGGCAAGGAGGCGGCGGCTCGGGCCTACGTGCAATACCAACCCGAGAGGATCGCCATCGTCGTGGCGGGCAATGACCGGGTGCAGCGGTGCTACCGCAGCCTCTCCTTTCCGGCCATCATCTCCGCGGTCGGCAGCCCGGTCCCGACAGGCTCGCTCTATCACAGTGGTCCACATCAGCCGAACATCGCGAGCGACATCGCCGCGTGTAGTTCCGATCTCTGGATCGACGTGAAGCGCGACCTCCGCGCGCCGTCCCTCTACGAGCAGGTTTACCTTCAGCAGAACAAGTTTGCGATGATCCTCCTGCGTCTGGAAGCTGTCCCGGAGGAGAGCGCGGAGGAACGCAGGCTGGATGAGGGCTGGCGTCACCGTTTCCACTCGGGGCGACGGTAGGCAAGACCTAGCCCTGATGGAACAGCCCCGACGGCTATCGCCTGCTGCTTCGTCAGAGCGGGCGGTACCGCCGTCCCGAGGCTGATCCGGCGCACTCCTCAGGTCGGCATAGGAGCAATGTGGGTCGTGAATGGCGGGAACTGACGACTATCTTCGGTTGGTCCTCAATCTGGCTGCGGAAGAGGGAGCGTTCCTCGACCCGGTCGGCCGCGCTGAGGACGCCGAGCTGAACGCTATGGGCACCGCGTCTGTAACGTCTCCTGCGGTGTCGCTGATGATCACGAACCGTCAGCGAGCGGCGCTTCGTGAGCTTGGCTTTTCCGAAGAATCCATACGGCAGATGACGCCCGCCGAGGCGCATGGGAAGCTTGGATTGGCCTAGCTGTCGTCATCTGAACGCGGATCAGGCGGCTGCCGGCGGCGGCGATGGTGTCGTCGCGAAATGGGCGGTTGTTACGGCGGGGCTGAGCTACAGCTCGCCGGTCGCGGATAAGGCCGCATGTGTACAGAACCGGGCCACTCGAACCTCTCTAGTTTCAAACACTTGCACGGTGCACGAACCGGGCAGAATCAGAGATGTGCCTGGGTGGGTGAGCCGGTGTGGCTCACGCGTCCGCGGCGGTGTGAGTTTGCGTCAGAAACGGGTTCGAATCGGCAGCATGTGATTGCCGCCGGCTCGTGTCGTGCATTGTTTATTCTGCAATCACGCAGCAGCGCGGGCCCGGGTCGCGGGCCGAGTGCGCTGCGATCGTGAACGGTTGATCGGCTTGCTCGCGCTGGTGGTGTCGACGGTCGGCATGTGCGTGGGCGCTGCTAATGCTTCAGCAGCGGGTACGAATGCGGCGGCTCCCATCGCGAGTTCGAGCTCGCCGTCGAGCAGCCACCAATCGGTGTAGCGTCGATGAAGCGTCGCGGCTTGTACAGGGATGCCAGCCGCTGCCAGCGCGGTGAACGCGTGTTCCAGTGTGAGCGGGATGAACGGGATCGGGCCGGCGGCCGGGTCCGTGAGGTGACGGTTGTAAGTTGCCGCGGCGCCGTGTGCGAGTTGATTGTGCGCGGGGGCGATGAAGGCAAGCGTGGCCGTGTCGGCGAGGCCGGCGGTGAGCATGGCGGCTGTGAGGCAGTGCTGGCGATAGAGCTGCTGGCAGGCTGGGCCGGTCAGGGTCGGGTCGTCGGGCGCGATGAACAGGCCTGGGGTCGTATGCGCGATCTCCGTGTGCCGCGGGTTGGGCGGTGGGGCAGGTTCATATCCGGCTTCGCTGTACTTCATCTCGATGCAGATGAGCGCCCGGGCGCCGGACGGCGCGGTGCCGCGAACGACGACGTCGAACGCGGTGCGGTCGGCGGTAAAGCGTGCGTCGCCGCGGCCAGGGCTGTGCTCGAACAGGATGTCTGTGACCTCTGCCAGTGCGTCGGGGAATAGCTCTGCCATGAAGCGGGTAGCTAGCGCGGGGTCGGCGGCGAGTGGACCGAACAGGTTGAAGGCGAGCGGCTGCGAAGACAGCAGGTTGGTGCGCAGGCGGCCGATGTCGTAGGCGGCGCCAGGTTCGCGGTAGGCCAGCGCCCTGGCGGCCACCGCGGCGATGGAGGGCGTCATGAAGTTGGCGCCGGTGCGGCCGGCTGCGATCGATATGCGCGAGCCGAGGCGGCGGACGCGGTGGGGGTTGGCGCGATCGAGATGGGTGCCGATTGGCAGGTCACGGTCCTCGCGCCAGAGGGCTTGGAGGAAGCGGGCCGCTGCCTTGAAGCGGTGGTCGGCGGGGACGAACACGTGGTGACGGCGGCGGGCAACCTCGGGGATGAGCGGCAGGTGGGAAGGGGGTGCGCCGAGGCCAGACGGGTCGAGGGTGTTGTGGGCGGCGAGGATGTCGCCGGTCTCATTAAGGCTACCAGCATCGGTTGGCGGCGGCAGGGGGATATTGATGTCCATGTCGAATTGCCTCGTGTCGGCCGCGGGTGTGCGGCCGACACGGGATTCCCGGGACGGGCGGAGGGATGAACAGGTGGCGGCGTAGGGCCGACGCCGACGGAGCATGGCCAAGCGCTGGGGAGGCCGGCGGTAGCGGAGGGCTGGGGTGGGCCGGTGGGCCCGCGGCGGTGGGCCTGCCCGGGGCCCAGGCGCAGGTAGAGAGGGGTTGGATGCGATGTAGCCGTTGGGACACGCACTCGACATGCGCAGCCGTGCGTCAAAGCGCCGTCAGGTCATTGAGAGTCCGAAACGCGCCACTTCCGGACCTTCTGCCACAACCACTGGAATGGCTGCTCTTTGCTCGCAAGCAGCCTCTGCACGGAGTTGTCGAGCGGCGAGGCTACAAAATCTTCCCGCCGGGAACACCGCGCCCGCCTCCCGAGCCAAGGCCGCCGAGGACGAAGCCGGGCGCGTCCAGGTGCGTCTCGCCAAGGTTGAGAACCAGCTCGACCGCTTCCGCGCCGAGGAGTTCTGGGATCGCGTCATACAGGAGATAGCCGAGCTCTTGACCGAGAACGGCCCCCTAACGCTGACCGAAATCCCGCCGGAACTCAATTCAGGGTCAGCGGCACACCCCGTCGGTCATCCCAAAAGCCGCTTTGACACCACCACGAGCCAGCCAGGAGCGCGACCCGTAACCGCTAGCGCACGGGGTATCACATCCACCTACACGCCACCCGAGCTCGAAGTTGCTTTCCGGCGCCTCCGAGAGGGTTTTCGTATCTCACCCTCAACGTCCGTCGGGCATCTCCCAGCGACTGGGAAGCGTCTCCTACATCGGAGTTCGCCGTCTTCCTCATGGCCGACAGGCTGCTGGCCAACGGCGAATGGCCCATACAGCCTGAAGACGCTTCTACGTACGGCTAGGTCCAGCCGAGTTCCTTTACCGCCCGGGCGTCGTTCCAGATCTTCGTCAGGCCGACAATCCTGTCGCCCTCGAACTGCATGACGTAGACGTAGTCGGTCGACGTGGCCTTGCCCGTGGGCGGGCATGGGCCGCCCTCGCCAGTGTGGGTCCCGTGGAAGACCCCGTAGGCCGCCACGTTCCGGCGCTCCTCGTCGGTAGCGAAGGACCGCACCTCGTACCGACCGTCGGGGATGACGGTCAGGAGCCCCTTCATCCACTCCGTGTAGTCCCGCACTGAGGTTACGCCGGCGAGGGCGTCGGCCTGGGCCGAGAAAGTCGCGTCGGGGGCACAGTAGCGCTCGCATGCCTCCCAGCCCCCGCCCGTCTCGCAGGCGTCGAAGAAGGCTCTCGCAACCGTCGTGATGTCGCCCATACTTGGATCGTCCTTTCCCGTGGTCAGACGCGCCGCGTGTAGCGGATGCTTTCCGCGCGAGCACCGTCTCGGAGTGCCTGCGCGGGAGGCCGTTCGGCTAGTTCGCCCGTGAGACCTCGACGAGGTTGTCGGAGAAGGACGGCGCATGGCCCATGTCGGTGAAGGCGCCCGACGAGATGCTGTTGACCGTGCCCTCGTTCAGCTGGCGCCAGTAGCCCAGCGTCGCCACCACGATGCCGGCGTTCACGTCGTCGGTGATCCGCGCCACGCCCTTGAAGGCGCCGCGGTCGTTGGCGACCTGAACCCGATCGCCATCGCGGATCCCGCGGGCGTCGGCGTCGGCTTGGCTGATCATCACGAACTGCTCGCCCTGGCCCTTCTGCTTGTCCTCCATGTTCGCGTAGCAGGAGTTCAGGAAGTAGTGGCTCTTGGGCGAGACGATGTTGAGCGGGAAGCGCTTGGCCAGCTCGGGATCGCTGGTGTGGGATTCCCGCGGGCCGAGGTAATCCGGCAGCGGGTCGAGCGCCTCGCCGGGCTGGAAGCCCTCGTACATCTGCCGGAACGGGGGAGCGACGAAGTTCGTGGCGCCCTCGACCTTCAGCATGCACTTGCCGGTGGGCGTCGGGAAGTTGCCCTCCCGATGCGGCGCCCGGTCGTCCGGCGTGCCAACCTTGAGGCGGGCGAAGCCGTGCTCGCGCATGTAGGCGAGGTCAATGCCCTCGCAAGCCGGGGCGTTCCAATCGACGTAGTGCTCAAGGCACTCGCTGTCGCTCCACTTGAAGTTCTCCTCCTCGTAGCCGAGCCGCGCGGCGAGCTGGCGGAAGATCTCGTTGTTGGGGATCGCCTCGCCTGGCGCCTCGGCGCACTTGGTGTTGTAGGTGAGGTAGAGGTGGCCCCAGGACAGGATCATGTCCTCCATCTCCGCGCCCATGGTCGCCGGCAACAGAATGTCGGCGTAGGAGGCGGTGTCGGAGATGAAGTGTTCGGCCGAGACCATGAACAGGTCCTCACGCATCAGCCCCTCGACGATCTTGTCGGTCTCGGGCGCCTGCGTGACGGGGTTCGAGTTCCAGCACATCATCGACATGATCGGCGGATCGAGCTTCATCTCGCCGGTGAGGGCGCGACCGATCTGAAGGTTCGAGACGACGCGGGTGCCCTCCGGGATTAGGTCCGGGCGGCAGATGACGTCGAACTTGTAGGGGTGCTCCCAAACGCCGAACTGAGTGATGCCGCCGCCGACATGACGCCACGCGCCGGTCAGCGCCGGGATGCAGGCGACCGCCCGGATGGTCTGGCCGCCGCCGTAGTGGCGCTCCAAAGCCACGCCGATGCGGATGCCCACCGGCTGCTCGGTCGCCATCTCGCGGGCGAGTTTGCGGATGTCGTCGGCGGAGACGCCGGTGATCTCGGAGGCCCATTCGGGCGTGCGGGTGCTGGCGCGCTCCTTCAACTCCTCGAAGCCGACCGTGTAGTTGTCGACGTAATCCTGATCGACGAGCCCCTGCTCCATGATCGAGTTGATCAGCGCCATGGCGAGCGCGCCGTCGGTGCCGGGCTTCGGCGCGATGTGCCAGTCGGCGGCCTTGGCGGTGCGCGAGGCGTAGGTGTCGATCACAACGACCTTGGCGCCCTTCTTCTGCGCGTCCTTCACGATCGCCCAGTGGTGCAGGTTGGTGCTGACCGAGTTGCAGGCCCAGATGACGATGTACTTGGAGTGGATGTAGCTGTCGGGGTCGAGGCCCGCGGTCGGGCCGACGGTGAGGAGCCAGGCGGTGCACGAGCCCTCGCCGCAGAAGGTGCGCTCGGTGACGGTAGCGCCCATGCGGTTGAAGAAGGCGTCACCGCCGTTCAGCCCATGCACGAGGCCCTGGTTGCCGAGGTAGCTGTAGGGCGCGATGGCCTGCGGCCCGTACTGGTCGATGATCGCCTTCCAGCGCGTGACGATGGTGTCCAGCGCCTCGTCCCATGTGATGCGCTCGAACTCTTTCAAGCCCTTCGGGCCGACCCGCTTCATCGGATAGAGCAGCCGGTCCGGATGGTAGTGGCGCTTCTCGTAGTCCTTCAGCTTCACGCAGAGCCCACCGCGGGTCATCGGGTGGTCCGGGTTGCCGCGCACGCCCTGAAGCTGACCGTGCTTGACGTCGAACAGCATCGAGCAGGTATCGGGGCAATCGTGCGGGCAACCGCCGAAGAACGTTTCCGTCAGGCTCTCGGCCTCGGCGACGATCAGGGAGTCCGGCTTGACGATCTCGTTCATGATTCCTCCGCGGTCGAGCGCCTGGCCCTCTTTGTCTGGCGGGGAGGCGTGCTCGGTGCGATCCCAGGATGCACTAAAGCGCAAACAATTCCAATTTTTGGTTCAGTAAAAGAGCCAAATCGGGCTGTGTCCATAGTACCAACCGTTTTGTCGCGCTTCGGCGGGACTGCCGTGGACGACCGATGATGCAACGTTAGGAATACCGACGGGAGGAACCGTGGAATTGACGCTCGCGCTGGATGCGCAGTCCACCAAGCCGCTGCAGGCTCAGGTCTTCGACCAGGTGCGGGAGATCATCCTCGGCGGCCAGCTCAGGGCCGGCATGGCATTGCCGCCGAGCCGCATGTTGGCGGAACGCCTACGGGTGTCGCGAAACACCGTGATGATGGCCTACGAGCGCTTGGCTGCCGAAGGCTACGTCAAGGCGCGCGGCACGGCTGGTCTGTTCGTGGAGCCGATCCCGCCGGACAGCCTCCTGCTGATCCAGCGGGGCGGCCATTACCAAACGAACGGGCCGATCCCGGACGCTTCAAGCGAGCCCCTGCTCTGCTTCGCGGGCTCGCCCGGCGGAGGCAGCGACCGGCCGGAGCTCGACTTCTGGGTCGGACGCTCGGACCCGGCGGGTTTCCCCCTTCGCGTCTGGCGGAGGCTCGTGAACCGACTCCTGGCGAAGGAGACCGCCTACCTCACCGACTATTGCGACCCGGCCGGTCTGCCGGAGCTCCGCGCCGCCATCAGCACGCACCTACGGCGGGCCCGCGCCGTGGCGGTCACCGAGGACCAAGTCATCGTGACCACGGGCGGGCAGGACGCGCTCAACCTCGTGTTCAACCTGCTCAAGTCGCACACCCGGCAACTCTGCATCGAGAACCCCTGCTACCTCGGGGCCTCGCTGATCTTCAGGAGCGCCGGCCTGACCATTCATCCGATCCCGGTCGACGCCGAGGGCTTGCGGACCGACCTGCTTCCGACGTTACGGGGCAGCCTGCTCTACGTCACGCCCTCTCACCAATTCCCGACTGGGGCCACCATGACGCTGACGCGGCGCCTGGCCTTGCTGCAATGGGCCGAGGAGACCGACAGCTACATCGTCGAGGACGACTACGACAGCGACTTCCGGTACGACGGGCCGCCGCTGACGGCCCTCGCGGGTCTCGATGGGGGCCGCCGCGTCTTCTACGCCGGGACCTTCTCCAAGTCGGTCGGCGCCGGCCTGCGCATCGGCTTTGCCACGGTCCCCCGCATGTTCTGGGACGAGGCGCGGATGCTCAAGGCCCGGATGAGCAACGGCCAAGCCTGGCTGGAGCAGGCCGCGCTGGCCGCCTTCATCGACGAGGGGCACTTCGACCGGCACCTGCGCCGGCTGCGCCAGGTCTACAAGGCGCGTCGCGACCGCCTCGTTACGGCGTTGCGGGCGGCCTTCGAGGGAGCCGCCATCCTCGGCGGGGAGAGCGGGCTGCACCTGGTCTGGAAGCTCCCGCCGGGTTTTCCTCCCGCCCGGCAGATCCAGGTCATGGCGCGGGCGCAGGGCATCGGGATCTACGCCCTGTCGAGTGGAGCCGCTTACGACTTCAATGCCGAGGCGAACGACGACATGCTGGTGTTCGGCTACTCGTCGCTAACCGAGGCGCAGATCGAGGATGCGGTGCACAGGCTGCGCCTGATGCTGGATGAGCACGCCGCATCGGCGAACCCTTAGCAAGGCTGCGTCATGCTGCCGTCGCGATTATCAAGGACGGCTCGAAGCACGGTTCTGGTGGAAAGCAGATGGCTGTGTGCCTCGTTGACGGGAACCGGGACGCTGGCGTAAGCAGCCCCCATGATCCGTCGCGCCAGCAACACCGTGAGCTATCGCCCGCCCTCACCATAGGGCGGCTGCGTTCGATCACGATCGACGATCATACCAAGCCGCCGCATCCCGGCGGCGCTTTCATTTCCAGACAGGTCTCCGGGGGCGGCGCGTCCACTGCCGACGAGAGACCATGATGACCTCCCAGCGATCCGCGTTCATCCATTCGCTCAAGGGCCATGAGATTGAGCCTTGTACTCCGTGCCTCTTCGAGGTCGAGCACGGCGACACCGTTATTCGGATCGCCGATGATTGGGACGGTCACGTCCTCATCGATAAGCTGTACGTCGCCCTCCGGGAGGCCCGCCAAGCTCGGGACAAGGTGAGCCTGCTGAGGAAGTTAGGGCCGACCCGCGAGGACAAGCTTGCACGGCGTCCGCTGGCCTAAAAGACGGACCCGCTCGGGGTGGATTGCAGACGTTCCCTAGGGAATCGGAGCCCCCCGTTTAGCCGACTTAAAGCATCCGGCGCGCCCGTCGCACGGCCGTGAACGTTAGCGCCGATGCTGCCAGAGCCAGCGGCACGAACGAGACCCATAGCACCGTGTCCCATCCGTAGCTGGTCAGCAGGCCTCCGGACGAGAACGACCCCAGGGCCACCATCCCGAACACGATGAAGTCGTTGACCGACTGCATCCGTGTCCGCTCCTCCGGGCGGTGGCATTCGAGGACCAGCGCCGAGGCTCCCACGAAGCCAAAATTCCAGCCGACCCCGAGCAGGATCAACGACAGCCAGAAATGGGTGACGTCCACGCCCGCCAACCCGACGATGGCGGCCGCGCCCGTCAGGGCCAGACCGGCGGCAACGATGCTGGAGGCACCGAAGCGCGTGATCAGCCGCCCGGTGAAGAAACTCGGACCGTACATGGCGATTACGTGCCACTGGAGGCCGAGATTGGCGTCCTCCCGGGCGTGGCCGCACAGGTGCATGGCCAGCGGCGCGGCCGTCATGACGAAGTTCATCAGCAGGTACGACACGGCCCCGCAGAGCACCGCGATGATGAAGCGCGGCTGAGCCAGGATCGCGGCCAGGGGCCGCCCGCCGTCGAGATCCTCCGCGGCGGGGCGCGGCAGCCGGACGCCGGCGAGGACGACGGCCGCTAGGGCCGCGACCGCCGCCTGACCCAGGAAGGTGGCGGCGAACAGGTAGGGGGCCACAGGTTCATGGTGTGGGTGACGAGTTGCGGGCCGATTACCCCAGCGAAGACCCCGCCCGCCATCACGGTGGACAGCGTGCGCGGTCGCCGCTCCGCTGGGACGCACTCCGCCGCAGCGAAGCGGAAGGAGAAGACGACAGCCGCGTAGGCGCCACCGAAGAACATGGGCCGCGCTGAACAGCCAGAAGTTGGTTGTCAGGATGGCCAAGGCCGACAAGAGCCCGACGAGCACGCCGCACCCCGTCCCGCCCATGAAGGCCGCGTTCCGGCCGTAACGCCGGGCGATGCTACCGGCCGGCAGCGAGCAGGCGGCCATCCCGACGACGAAAATCGAGATCGGCAGGGTCGCTAGGACCTTGCTCGGTGCCAGCATGTTGCCGACGATCGCGCCGGTCGAGAACACGACGACCGAGTTCGACCCGGCGAGCGCCTGAGCGACGGCCAGCCGCAGGACATTGGCCGTTCCGGATTGGGCAGCGGGAGCAGGTGCCTGTTCGGCGGTCAACGAGGAAACGTGAGGCATCGGAAACTCAGGTTTCGACGGGCAGTTCCCTTGTGCCCACGAGTCGGCTGGCACGAGAGGTCGAACCGGGTCGGTCGGGTTCAGCAGGCGGAAGAGCTATAGCCGCGGGGCGACCGTCCGTATCTCTACCGGATGCCAAGTTGTGTAGAATGGCTGCCAATTTAGAGACTGGAGACGATGTGGGAGCCGATCGAGGTGCCGCTTGGGCTGGTGCCGCCCCGGCCGATAACCGTAC
Organism: Methylobacterium sp. ARG-1; assembly: GCF_001262595.1. Lineage (NCBI taxonomy): Bacteria > Pseudomonadati > Pseudomonadota > Alphaproteobacteria > Hyphomicrobiales > Methylobacteriaceae > Methylobacterium > Methylobacterium sp. ARG-1. The sequence goes on from NZ_LHCD01000001.1 coordinate 156,375, forward strand.
GTGCCCAGACCATCCCGGCGCGCGGGTACTTCGCCGAGCACGCACACCGCTGGCACCAGATCGTCTACGCCACCTCCGGGGTGCTCACCGTGGCTGTGGAAGGGTGTTCCTTCGTGATTTCGCCAGAGCAGGCCGTATGGCTGCCGACCGGTGTTCAACATCGGGTCGGATCGCTGCTCGGCGCCCAGTTCCGCAGCCTGTGGGTCGCCGATGAGGCCGGGCGCGATGTGGCGGAACACCCGACGGTGTTCGCCGTGCAACCGCTGCTGCGCGCCCTGATCCTGGAGGCGGTGGCGATCGAGGGGACCGAGGACGATGACGGCTACGGCGGTCGCGTCGCCGCCCTGATCCTGGACCAGTTCCGGAGAGCCCGTCCGCTGCCGGGGGCGCTCCCCTGGCCGCGCGAGGGTCCCTTGGTCGGGTTGTGCGAAGCGCTCTACGCCGATCCGGCCGATGCCCGCGGGCCGGAGGAATGGGGACGTGAACTCGGGCTGTCAGTGCGGACCCTGGCGCGGCGCTTTGAGACCGACATCGGCATGGGTCCTGGCGGCGACGCCTGCGCCTGTTCCGGGCCGTCGAACTGATGGGTGGGGGCTTGAGCGTGACCGAGACCGCGATGCATCTCGGCTACGGCTCGACCTCTGCGTTCGTGTACGCGTTCCGCACCGACTTCGGGAGCAGCCCGCAAGCCTACATGCACGAGCAGGTCTCGGGCCGGCCACGACAATGACAGCCCTGTCGGCGCGTTCGATGGAGACAGCGTCGTCGAGGATCTCCAATCGATCCAAGCTGACTGCCGTTGACGCCTCGGCCGCGTCATCATCATGGAGACGCTCACGAACCGGCGGCGACAAACCGCCAGGTCATAGTCCCCGTCTGGGCGGAGTGCATGTGGCAGGCCCGGACGCAGCGACGGTATGGACGAAGGCGCGACTCCTCATACACGCGACGGCATCGTGTGCATGACACACTTACCCCTCACACCCAAGTGGCCTGAGGGTCGTCCCGAGGGCCTACGAAGCGGCCGAGCAGGCCGCCGAGCACGCGCCCGAGGCTGTCCATCAGCAGGAACACCGCCGGCACGAAAACCAGCGAGAGCAGGGTCGAGAAGATCAGGCCCGCGATCACCGCCACCGCCATCGGCGCGCGGAACTCGCCGCCCTCTCCGAAAGCGAGCGCGGAAGGCACCATCCCGGCCGCCATGGCAATCGTTGTCATCACAAGGCGGACGGATGCTTGGGGGCGGATATCATGGTGCTGGCTCCTTAACGGCGGCGACCGTGTCCTGGCCGGAGTGGTCAAGTGTCGCGTGCCGGGATCCAAAACAGTCCGGTCGATGAGACGCTATTCCGGCCAGTCATGGAACTCGACCAGCTTGGCTTTCGAAGGGTCTGCTCTCGACCCGTTCAGGCATCGAGGAAGGTCTGGTTGCCGACGGTTAGATCAGCTCGGGGCCACTGAGTGGGAGGGCATCTGCCGCAAGAGCTGCGGCGACGGCCGGGGGCCTGCATCGTACGAATCGCAAAGGTCGGAAAGACGTCCGCCGAGCGCCCGCCCATTGAGCGTCACATACCATTCTTTACAAGAATAGGCCCTATTCCCTGTGCCGTTCTACAGATGATCCTTGCCGATAGATATCCTGCCTGAACATCGTCGGGTCTGTGACGAGAACAGAGAAAGGACATCGCGATGGGTAAGCTCGATGGAAGGATAGCAGTCATCACCGGCGGGAGCGACGGCATGGGTCGCTCGACCGCGCGCCTGTTCGTCCGGGAGGGCGCCACCGTCATCATCACCGGCCGGAACCAGGACACGCTGGATGCCGCCGTGTGGGAGATCGGGGGAGCCATCGAGGCGTTCCGCGGCGACATCGGCAACCTCGCGGATCTCGACGCCCTGAAGGTCCATGTCGAGAACAAGCACGGTCGTGTCGACGTCCTGTTCGCCAACGCGGGCGGCGCCCGCCTCGGCCCGTTCGAGCAGGTCACGGAGGAGGATTTCGACTACACCTTCGACACGAACGCGAAGGGCACGTTCTTCACCGTCCAGAAGTTGCTGCCGCTCATCCCGAACGGCGGGTCGGTCATCCTCAACACGTCGATTGCTGGCTCCAAGGGCCTGCCGGACTTCAGCGTGTACTCGGCGACGAAGGCCGCGATCCGTTCGTTCGCACGCACCCTTACGACGGACCTCAAGGGGCGGGGCATCCGCGTGAACGCCCTGGCGCCCGGACACACCGCGACGGACATCATGCGCAAGACCGGGGTCCCCGATGAGAGCATCGGCGGGATCAACGCCTGGATTCAGACGCAGGTGCCGGCCGGCCGCATGGCCACGGGGGACGAGATCGGCAAGGCGGCCCTGTTCCTGGCCTCGGACGACGCGTCGTACGTGACCGGCATCGAGCTTACGGTCGACGGCGGCTGGGCGCAGGTCTGACACCCTCACGGCCCCCGCGGAACGTGTCGGGGGCAGGTGACGCCGGTACCATCGGCTGCCGTGGCGACTCCCGCACGCCGGCGCGGCCGACAACCTCGGAAGGTCGTTCAAATGGCTTTGGTGATCGCCCAGTACGGGCAGGGCGGCCCGGAGGTCATGCAGGCTGAGGAGCGCGACATCGGCGCGCCGGCCGCGGGCATGGTCAAACTCAGGCAGGAGGCCATCGGGTTCAACTACTTCGACGTCCTGCAGCGCAAGGGGCTGATTTCCGGGTCCGTACCAGGACGCGTCATGGGCATCGAGGGTGCCGGCACCGTCACCGCGGTCGGCCCGGGCGTGGGCGGCTTCACAGTCGGGGACCGCGTCGGCTACCTGCGGTCCCAGGGCGCCTATGCCGACGAGCGACTGATCGAAGCCGACTTGCTGTTCCACCTGCCGGAGGACGTCGGCTTCGACATCGCCGCGGCGCTCACCGTGAAGGGCTTCATGGCCTGGCTCTGCGCGCGCCGGCTCTACGAAGTCCAGCACGGCCAGACCGTCCTGGTGACCACCGCCGCGGGAGGGGTCGGGTCCTTGGTCACGCGGCTCGCGGCGCATCACGGGGCCCGCGTCATCGGGATGGTGGGAAGCGAGCCCAAGCGGCGCCCGGTGCGGGATAGCGGCGCCGTGGACGTGGCCGTCGGCCTCGACGATGCAGGTGGGATGGTTGCGCGGCTCACCGGCGGGACGGGCGTGGATGTCGTATTCGACGGCCTGGGCGCGGACACGGCCGAGCGCCTGCTTGCCGCCGACGCCGTCCGGCCGGGTGGGACCATCGTTTCGTTCGGTGCGGCCGCCGGTTGGCCGACGGCGGACCGAGAAGCCATCGCGAGGCGAGGGTACTCGTTCATGGCACCGCAGGCACCCGACTACATCGCCAGCGCGAACGAGTTGCGCGGCGCGATGGCGGAGGTGTTTGCCCTCCATCGGAATGGTGCCTTCGGTGCGATACCGCTGACGCGGCATCCCTTGCGCGATGCCGCCGAGCTTCACCGGCAGGTCGACCGGCGTGTCGTCTTCGGCATTTCTTTGCTCCTGCCGTGACACCGGTACCGGGATGCACACCCGGTCGGGTCCTCCGCCGTGTCAGGCACCGCGCGTCCCGGTCGACCCAACCCAATCTCCTATCTGTCGGCAGTCTTGCGGATGCCGCTTGCCGGCGATCCCATCCACGCTGGAGAGCCTGACAATGGCAGTCGTCGAGGATGCCGCGGCCGTGCTCGGCTTCTGGTTCGGTGAGGTGCCGCCGGACAAGCGCTTCGCGAAGGACCCGGTGCTGGACAGGGTCATCGAGGAGCGTTTCGGAGCGCTACGCGAGGCGGTGCTGGCAAGCGATGCCGATGGATGGCGGGACAGCCCTGACAGGCTGCTGGCAGCAATCATCCTGCTCGACCAGTTCTCCCGCAACATCTTCCGAGGTAGCGGGAGAGCCTTCGCTGCCGACCCCCTGGCCCGCTCGCTCACGCTGCAAGCGTTCGACCGCGGGTGGGAAGACCGATACGCCCATGAGCAGCTGCGGTTTCTCTACCTGCCCCTGGCCCACGCCGAGGACAGCGAGATGCAGGCGCTTTCGGTCGCCAGGTACGAAGCCCTCGGCGACCCCGAGGCACTGAGGGCCGCGCGCGAGCATGCCGAGGTGGTGCGGCTCTACGGGCGGTTCCCGTCGCGCAACGCGGCTCTGGCGCGGCCATCGACGCCCGCCGAGATCTCTTACCTGCGAGAAACAACGCATCGTTGGTAGGCGCATTCCAAGCCCTGACCCATCGTCAAGACCAGATGGCTCTCGTACGGCATTGCACGTGTTCGCCGCCGGCGATGCTTGGAACGGTGTTCCATGCGAGGATCAGCTTGGCCCTAGCCCACCCTCAATTCCGGCTCCTCGGCGCAGATCGCCGCTAGGAACTCGATGAAGTGTCGCACACGGGAGGGCATGCGCCGTCCGGCGGCGGTGACCGCGTTGATCGGGAAGGTCGGCGGCGCATACTCCTCCAGGACCCGGACGACCTCGCCGGAGGCCAGGACGTCGGTGAACAGCCAGCTCGCGTGATGGGCGATACCGAGGCCCGCGAGGACCGCGCCGCGGACATGCTCGGCGTCGTTCGTGCGGAACGCTCCCCCGCCGTCGACAGTCACCTGCCGGCCGTCCACGTCGAAGCCCCACCCGACGATGTTACCCTGGTAGACATAGCCGATGCGTTGGTGGTGGCTGAGTTCGTCCAGGGTCTTCGGCGTGCCGTGCCGGGAAAGGTAGCCGGCGGAGGCCAGGGTGATCATCCGCATGTCGCCGATGCGGCGGGCCACGAGTGCGGAATCCGAGAGCCGGCCGATGCGGATCGCGACGTCCATTCCCTCCTCGATGAGGTCGACGTGCCTCCCGGAGACCTCCATCTCGACCGACACGTCGGGGAATGCTTCCCTGAACGCCGCCAGCCGGGGGATGACGAGCATCCTCCCGAATGCGGGCGAGAGGGTGACGCGGACCAGCCCCGAGGGGGCCGATTGTCCCGCAGCGACCCTCTCCTCGGCAAAGTCGAGATCCTGCAGGATGCGCAGGGTGTCTTCGTAGTAGTCCTGCCCCGCAGGCGTCACGGCGAGGGTACGGGAGTTCCTCGCCAGGAGCTGCGTCCCCAGGCGTGCCTCAAGCGCGGCGAGTTGCTTGCTGACCGTCGGCTGGCTGACGTTCAGATCCCGCGCCGCCTGCGAGAAACTTCCGCTCTCGACGACGCGCACGAAAGTTCGCATCGCATCCAGCTTATCCATCGTTCACATTCCGGGAGAGAATAGAAGCTATAGTTGCCGACGGCCTTGCAAGGTTGTTCGGTGAACCCAAAGAATGCTCAAAAGGAGATCCCATGAGCAATCGCAAAATCCTGACGCCCGATGCAAGCCATCCCATTGCCGTCAGCAAATGCTCGGCAATGGTCATTGTCAAAAGGGACCTACTTCCCATTGCGCAGACACGGAATGCGCTGACCCTTACGGAGGCGTCGTATCCGCCTGTTCAATACATTCCTCGCGGCGACGTCGACATGTCCCGGTTGGTTAGATCCCAGCACACGACCTACTGCCCGTACAAGGGCGAGGCGAACTACTACAGCATTCCGGTTCTCGGGGACGAGGGGGTGAACGCCGTCTGGACCTACGAGGCACCCTTCGAGGCGGTGGGCGACATCGACGGACACCTGGCCTTCTACCCCGACCGCGTCTCCGTCGAGTTAGCTGAATAAGCCCGAGCGGGCCCCCGCGCGATCCCCATCTCCATTCCATTTCAGAATAGTTAGTATGGCTTTTCCGTCAATGTCATTCTCAAGATGAATGCGCAACATCCGTCATTAACGGGTCACGACGGGCCCGGGACGGAAGGAAAAGTCATGACGATGAAGATTTACGGCGACCCCGGCTCGGGCAGCCTGCGCCGGGTGACCACCGCCGCAAAGATCATGGGCATCGATCTGGAGCGCGTGAACGTCGACCTGTTCAAGGGGGAGAGCCAGACCGAAGAGTTCAAGTCGCGCCTCAACCCACACGGCCTGACGCCGGTCCTGGTGGACGGGGATTTCATCCTCTACGAGGCCGCGGCGATCAATCTGTACCTTGCCAACAAGATGAACTCCCCGCTGCTCGGGACCACGGAACAGGATCGCTCCCGGGTCCTCCAGTGGATGTTCTGGTCGGGCGAGCAGTGGCGTACCTTCACCGTCACGATCTTCGACGAGCGGGTCGGGAAAACCGTCATGAACCTCCCGAAGGACGAGAACCTCATCGCCTTCGCCGAGGGCAAGATCCGCGCCGCGGCGAAGGTGCTCGACAAGCACCTCGAAGGCCGCGAGTTCATGGTCGGCAATGCCCTGACCCTGGCCGACCTCGATGTCGCGGCTCCTTTCTCCCAGGTCGGACGCGCAAGGTTCCCGCTCGGGGAGTTCCCGAACCTCGTCGCCTGGCACGACAACCTGCTCCGGTCGTTCCCGGCGTGGGCGGAAACGAAGGCCGAAGTCGACAACCGGATGGACACCTTCCTGTCGAGCGTCGGCGTGACGCTCTGATATCAGGCCTTCGTGCCCTGCCAGCGCGCCAACCGGAGCGGTGCGCGCTGGCGGGGGTTCGTGGCGGCCTCACCCTGGCGGCATGGCGGGCGGCCAAGCTTACGTCGGACGAGCTTCGACGAGGCATCGGCCCGGCGTCGGTCGTTCGCCAGGATCTCGTGGGGTTCGCGAGCCCTCGACTGGCGGCCCGCCGAGCAGGCGTACGGCTCCTTCCCAACATGCGAATGCCAGACGGAACCGACATCATGCATATCGATCTCACCGGCAGGAAAGCCATCGTGACCGGGTCCACCGCCGGCATCGGCCGAGCGACAGCCGAGGGGCTGGCGCGCGCCGGCGCGGCGGTCGTCGTCAACGGTCGCGGCAGCGGGCGGGTCGACGAGGCGGTGCGGCAGATCCGGGACGCCGTTCCCGGCAGCGACGTGTCCGGCGTCGCCGCCGACCTCTCGACGACCGAGGGCGTGGAGACGCTCGTCGCGCAGGCTCCCGACGTCGACATCCTCGTCAACAACGTCGGCACGGCCTTTCTCCGCCCCTACACGGGCATCGACGACATCGCCGCCATCCCAGATGCGGACTGGCTGGGCCTGTTCCACCTCAACGTGATGAGCGGCGTGCGCGCTACCCGGCACTACCTGCCGGGGATGGTCCGCAAGGGCTGGGGACGGGTCGTGTTCGTCAGCAGCGAGTCCGCGGTCAACACCCCCAAGGAGATGCTCGACTACGGCATGACCAAGACCGCGCAGCTCGCCGTGTCGCGCGGCCTGGCCGAGGCGGTCGCGGGCACGGGCGTCACGGTCAACGCGGTCCTGCCCGGCCCGACACGGTCCGAGATCCTCGGCAACTTCATGGCGCAGCAGGCTAGGGACCAGGGCATCACCCAGGAGGAGGCAGAGCAGGCGTTCCTGTCGTCGCTGAGACCGACGAGCCTCCTCGGGCGGTTCGCGTCGACCGAGGAGGTCGCCAACATGATCGTCTACGCCTGCTCGGAACAGGCATCCGCGACCAGCGGCGCTACGCTGCGTGTCGACGGCGGCGTCGTCCGCTACGTGGCATAGGCCGCCTGAGCCCTTCGGCGCCGTCTCCTTAGCTGCGCCGTGGGTCCGCCATCCGGGATTTATCGACGACGGCAAGGGTATCGCACGGCTGAACACGGCTATGAGTCTGTCGATGCTGAGGCGCACACGCGAGTTGCTCGCCGAGGGCGCGCTTTGAAGGGGCTCCCACAAGGCTTCCATTCAAGGCAGCCATGCCCCCGACCGTGACCGCATCCGGTCGGCCCAAGCCAAGCGGATAACGTCCGTCGCCCAGAATCGGAGAATTTAGAACCGCCTCACCAAACCATTCAGATAAGCCCTACCGACAATCCGGCGGGAGCTAGCCTACCGATCTGTCCGAGTTCGTGGACCGTAATGCCACGCATACGCATCCATGATGGACCTCACGAGGTCTCTGAGGGGCTCCTGCAGCTCAAGGGTCCGCGACCGATTGCGGATCTCGACACCATGACGCTCGCTCCGGATGAGGCCCGCTTCGCGCAGCACCTTAATGTGCTGGGATAGGGACGACCGCGGGACGACGCGCTCGCCCGTGTTCGCCAGTGCCGTGCAGGTCCCGCCAGAACACACGCCCGCGATCTGCGCGAAGATCGCCGCGCGCTCCGCGTCGCCGAGGGCGTGCAGGATCGCGTCGGGCCGTACGTCCTCGATGGCGGGGTGGGAAGGCTGGCGCATGGAGTTTTCATAAACGGCCTTGACAACGAGTTCAATAATCCAGAAAACCTGAACAACCGGATAAAGGAATTAAGCCGCAGCTGGACGCGGCGCTCCCCGTTCGAAAGGATGCAGGATGGCTCAGCTCGCTGGGAAGGTCGCCGTTGTGACGGGGGCTTCGAAGGGCATCGGCGCGGCCATCGCCAAGGCGTTCGCCACTGAGGGCGCCAAGGTGGTGGTGAACTACGCGTCCAGCCGTGAAGGTGCCGACGCCGTCGTCCACGCGATCAGGGAAGCCGGCGGCGAGGCCATCGCCGTGGCCGGAGACGTCTCGAAGGCGGAACAGGCGCAAGGCGTGGTCGACGCCGCGGTCGCGGAGTTTGGTCGATTGGACGTGCTGGTGAACAACGCCGGCATCTACGCCATGGTACCCATCGAGCAGGTTACCGAGGAATACTACCGCCGCACCTTCGACGTGAACGTCCTCGGTCCCCTTCTGACCATCCAGGCCGCGCTCAAGCACTTCGGCGAGGGCGGCAGCATCATCAACATCTCGTCGAACGCGACGACCCTGTTGCCGCCGACGTCCGCCGTCTACGCAGGCACGAAGGGGGCTCTTGAGGCCATCACGGGCGTGCTCGCCAAAGAGCTGGGCGCCCGCAAGATCCGGGTGAACGCGCTTCTCCCCGGTGTCGTCGAGACCGAGGGCACCCGCGCCATGGGGATGATTGGCTCGGACTTCGAGCGCTACGCAGTCGCCCAGACCCCGCTCGGACGCATCGGCCAGCCGGACGACATCACCGGCGTCGCGGTCTTCCTGGCCTCCGACGATGCCCGCTGGATAACCGGCGAGCGCCTGATGGCCAGCGGCGGCTTCCGTTGATCGCGAGAGGGGGCGCTCCGATGTCGCCCAATGCTCCGCTGTTCCGCCCCTTTCGCCTCAAGACGCTCGACCTGAAGAACCGCATCGTGATGGCGCCGATGACCCGGGGGGGCATCCCGCGCGAGGCGAACGCGGCCTATTACAAGCGCCGGGCCGAGGGACAGGTCGGCCTGATCCTGTCCGAGGGCACGGTCGTCGACCGTCCCGTGTCGCGCAACCATCCCGACGTGCCGTCCTTCTACGGCGAGGCCGCCCTCGCCGGGTGGAAGGGCGTCATCGAGGCCGTCCACGCGGCCGGCGGCCGGATGGCGCCGCAGCTCTGGCACACCGGATCGACCAAGCACCCGCAATGGGAGCCGGACGCGCCGGTCGAGAGCCCCTCCGGCCTGCTGGGGCCGGAAACGCCGCGGGGAGAAGCCATGAGCGAGGAGGCCATCGCCGACACGGTCGTGGCCTTCGCCACGGCTGCGACCGAGGCCAAGCGTCTCGGCTTCGATGCTGTCGAGGTCCATGGTGCACACGGCTACCTCATCGACCAGTTCTTCTGGTCGGGCACGAACCAGCGCACCGACCGCTACGGCGGCGCGACCCTGAAGGAGCGGGCCAGGTTCGCAAGCGAGGTCGTCGCCGCCGTGCGGGCGGCCATCGGCCCCGACTTCCCGCTCATCCTGCGCGTCAGCCAATGGAAGCAGCAGGACTACACGGTGCGGCTCGCCGAGACGCCGAGGCTTCTAACGGAATGGCTGCTGCCCCTGGTGGAGGCAGGCGTCGACATCCTGCACTGCTCCCAGCGCCGATACTGGGAGCCTGAGTTTCCGGAGGTCGACGGCGAGGACGGCCTCAACCTCGCCGGCTGGGCCAAGAAGCTGACGGGCGCCGCGACAATTGCCGTCGGGTCGGTCGGCCTGTCCAGCGATTCCTCGTCCGCCTTCCGCGGCGAGAGTTCCACCAGCGTGGGCCTGGAACGGCTGATCGAGCGCATGGAGCGGGACGAGTTCGACCTCATCGCGGTCGGACGGGCGCTGCTCAGCGACCCAAGCTGGGTCCTGAAGGTCCAGAGGCGCGACCGGGAACGCATGACGGGCTTCAGCCCGGCTTCCCTCTCCGAGCTGGCCTGAACAGGGAGGACGGAACGGCATCGACGCCCCGCCCGGCACCCCGGCGACCCGCCGCGCGAGCGGCGGTGCGGATGGCCGCACCCTGGCTGCCCACACCCTTCCGAGGTCTGGCGCACGGTGCCGTTCCACCATGCGCCTGCCGGACCCGCAACCCCACTTCCACGAGGACGCGTCACCATGCGGACCATCGCCTTGACCGCGCGACGGTGCGGGCAACCCGACGTGCTGGAGTACGTCGCGTTGGACCTGCCCGACTTGGGGGTCGGAACCGCCCGCGTCGCGGTGAACGCGGCCGGAATCAACCCGGTCGATGCCCGCCGGATGACCGGCGAGATCCGGCTCGGCCCGCCTCCCTTGTACCTTGGGACCGAGTTCGCCGGGACCATCGTCGGATTGAAAGGGGCCGCCGGCGGATGGAGGTCGGCGACGAGGTGCTGGGGTCGGGCGGCGACTTCACGCACGCCACGGTCATCGACGTGCCCCTCGCCAACCTGGTCAGGCGCCCGCCGTCCCTGCCCTGGACCGTCGCTGGTTCGCTGGCGGGCGCCAGCCAGACCGCGGTGACTGTCCTGGAGGAGCTCGGGCCCATCCGCACGCTCCTAGTCCATGGCGGGGCCGGCGGCGTCGGCTCGGTCACGGTCCAGCTCGCACGACGGAAGGGGGGGCCGTCGTGGCGACCGGCTCCGAGGCCAACCAGGACTACATCCGCTCCCTCGGCGCGACCCCGGTCGTGTACGGACCCGGCCTCGTCGAACGGCTGGAGCGGGCGCATTCCGGCCTCTTCGATGCATCCATCGACATGGCCGGCACTGACGAAGGGACCAAGGCTTCGCTCGCCCGCGTGAGGCCCGAGGGGATCATCTGGTCGATCACCGCGCTGCAGCCCTCCTCGCCGCGGGGCATGCCGACCTGGCGGAGGCGCGACCCGAGGAGCGTCGAACGCGTCGCGGCCGCCATCGTCGCCGGCGACCTGAGGTGGGAGGTCAGCGCGACCTACCCCTTCGAGGATGCCCCAAAAGCCTATGCGGCCATCCTGCAAAGGCATGTGCGGGGGAAGGGCGTACTCACCTTCGATGCCGTTCGGCCACTTGTACTTGGATAACCAGAGATGGTCGCGGCAGATTTCGACAGATTCTTCAAAGATGCAACTAAAGCGAGGAAAGATCATGAAAATATTCATGACGGGTGCGAGCGGCTACATCGGCGGCGTCATCGTCGAGAAGCTGTTGGAGGCCCGGCACCGGATCGTGGCACTCGCCCGCTCCGATGCCTCCGCACAAAGGCTGGATCAACAAGGCATCGAGGTTCTTCGCGGAGACCTTTCGGACGCACGGTCCCTCACGCTCGCGGCACAAGCAGCCGACGGCGTCATCCACAATGCCTTCGACATGAGCACGGGCGACTTCGCCGCCTCGAATGCCATCGACGCCAAGGTTGCCGAGGCCCTGATCGAGGGGTTGCGAGGCAGCGGCAAACCGCTCGTCTACACCAGCGGCACGGGGGTGTTGGGTGATACCGGGAAGACCGTCTACGACGAGGACACCTCCATCGCCCCGTCTGGGCTTCCCGCCGTCCAGGCGCTCCAGATGCGCCTCCACATCGAGGGAGCCGTCCTGAACGCCGGCGGCACACGCGGCATCGTGCTGCGTCCGCCCAACGTCTACGGGCGCGGTGACGGCCATGCGGTGTTCTGGATGATCAGGGCGGCCGCCCGGAAGCTGGGCGCCGTCCCATACGCGGAGGGGGCCGGCGACAATCTCTGGTCCTACGTCCACGTCGAGGATCTCGCCGACCTCTTCGTCCTGGCTCTCGAAAAGGCGCCCGGTGGCCAACTCTTCCACGCCGGGGCGCAGGGCGGCCTTCGCACGCAGGACATCGCCGTCGCCCTCAGCCACGGCATGGGACTGGGTGGAAAGACGGTCGCCCTGGAAATGCCCGCGCTCGCTGAAGCCATCGGCTTCCCGCCCATGGCCGACTACTGGTCCTCGAACAGCCAGTCGTCGAGCGAGAAAGCGCGGCGGATACTCGGATGGGAACCGCGCCATGTCGACCTCCTCGGCGAGGTGGCACGAACCTCGGTCTAATGCCGAGCCAGCCCTCCTTCCCCCAAGACCCGATTCAGTTCGGCTTCCCGGGACGTCATCCATGTCGAAAAAAATCTTTGTCATCGGCGCCACCGGCTACCTCGGCGGCGTACTCGCGCGTCACTTCGTCGAGGAAGGGTACGAGGTTGCCGGCCTGGCGCGGAGGGAGGAGGCCGGCGCGAAGCTGGCAGCGGACGGGATCACGCCCGTGTCGGGCAGCCTCGATGACGGCATGGCCCCCGTGCTGGTGGCAGCAAGCGACGCCGACGCGGTGGTCTACGCCGCCCAGGTCGAGTTGGATCGCGAACCCGAGGTACTGGAACGGTTGTGCCAGGCGCTGGCTGGCACGGGCAAGACGCTGATCTTCACTTCCGGGAGCGGCGTCTTCATGAAGAGAACCGCGGGTGAATGGACTTCCGAGGCGATGGCCGAGGATGACGCGTTCGAGCCTGTTGCCTTCCTCAGCGAGCGCGTAAGGACCGAGCGCATCGTTCGGGCAGCGGCGGAAACAGGGGTTCGCGCCATGGTGGTGCGACCCCCGGCGATCTGGGGGCCAGGCGACAACGGACAGGTGGCCCGGGTCTACCGCACCGTCGCGACCGCCGGGGCGGCCTGCTACGTCGGCTCGGGCCTGGCGGCCTATTCATGCGTGCACCACGCCGACCTTGCGCGGCTGTACGCGCTGGTCATCGAGCGGGGCGTGTCCGGCGCCCTGTATCACGCGGCCGGTGGTGAGTTCGCCTGGAGGTGGATCGCGGAGGCGGTGGCCCGAGACCTCGGCGTTCCGACCCGCAGCCTTTCCATGGACGAGGCGGAGGAGATGTTCGGGCCGCTGGGCGCGATGATCTATTCCGCGTGCAGCCGCTCGCTCGACCCCCGCGCCCGGACGGAGCTGGGCTGGAAGCCCGTCCACGGTGACATGCTCTCGCAAGTCGGGGAACCGCGCCTCCGGGCCCTCGCGCGGCCTGCGCCCGATGGACCGGACGCCGCCCCATCCGGACATGCCTTTCCGGGCCAGTAAGCCGTCTCGGCGCGTTGTTGGGCCTGACCTGCGAACACGAATGGACCCAAGTCCGAGACCACACCGCCTGGCATGACAACCGGAACTGCACCACGCCGCCCGTTGATCCTCGCCGCGGTGATGGCGGCGATGTTCATGATCGCCATCGAGGCCACCATCGTCTCGACGGCCATGCCGCAGATCGCAGGCCAGCTCGGCGACCTCCACTTCTATGCCTGGGTGTTCGGCGCCTTCCTGCTGACCCAGACCGCCGCGACGGTCGTGTTCGGAAAGCTGGCCGACGTCTACGGGCGCCGGCCCGTCCTGCTCATCGGCATCGCCGTGTTCCTGCTCGGCTCGCTCCTGTGCGGACTGGCCTGGTCGATGCCGTCGCTCATCTTGTTCCGCCTCGTGCAAGGCATCGGGGCCGGCGCGATCCAGCCGGTCGGCCTGACCGTCATCGGCGACCTCTACCCGGCCCGGGAACGCGGGCGCGTCCAGGGCTATCTCGCAAGCGTCTGGGGCGTGTCGTCCGTCGCCGGCCCGCTGGCCGGGGGCCTCATCATTCAGCACCTGAGCTGGCCCTGGGTCTTCTGGATCAACCTGCCCGTCGGCCTCCTGGCGGCCGCGCTGTTCCTGCTCTTCCTGCGGGAGGAGGTCATGCCTCGGTCCCGGAAGGTCGATGCGCTCGGGGCCGCGCTGTTCACGGTCGCCATCGCGGCGCTGATGGTGGCGTTGACCCAGGCCGGCACCGCAGTCTCCTCGGCCCTCTGGCCGGGCGTGGTCTTCGTCATCGCCGGCGTCCTCTTCGTACTCCAGGAGCAGCGCGCCGCCGATCCGATGCTCGATTTCCGACTCTGGGCAAAGCGACCGATTGCGACGACGAACGCGGCAACCCTGCTCTCCGGGATGGCCGTCATCGGGCTCACCGCGTTCCTGCCGATGTACGTCCAGGGCGTGCTCCAGCGCTCGCCGCTCGTCGCCGGCTTCACCCTCACCTTGATGGTTCTGGGCTGGCCCGTGGGCGCGACGGTGGCCGCGCGTAACTTCGTTCGCTTCGGCTTGAGACCCACGCTGCTGGTCGGGGCGGCGCTCCTGCCCCTCGGAGCCGTCGCCTTCGTGGCGCTCGGTCCCATGACATCGGTCCTCGTCGCTGCTGCCGGTTCAGTGATCCTCGGACTGGGCATGGGCTTCCTGTCGACGGCAGGCACCGTCATCATCCAGGACTGCGTCGGCTGGGAGCAGCGTGGAGCTGCCACGGCCTCGAACATCTTCGCACGCAACCTGGGCTCGACCCTCGGCGCGACGGCCCTGGGGGCGGTGCTGAACTATCACCTGCTACATCCGACGAACGGCCGAGCCATCGACGGGGACCAGTTGCGTCGCCTCCTGGACGACCCGGCCAGCCTCGGAACCGGGGTCGCCGTGATCCGGCTGGGATTGCAGGACGCCCTGCACGCCACGTTCTGGGCCGTCTTGGCCGTTGCCGCGCTGACCCTGGTCCTGTCGCTGCTCGTCCCGAAGGTCGCCCTCTCGGGAGGAAAGCAGGAGGTGCCCGGCGAGTGAGCGGAGCCACTCCGAAGAGCCCAGGACTGTGGTCGATCAGTGCCCGGAGCCACCCACATCGTGATGACGAAATCCCCGGCCAACGGGGCAGGTGACCTGGCGAGTGGGTGCCAAGTGTCGGCCTCGGGCCAATAGAAGAAGCCACCCCGTCACGCCTCGAAACCAGCCGTCCGGCGCGATCTCTTTCTCGAAGCCGTCGGTTCTTAGACAACCCCCGCGAAGCTCGTCGAGCTGTGCAGGCGCTCGACATCTCGCCGAGGAGGGGCGCCGAACAGACGGCGATACTCCCGGCTGAACTGGGATTGGCTCTCGTAGCCGACAGGCGGGGTGAGCGGCCAGCAGCAGAAGGCCGAACGTCAGCGTCGCGCGCATCATGGCGGTGATCCGTCGAGAGAGGAATAGAAGAGGCAGAAGGATGATGACGGTCTCGGCGCGCGGGGTCGCCCTGCCGATGCGGCGTGGGATCAGCGGCGGGTGAGCGCACCGTCGAAGGCGCAGGACGTCCCGTGGAAGTCGCCGCAGCCCCGCTCCTCCATGCGCACGCGCTTGCGGTCTGGACCGAAGCGCAGGGTAAGCGTGCAGATTTCGTGCGAGCCGCTGTCCTTGCGGGTCAGCATGAGCGCCCCCGGGCCGGCGGCCTTGGCCAGCCCGCGCAGCTCGCCGGTGCATTGTTCCGGGATTGCGGTGCCGGCGACGACGAAGTGGCTGCCGCTGCCGTCGCCGAACTCGAACACTTGCAGGTCGAGCCGGCCATCGCCGCGGCCCTGGTAGCGCCCCTCGAATGGCGCCTCCGCCCGGGCGGACGCCGTGGCCAGCGCGAGCGCCATGAGCACGCCGAGCCGCAGCGCCGTCATGATGGGGTGCACTCGCCTGTTGTGGCGCGGCGTGCGGCGGATCGGAGTTGTGTGTCGGGACGGGCTGGGCATGACGTTGGGGTCTCGCGGCGGCTCGAAAGAGCCAGGGTGAGGGATTCCCGTTGCCCAACCCCAGAATTTACCCCCGCACGCAAATTCCCGCCGCGGCCGGCGGTCGCACCCCGTCCGGGCAGGGTTCGTCACGTCGTGTCAGGCGTCGGGTCTGCAACCGCGTCGGTCGGGCGGCGGAAGGCCGCGTCGGCTGGGGGGTGGAACGCGGTCACCGTACGCCCGCTGGGGCGGCCGACCACATAGACCCGCAGACCGTGCCGCCCGCGCAGCTCGTTGGTGATGTGCTTGAGCGCGCCGCCGCGCTGGTCGGCGTCGAAGCCGAACACCACGAGACGCAGCTCGGGGGCGACCTGCAGCGTCCTCGCCCCGGAGGCGACCTCGGCAACAAGCAGGGGGGTGAGCCGGAAACGTCTGGCCGCAGACGCCGGCGTGGACCGGGCGTATCTCGGCGGGCTGGAGCGGCATACGAAGAACCCGGCGGTGGTACCTGCTCGACCGGGTGGCGGAGGAATTGGCCGTGCCGCCGGGCGAGCTGTTCGTGGCGTCGGCGGAGAGGGCGCGACGCCACCCGTGCCTTTGCGGAGCGGACGTCGCAGCTGATGGCCTTCATTGTAAGCTTAGGGTGGATTTTAACGCTTGGTGCACTGCGGCTTTGCGGAATTGCTCTCCTACTGGGTTCATGTCCGAAACCGGGTTTGCCGGCGGCCCTCGGCGCTTTCCTGAGAGTAATAGCTCAATATTTTCAATTACATAGCTGTTTGACTCAGTCCAATTTTGTAGTGGCGGACGTGTATATGACGGTTCTTAGCCGTGCTTTAGATCGAGAAGTCCGTAATGCATGCGGAGGAGAAGTATGCGGGGGCGGTAATCGCCTTCGGATCGCTTACGACTGGCACCGGCGGGACGGCGACCCTTGGTTGGCCTCGCCGTCCCGCCGGCCTGCTCGGCGCTGAGTTTTGCAACACCGGCGCACTGAGTGCCGTTCATCTCGTCTCGGCGCCCTGGCTTCGGCCGGGGCGCCATTTTTGCGTTTGTCGCTCCTATCGATGCCTCTTGCAGATTTCTCACATTCTGCGACGGCAGCTATGATCGTTCCCGCGTCAGCAAGGCGCGTCACCCCGCAGGCTGATCCATGTTGGCTGAACTTTCGGGCTTAGCCGCCGCCGAGCGGCGGGTTTATAGCATAGTAGAAAATCGAGTTCTTCGATCTCATAGAGCTATCAGGAAAGGTTTCACAAAAGCGGTAAGGATAAAAAGCAGGCTTTGGATAAGAGATGGTTACGCAATATTATTGATAGATGACGAAAAAGGCATCGCCGATGCGACAAAGCGCAATCGGAATTTTGGCTCACTGTTTCCTAGATTGCTTGAGCCAGCCTCAAATCTTCCAATGTTTCATGTAAAAGAGGGAGTTAGAAAGACTTCGATTGGCCACTTGACTCTTGATGTGCGGAACGGAGTTATCTTTAGGCTTGAAGAAGATGCCGGCGCCTTACTTTTCAATGTACGTGTCCAAACCCCCGACACGTCGTATGGCATTGATGGAACACTAATTGTTGTCAAATTCGGAAAGTTTTATTTTCAAGACAACATTGACGATGCTATTGACGAGATTGTTGCATTTCAAGCTGAGAGCCTAGCTAAAAATGCAGCCTGAAGAGTATCAAGCGTTCCATGATCTCGTTATGGCGCAAGAGCGAACCGAAGTTCAGTGCGCAAGGTATTTGCATCACGCGAGAGAATTGCTTGTACCCGGATCATCTACAAATTCGAGAATTTTTCTCGAAAATTTCAACATGTACGGCCGCTCTGATTTTTTCATTGTAGCAAAATTGTTAACTGAGCGTCGAGAAGAAGAAAACTTTGCATTTTTTTACGAAGCAAAAGCCCCTCAGCTATATGTGATGGAATTTGATGGAACTTCCCGGAGATGCGTGCCTACTTACGATCTTATGCAGGCAGAAAATCAGTTAATACATTACACTTCGGAGGCATCTGGAAATGCCGAATTCCTTGCGCAGCATGGCATTGTGGATGCGAAAAACGTAAAGCCGGGTGGAATTATTATTGGTAGACGATCGGATCGCTACCTTAGGGGCGACGATCCGGAAAATTCTTCTGTCAGACTGGCCACGCGAAGCCTCAAACTCCGTGAGGAATATTTTTATAAATCCACAAACATCAAGGTCTTTCTTTGGGATAGAATTTTGGATTACTTAAATCCGGAAAATCCTATTGTTGGGAGATAAGATTTGAAATTTGCACCAAGGGATAGTTTTCGCTCAAAGCGGAAACCTTGAGGTTTTAGCGGACCGAAAACTATTTGGCCATATCGCGGCGGGCATGTCCGCTAGCGACGCCGCCTCCGACCTCCCGCCCGCAGTCGCCTCCTGGCGCGACCAACTCGAGCGCCTGTCCGAGCACGCCTCGCCGTGCCGGTATCCTGCCGACAAAGTGGCCGCCCATGCGTGCGAACGCACTGGCCTTCATCGACGAGTTCGGCGCCGAGGCGCACCGGCTCGGCTGGACCGCGGAGCAGCTCTTCGGCGTTCACCCGGAGCACGGCTTCCTGCGCGTCGAGTACGCCGGTGCCCTGATGGTCAACGACAGCAAGGTCGTCGGCGTGGAGCCGGACCGAATCGTGTTTGACCGGTTCTCCGGCTACCGGACGAAGCCTGGGCAGACCTGGGGGCCGCCGGTCTGGGAGTACGCGGCCAAGGGGCGCGGCTGATCGCGCCTGTGATCTGCGAGGATGTTGGGGGCAAGCCCGATGTGAGCCGGCGCAGGATGTTGCGCTGGCCAAGCCATTAACGCCTCAGGCCTTTTCGCAGCGCATCATGCCGGTATGTCCACTCACATACCGAGCCAGCCATGCACTTCGAGATCCGCTCCACCGGCCGCCACCTCTGGACCTGGGTGCTGCTCGACTCGGCGCATCTGACGGTGATGGAATCGGACCGGACCTTTCCGTCCGAGGCGCAGGCGTCGGCCGCCGCGCTGGCTTTCTCGAAGCTCGTGACCCGCGCCGGCAAGTCGCTGACCGCGCCGACGTCGGGCGGCCTATTCTAGCTGCTGCGCGGGCCGTCAGCCGCCCTGCAGGCTCTCCGCGAAGTCGTCGGGGATCTCGCCCCATTGGCCGAGGATCGTGACGCCCTCCAACTCGCCGGTCTCGTCGTCGGCCACCACCTTCAGCGCCGCCGCGCCCGGCATCCGCTTGGCCATGTTCTCGGCCTTCTTCACCGCGCCGCTCTCGGTCTGCGCGGGCTCCTGCCGGGCCGGCCGCAGCCGCTTCCGGTGCACCTCGAAGGGCTGCACCACGAATGCCGTCTTCATCGCCATCGTCGTCGTCTCCTCCCGGCGGCTTCGGTTGCGGTAAAGCTCCGTTGCCGTTGCCCTTTTCAGAAACCCTCCACAGCGATCCACCGCTATCCGAGCCGCCGCCACTCCGACGGTTGAACCGCGATCACCCCTGCGCTTTGTTCTCAGTCTGTTCTAGCAGGGAATCGGAACGCGATGCACGCTCTCCCGCATGAGCCACCTGTGGAGTTTCGTCTCACCGAGGCAGAGGCGATCGCGCTCCACTACTATCAAGCCGCGCATCGAGATGGCTGGACGGCTCTGGTGCAGGCGATCGCCGACGCCCTTGCCGACATCGATGCCGCGGAGCGCCACATCGCTGACCATGGGCGGCTGGTCTCCCATGGCTATGCACGTGGCCGCGTCGGGGCAGCCTGAGCCTCATGTCAGTTCACCGCATCGACGAACTGCTGATCCATAGCCCCGATGCCGTCCGCGTGCCGCTGATTGGTCAGGCCCTCTGCGCCGGCTTCCCGTCGCCCGCCGACGACTTCCTCGAGGGCGCGCTGGAGCTGCCACGTTGGCTCGTGCCGAACCCGCCCGCCACCTTCCTGTGGCGCATCGCAGGCTCGTCCATGGAGGGGGCCGGCATCTACGACCGCGACCTCGCCTGTGTCGACCGCAGCCTGAAGGCTGGACACGGCAGCATCGTCGTCGCGGCCGTCGATGGCCAGATGAGCTGCAAGCGCCTCGTGATCGACGGCAACGTCGCCCGGCTCGCCTTCTGCAATCCGGATCTGCCCGCCTTTGCGGTCGACGAACTCGGCGAGGGCGTGATCTGGGGCGTAATCCGCTTCTCGATCCGCTGGCACGTCGCCCGCGGCCAGCTCTCATGAGCACCCCGGCGGCCCGGCTGCGCGACCGGATTGGCGGCGGCCGCGCCGTGGCGCTGATCGACGGCAACAGCTTCTACTGCTCGTGCGAGCGCGTGTTCGATCCGAAGCTCGCCACTGTCCCGGTGATCGTGCTCTCGAACAACGACGGCTGCGCCATCGCCCGCACCAGCGAGGCCAAGGCGCTCGGCATCAGGATGGGCGACCCGTACTTCAAGATCCGCGACCTGTGCCGGGCACAGGGCGTGCGGGTGTTCTCGTCGAACTACACCCTCTACGGCGACATGTCGGGGCGGACCAACGCGGTCTACCGGCAGTTCAGTCCGCAGGTGGAGATCTACTCCATCGACGAGAGCTTCCTGAACCTGTCGGACGTCGCGCCGGCGCTCCGGGTCGAACTCGCCCTGGACCTACGCGCCACCGTGCGGGCCTGGACCGGGATCCCGACCTGCGTCGGCATCGGCCCGACCAAGACGTTGGCCAAGCTCGCCAACCACATCGCCAAGACCGTGCCGGTGCTGGACGGCGTGTGCGACCTGACCGACCCGGCGGCCTACGCGCACTGGCTGTGCCGGATCGACGTCGCCGAGGTCTGGGGCATTGGCCGGGCCTCGCTCGCCAAGCTCCAGGCGATGGGGGTCGAGAGCGTGGCGGACCTGCGCGACCTCGACCCGCGGCCGGTGCGCAAGGGCCTGACCGTGGTGGGCGAGCGGATCATCTACGAGCTGCGTGGCGCGGCCTGCCTGCCGCTGGAGATGGTGCCGGCCGGCGTAAGGGCTGCGCGGTGACGCGCTCGTTCTCAAGCCGGATCACCGAGCGTGCGGTGCTGGAGGAGGCGGTGGCGGCGCACGCGACGCGGCTCGGCGAGAAGCTGCGGCGCGAGGGCCTCGGCACCAACCACGTCACGATCTTCTACCACACGAGCGAGCACGACCGGGACGAGCCGATGCGGTCGGTCTCGACGACGGTGCAGCTGCCGGAGCACAGCTCGGACACGCTGGCGCTGATCAAGGCGGCGCGGCACGGAGTGGCGAAGACGTGGCGCGAGCCGGACGCGCGGCCGTGGCGGTACTCGAAGGCCGGGATCGTCACGAACGACCTCGTGCCGCTGTCGCACAGCCCGCGGGCGCTGATCGGCGCGTTGGACCGGGCGCGGGCGGGCCCGCTGATGGCGGCGATGGACGCGTGCAACGCGCGTTGGGGCCGGGGCGCGGTGGTGCCGGCGCGGGCCGGACTGGTGAGCCGGCGCGACTGGAACACGAAGTTCGAGATGCGCACACCCCGCTACACCACGCAGGTCGGCGAATTGCCCGTAGCACACGCATAGAGCGTGCACCGTCTGCATCTGGCTTCGCGATCGCTCTGGGTGGATTGTGACCCCCTCCATTTCGCCGCGAAACGGGTGGTTTAACTCCGATCCGACTCGGCCGTTCTACGTTTCTCATCGCTCCACTGATACATGACTTTTGCGTAAATCTCGGTTATTTCTGGTGTTAAATGAAGTAATAACTGCTTAATTACCCTCCTTTTTCAGGAAAACGCATATATAACTAATACGTCCCAATAATATTAACTCTGGCATGGGAGATAACCTGCCGTCCTAGCCTGATCTTTCGTCATTCTTTCCATGTTTGTATCTTTATAGCGAATTCCTTGATGGACCAACCAGAAACTTACATAATCTGAGCCGCCTGAACTGGTATAACAACGCGTGCCTTCAGCAAGATGATCTCTCACAAGGCTGACCGCATCGATATCTTTGCTATTCAAAACGACGGCGGCATGAAGTAAAAGAGTCTCGACCAGCGACTGTTCAACATTTTTCCCACAAAGAATGGCTCTTATTTTCTTGAGCTCGGCTCTACGTTTCCGTGTTTTGCCGTCCAATCGCTTATTTTTATTGCGAATTTTGGCCTTATTACTGGATTTAGCCATCTAACATCCTCCTATCGAGGGAAAAGGCTGAAATTTGGACCGTATCCGGACAATAGATTGTTTTGGAGGCCGTTCTGTAATTGCGTAAACGTGTGTGTCGCCTCCGCAAGCGGCGAAAGTTGCGCTATCCCTGGAACGGATTTATCAAGCGGACCAAAAGTAAATACTAATTCGTGTGTATTGTCTCGACCGGTACTGAAGAATGTTCCAGAGCTATTGAAGCTCGCGGGGACCAATTTCCAGGATGGAGTCAAATTTCCAGACGACGTTATTTTAAATGAAATAGTCTGATTAAGTACGTTTTTCAGGCCTGCCACGGTCGGATCGTTAGAAGGCAGCTTTGCGGACCCGAGTGCGGCAGATGCAATTCGACTTTCAAGGAGAGAAAATAGTTTAAGATCAATATCTACGAGAGGTGATCCTTCTTTGTTCCCAGTTGGATCTCTGCAAACCTCACGTCCCCTGCGATTGTTGAATACATCAGGCTTATATAGCTCGGCAATAGTATAAAATATGTTAGTTTTCTGTATGCGATTAGCATCACTGCTGACTGTAAGGCCTCCTGAAGCGGTGAATACGTAGGATGCGGAAGACATTGGTGTCAAAAGCAGCGTTGGATTAAATGATGATCTCTCAACAGTCGTGAAGTTAATTGCAACCTCCGCACCCCAGTCCCTGAGATACCCCGCATAGATTTTTCTGTTGGGGCGCCTCGATGCGTCGTCTTGATCGTTTAGGATTACTTTGGTGACAGTATAGCTTAACTCACAATTGATGCTTCTTATGACGGTTGCTACCATATCATTTTCTTCTCCGGGATCATCAGTCGGAATAGTGCGAATGCTTGGAACATACGTTCCGCAACCGCCTAGAAGCGCTGCGCAAACGAAAATTTGGATCATATTTGCGCAAATATTCATCCAGCTCTCCGTCAAAAAATATTTGGTTTGAACTTGTTCCGTGATCATGTCTGCGCAAGTCAAAGCAGCTGCAGGGCAGC
Organism: Methylobacterium sp. ARG-1; assembly: GCF_001262595.1. Lineage (NCBI taxonomy): Bacteria > Pseudomonadati > Pseudomonadota > Alphaproteobacteria > Hyphomicrobiales > Methylobacteriaceae > Methylobacterium > Methylobacterium sp. ARG-1. Next base: position 179,310 of record NZ_LHCD01000001.1, read on the forward strand.
CAGGGCAGGCTCTGCAGTTACAAATTCATCATTTCAGGATTTTTTGACTTGGCAATCCTTCAAAATTCGCGGAACACAAGATAATCACCAGCTCTCGCGCGTGATTATTGAATGGGACGAATCGTGTCAAATATACAACGATTCTGCTGTGCGGCTGTCATTCAACGAATAGTCTTGATGTGATTGATAACTCGCCAGCTTATTCCGCGTTGAGCGGACTGAAACATTCGGCGGTTTGCTTTAATTATATTGACATGAGATTGTAGTTTTCTTGCACAAAATCTCATTTGCAGAAGATCTCTTCGACGCATTCTGAAACAAGCCTGTCTCAGGTCTTCGCCTGATCAAATGCCTGCATCGTTTTGCGTTTTACTGCCCTAGGCGGACTGGTATAAACTTACCCAACACACTTGTACTCTATGTCCCGCTAAACAGCCTGGGAGCGGGCCTTGCCAGAGCCCGCTACGGATCGTTCGCAGCCACGGGCATCGCTCCTCTGCGCTGCACGCCACCAGGTCCAGTTTCGGTAGGTCTCACTGACTGCCAAGCCGTCAGCCTCAAGCCGCGTCAGCACACGGGTGGCGTGCATGGTTCGCTCCCGACCGGGTAAACCGGCGCGCTCGGCAATCGCGGTGCTTGTGGACGGCTCGGACGTCAGCACCGCCAGCACGCGTAGGCGGGTGTCCGGGCGCGGCCGTGCGCCTTGAGGTGCTGGGCGCTTCGGCGTGAGGGGCACGCCCGCTACAGCCCCGCGACGAATGTGAGCAGCAGCGTCGAGATCGCCAGCAGGGTCGCGAAGAACCCGAAAGTGAGCACGCCCCGCGTCTCGAGCTTCCGGTGTTCCCATGCAGAAGCGATCAGGCTCGTTCCGGTGTACCCAGTTATCGGCCCAGCCAGCCACATGGCGGCGAACAGGATCCAGCCAATAGGCGTCAGCGGTGTCATGAGACGCTACCGCCTTTTCTGCCGGCGCTTCGAAACGGGCGGCAGCGCCTTATCAAGGATATCGCGGATCATCCGGATGATCGGTTCCGCCCGCGTCCCGTAAGTCGTTTCGCACGAACCCTCGACGAGCGCCCGGATCTGCTTGAGGGCTTCGACCGGGTCAATCGCTGGCGGGTCGGAATCGGCTGCCATTGCGACGACCTAGTGCAGCTTGTCGGTCGCCGGATCCAGGAGACCGAGGCGGTCAGCGAGGTCGAGCAACTCGCCGTCGCTCAAGCCCTTGCCGTCCACGATCCAGTACGCGAAGTCGTCGCCGAGCGGCTCGACCGAGTGGCCCGCGGCGATCAAGGCCTCGACGGCTTCCATGACACGGCCGCGCTCGCTCATTTCTTCACCGGCTGACTCCACGCCGGCTCGGCCACCAGAACCGCGGGTTCACGAGGACAATCAGCGCCAGGACGTACAGGCCCACCCCGGCCCAGGCGGCGAGCCTGAAGGCCTCGATGCCGACTGCCAGTCCGGCCGCCAGGATCGCGGCCATCCATCCGAGAGCTGTTGGGTTCATCCGCGCTCATCCCTTCACCGGGTGCGCCAGCAGGATCGCGGTCCGGACCATGTTGCGCTTCCAGCCTGGCTTGTCGGTGGTGAGCGCCTCGGCCGCGCGTGTGTTGGTGCGGAGCGTCCCGACGAGATCGAGGTTCCAGCCCTTCGCGAGCGGGTAGGCCTCGGTCGCCAGATCCGCGAGCACCGCATCGACTGCGGCGTCGATCTCCTGGTCGGTGATCTCGGCGGCCTTGCGCAGCTCGGAGACGGTCGGGGGTTCCTTGGCCATGGTGGCGGCCTATCGCGGGTCGCTGTCCTGGACCAGCTCGCGGCACGCGGCAAGGCACCACAGATCGGCATCCGAGAAGGTCAGGTCGCCGATCTGCCAATGCTCGAGTTCGTCGCCAATCAGCACGACGGGAAGCTGAGCAGCCAACAGCGCGTCGACCGCCTCCATGATCGGATCGGCCTCCTGCCAGCGAATCGGATGGCGGTCCTTGCTCATAAGGCGAAGCTACCGCGGGCCGGGGACGGGCGTCTACGATCAAAGGACCGTATCGTCGTCGAGGCAAAGCCTGCTTGCGTAGTTTTGAAGCCGGCACGTCAGGCGAGGGACCACTCCACGATCGGAGGCGGTCTAAATGCCATCTCGAAATTGTGCCGACTCTTGTGCGCCGGAAAAACACCTTCTGTTCCGGGCTGTCCGTTATGTCCCAGTCCTGAGGGCTTTGATATTCCTCAGGTTTTTGGCTGGGGCGCCAGGATTCGAACCTGGGAATGGCGGTACCAAAAACCGCTGCCTTACCACTTGGCGACGCCCCACCGTGGGCTGGGGCTGTCTAGACGGGGAGTCTCGGCGTTGCAAGCGCTCGATCGGGCGCAAACTGCACCGTTCGAGGTTGGCGCGCGGGGATGGACGGGCTGGCCCTTCCCCGCGCGACCGGTCGCGTCAGCGGCGCTCAAGAACGCCGTCGATCCGGCGCGGCAGGCCGAGGGGGTTGGCTTGTTTCAGGGCCGTGGGGAGCAGCGCCTCGGGGAGGTCCTGGTAGCTCACCGGCCGCAGGAAGCGGTCGATCGCGAGGCTGCCCACCGAGGTCGTGCGCCCGTCGGAGGTCGCCGGATACGGGCCGCCATGGACCATGGCGTGGGCCACCTCGACCCCGGTGCCGAAGCCGTCGACCAAGATGCGGCCGACGCGACGCTCCAGCAGCGGCAGCAGGTCCCGCACGGCCGCATGGTCCTCAGGCGTGATGTGCAGGGAGGCGGTGAGCTGGCCTTCGAGATGGTCCAAGACCTTCCGCATCGCGGCGAGGTCGGGGCAGCGCACCACCAGGGCCGCGGCGCCGAACATCTCCTCCTGCAGCTCGGGCTCCGACAGGAAGGCGCTCGAATCGGTGGCGAACAGGGCCGCCCGGCTCTGGGTCGCGGTGCCTTCCGGTCCCTCGGCGAGGCGCGTGACCGCGGCGTGGCCGGCGAGCCGCGCGACACTGTCGCAATAGGCCTTGTGGATGCCCGGGGTCAGCATGGTCGCGGCGGCCGTCTCCCGCAGGGCGGCCGTGGCCGAGGCCAGGAAGGCGTCGAGGCCCGGGCCCGACGCCGCCAGGATCAGGCCTGGATTGGTGCAGAACTGGCCGGCGCCAAGCGTCAGGGAGGCCGCGAAGGCCCGGCCGATCGCCTCGCCCCGGGCCGCCAGGGCGCCCGGGAACAGCAGGACCGGGTTGATGCTGCTCATCTCGGCATAGACCGGGATCGGCCGCGGGCGCTTGGCCGCGATCTCCGTCAGGGCGGTGCCGCCCCGGCGCGATCCGGTGAAGCCGACCGCGGCGATGCGGGGATCGGCCACCAGCCCCTGCCCGATCGACTGGCCGGCATCGAACAGCAGCGCGAACACCCCCTCCGGCAAGCCGCTCGCGGCCACCGCCTTCTGGATCGCCCGGCCGACCAGCTCCGAGGTGCCGGGATGAGCCGGATGGGCCTTGACGATCACCGGGCAGCCGGCCGCCAGCGCCGAGGCGGTGTCGCCCCCGGCCACCGAGAAGGCGAGCGGGAAGTTGCTGGCGCCGAACACCGCCACCGGTCCGAGCGCGACCTTGCGCAGGCGCAGGTCCGGCCGCGGCAGCGGCTTGCGGTCCGGCAGGGCCGGGTCGATGCGGATCTCGAAGGCGCTGCCCTCGCGCAACACGCCGGCGAACAGGCGCAGCTGGCCGACGGTGCGACCGCGCTCGCCCTCGATCCGCGGCCGGGGCAACCCGGTCTCCTGCATGCAGCGGGTGACGAGGTCGTCGCCGATATCGAGGATGTTGGCGGCGATTGTCTCGAGGAAGGCCGCCCGGGTTTCCGGATCGGTCTCGCGATAGGTGTCGAAGGCGGCCTCCGCCAGGGCGCAGGCCCGATCGAGATCCTGGAGGCTCGCGCCGGGGAACTCGGGCTCCAGGGCCTGGCCGGTGGCCGCCTCCACGGCCCGGAACGCCGCCTGCGTGCCTCGCTGGGCCTGGGCGCCGATCAGGTTTTCGCCACGCACGGTCATCGTCGACTCCTGTTCGTATGGGTACGGAGGATCCGCACCGGGCCGGTGTTCAAGGAAGGCCTCTCAGCCCTCGCGTGCCGCCAGGGCCTTCGCGCGGATCGCCGCGAGGGTCATGGTCGGTGTCAGCGCCTCCGGATCGACGAGGCAGTGGATCATCGCCGGCACGCCGGCGGCGAGGCTGCGCTCGAAGGCCGGGGCGAACTCTTCGGTCCGCTCGACGCGCTCGCCATGGCCGCCGCAGGAGCGGGCCAGGGCGGCGAAATCGGGATTGCGCAGCTCGGTCGCCGAGACGCGCCCGGGATACTCACGCTCCTGGTGCATCCGGATCGTCCCGTACATGCCGTTGTCGAGGACCACGACGATGATGGCGACGCCGTACTGCACGGCGGTGGCGAATTCCTGCACCGTCATCATCACGTCGCCGTCGCCGGCGAGCGTCACGACGATCCGCTCGGGGAGGCTGCGCTTGGCCATCACGGCGGCGGGCAGGCCGTAGCCCATCGAGCCCGAGGTCGGGGCGAGCTGCGTGCCGAAGGCGCGGAACCGGTAGTAGCGGTGCACCCAGGTGGCGAAGTTGCCGGCGCCGTTGCAGATCACCGCGTCCGGCGGCAGCCGCTCGCGCAGCCAGGTGATCGCCGCGCCGTACTGGAATGCGCCGGGCTTCGGCTCCGGGGTTTCCGACCAGGCGCGGTAGGAGGCGTGCGCCTCGGCGGCGCGGCCGGTCCGGGGGGCATCATAGGCCGGCAGGGCCGCGCAGAACGCCTCCGGGGTGGCCTGGATCGCCAGCGCCGGCTGGTAGACCCGGCCGAGTTCCGCCGGGTCCGGGTGGACATGGATCAGCGGCAGGCCGGGATTGGGAATGCCGAGGAGTCCGTAGGATTGGGCCGGCATCTCGGACAGACGCGCGCCGACCATGAGCAGCAGGTCGGAATCCCTGATCCGGGCCAGGAGGGCCGGGTTCGGCCCGATCCCGAGCTCGCCGGCGAAATTCGGATGGTCGGCGGAGAACAGGTTGGCGCGCCGGAACGACACCGCCACCGGCACGTCGTGGCGCTCCGCCCATGCGCCCAGGGCCGTGCGGGCCGATTCAGTCCAGCGCGAACCGCCGAGCAGCAGCATCGGCTGCCGCGCCTCGGCGAGCAGCGCGCGCAGCCGCTCCACATCGGCCGGCGCCGGCGCCGGTTCGGCCGGGACGACCCGTGGGGCGTCGGCCACCGCCGCGACATCGTCGAGCATGTCCTCCGGCAGAGCGATCACCACCGGCCCCGGCCGGCCCTGGAGCGCGACCCGGAAGGCGCGCGCGAGGATCTCCGGGATGCGGGCCGCATCGTCGATCTCCACCGCCCATTTGGCCAGGCCGCCGAACATCTGCCGGTAATCGACCTCCTGGAATGCTTCCCGGTCCCGCATCGCCCGGGCGATCTGGCCGACGAACAGGATCATCGGGGTCGAATCCTGGCGCGCGATATGGACGCCCGCCGAGGCGTTGGTGGCCCCGGGCCCGCGGGTGACGAAGCAGATGCCGGGGCGGCCCGTGAGCTTGCCGGCGGCCTCGGCCATGATCGCGGCGCCGCCTTCCTGGCGGCAGACGAGCACGTCGATGCCGCTGTCGCGCAGCGCATCGAGCACGGCCAGGTAGCTCTCGCCGGGGACGCAGGTGACCCGCTCCACGCCCTGGGCGATCAGCTGATCGACGAGTACCTGCGCGCCGGTGCGTTGGGGCAATCCGCTCAAGTCGTTTCTCCCTGGCGTTGACGGCGCCCCGGAGCATGTCCCCAGGAGCAGCCGGCCGGCCTGTCGCGGCCTTGGCCCGACCGATGCCGTTTCCTGGGATGCGACTGATATCTCAGTCCCAGGATAGGGCTGCGGGTGGCGTGGTCAACCTGTCAGACTAGGGGCTGGCGGTCGAGGGCCCGGCGCGTCATCCGGTCGAGGAGGTCGAACAGCGTGCCGATTTCGGCAAGCGCCCGCTCGAGGTCGCGAGCGGCGATCCCGGCCACGATCGCCGCGTGGATGCCGGCGCAGTCGAGGAAGCTGGCGGTGGGTTCGTGGGCATACCAGAAGCGCCGCGACTGGGCGTGGAGCGGGCCCATCGTGCCGGTCAGGGTCGTGTTGTACGCCGCCGCGACCATCGCCTCGTGCAGGGCGCGCTTCAGCCGGAAATAGACCTCGCGGTCCCGGGCCGCGGCGGCCGCGAGCAGGCCCTCGGTGCGCGCCTGCAAGGTCGCCATGTCGTCGTCCGAGGCGCGGGCGATCACGCAGCGGGCGACCAGCGCGTCGAGCGGGCGCCGGACTTCAAGCAACTCGAGGTGCTTGATGATGTCCACCTGCGTGACCAGCACGCCGCGGCGCGGATGCACTTCGACGAAGCCGATCGCCTTGAGTCGCGCCAGGGCCTCGCGGACCGGGGTGCGCCCGAGGGCCAATTCCGCGCCGAGCTCCCCCTCCGACACCATCGCGCCCGGCGCGAGGCGCCGGCTGATGATCATCTGCTCGATCGCGTCGTAGGCGGTCTCGGACAGGGAACGCGGCCGCCTGGCATCGACCTGCACTCCGAACGCGTCGGCACCCGCCGACAAAATCCGCTCCCCGGCCAACCTGCCCCCCGTCTGTCCCGAAGCCCACGCCTGCTCCGGTTGACAATGGCTCCGGTGGGCGCCCTACTCAAGCCCTGAGATATCACTGGTCGCCCAGGGCGCATCCGCGCCGGCCGGATCCTCGATGATCCGGGTTCGACGGCGACCGCTTTCAGGGGGATGATGCGGATGCCGGGGCTATCCATCGCGACGCGTGACAAGCTCAAGACCGTCAGCACGGCGACGCTGATGACCGCCTTGTTCAAGCGCGGCCTGCGCAACCAGATGATCCAGGGCGTGCGCCCGCTCCGAGCAGGCGGCGCCACGATGGTCGGCGAGGCCTTCACCCTGCGCTACATCCCGGCCCGCGAGGACCTGAACCCGATCACGGTGTTTCGGGACCGGGCGCATCCACAGCGCAAGGCGGTGGAGGAATGCCCGCCCGGCGCGGTGTTCGTGATCGACAGCCGCAAGGATGCGCGCGCGGCCTCGGCCGGCTCGATCCTGGCGACCCGGCTGATGGTGCGCGGCTGCGCCGGTCTCGTCACCGACGGCGGCTTTCGCGACGCCGACGAGATCGCCCGATTCGACATGCCGAGCTACCATGTGCGCCCCTCGGCGCCGACCAACCTCACCCATCACCAAGCGATCGACATCAACGTGCCGATCGGCTGCGGCGACGCCCCGGTCTTCCCGGGCGACGTGATCGTGGGTGACGGCGACGGCGTGGCGGTGATTCCCGCCCACCTCGCCGACGAGATCGCCGACGAGTCGGTCGAGATGACCGCCTACGAGGATTTCGTCACCGAGGAGGTCCGCAAGGGCCGCTCCATCTTGGGCCTCTACCCTGCCACCGACGAGCAGAGTCTCGCCGACTTCGCCGCGTGGCGGAAGCAGAACGGGCGCTGACGACGCCCGATGCCGATCGGCGCGAAGCCGGCACCGAAAACGCAAGATTGGGAGGGGGCTATGTCGGGGGGCATGCCTGCGGTCTCGGCGCTGCCGGAGATCGAGCGGCGCACGGTCGCGAAGGTTTCGTGGCGGCTGCTGCCGCTCATCGTGTTGATCTACTTCATCGCCTACATGGACCGCACGAATGTGGGCTTCGCCTCGTTCGGGCTGAACCGGGAGTTCGGCTTCTCGGCGACCATTTACGGCTGGGGTGCGGGGATCTTCTTCCTCGGCTACGTCATCTTCGAGATACCAAGCAATCTCCTCCTGGAGCGCAACGGCGCGAGGCTCTGGATCACCCGGATCATGGTCACCTGGGGCCTGGTCGCGGGCGCCATGGCCTTCATCACCGGCCCGGTGAGCTTCCTGACGATGCGCTTCCTGCTCGGGATGGCCGAGGCCGGCTTCTTCCCGGGCATGATCCTGTACTTCACCTACTGGTTTCCCCGGCGCTACCGGGCCCGGGTGGTGGCGGCCCTGTTCCTGGCGGTGCCGGGCTCGAACGCCCTCACGGCGGTGATCTCCGGCGCGCTGCTCCAGCTCGACGGCGTGCTCGGCCTGTACGGCTGGCAGTGGCTGTTCATCCTGGAAGCGGTGCCCTCGATCCTGCTGGCCTTCGTCGTGCTCGCCTTGATGACCGACCGCCCCGCCAAGGCCGCCTGGCTCGCGCCCGAGGAGCGAAGCTGGCTTGAGGACACGTTGGAGGCCGAGCGCCGGAACACGGTCCAGACGCACGGGCATTTCACGCTGAAACAGGCGCTGACCGACCGCCGGGTGCTGGCGCTCGCGTCGATCTACTTCTTCATCGGCACGGCGACCTACGGCATCACCTTCTTCCTGCCGCCGATCCTCAAGAGCCTGAAGCTCACGGACTGGGAGACCGGCCTGGCCACCGCGGTCCCCTACGTCGTCGGCACGGTCGGTATGGTCGCCTGGAGCTGGTCGTCGGACCGGAACGACGAGCGGCGCTGGCACTTCGTGGTCGCCGGCGTGATCGCCATGCTCGGCCTGATCGCCGCGGGGCCGATGCTGGGCAGTCTCTGGTCGCTTACGGCGATGTCCGTGGCCGCGATCGGGCTCTACGGCACCAAGCCCGCCTTCTGGGCGATGCCCGGCGAGTTCCTGTCGGGACCGGCCGCGGCCGGGGGCATTGCGCTGATCAATGCGATCGGCAATCTCGGCGGCTTCGTCGGCCCCTACGTCCTGGGCTGGCTGAAGGACGCCACCGGCACCTACGAGGCCGGCCTGTATTTCCTCGCCGCCTGCGCGCTCGCCTCCGCGACGATGACCTTCCTGGCGGTCCGGCCGGGCGCGACGGGGGCGGGCCGGGGCGGCACGGCCGGCCGACCGGCCGCCGCGACCGAGCGCGTGAGACCGGAGACCGTCTGATGAACGCACACAAGAAGACCCTCGGCGATCTGCGCAGCCAGCGCTGGTTCGGCGCCACCGACCTGCGCAGCTTCGGCCACCGCTCGCGCATGCTCCAGATGGGCTACGAGCGCGCCGACTTCACCGGCAAGCCGATCGTCGGGATCATCAACACCTGGAGCGACATCAACCCCTGCCACCTCCACTTCCGCGAGCGGGTGGAGCAGGTGAAGCGCGGGGTCTGGCAGGCGGGCGGCTTCCCGATCGAGCTGCCGGCGCTCTCGCTCTCGGAGAACTTCGTCAAGCCGACCACGATGCTCTACCGCAACCTCCTGGCCATGGAGGTGGAGGAGTTGCTGCGCCAGCACCCGGTGGACGGGGCGGTGCTGATGGGCGGTTGCGACAAGACCACGCCGGGCACGGTGATGGGCGGCATCTCCATGAACCTGCCGATGATCTTCCTGCCGGCGGGGCCGATGATGCGCGGGCATTCCGGCGGCAAGATCCTCGGCTCGGGCTCCGACGTGTGGAAATACTGGGCCGAGAAGGAAGCCGGCACCATCACCACGCAGCAGTGGAACGACATGGAGGCGGGGATCGCCCGCACCTTCGGCACCTGCATGACCATGGGCACCGCCTCGACCATGACGTCGATCGCCGAGGCGCTCGGCCTGTCGCTGCCGGGCGCGGCCTCAATCCCGGCGGCCGATGCCGACCATCCGCGCATGGCCAGCGCCTGCGGCCGGCGCATCGTCGAGATGATCTGGGAGGACCTGAAGCCGTCCGACATCCTCGACCGGCGCTCGGTGGAGAACGCCCTCGTGGTCCACAACGCGCTGGCCGGCTCGACCAACGCGATGATCCATCTGGTGGCGATGGCGGGCCGGGCCGGGATCCCGATCAAGCTGTCCGAATTCGACGATTTCGCCCAGAAGGTGCCAGTCATCGCCAACCTGCGGCCCTCGGGCGCTTGGCTGATGGAGGATTTCCATATCGCCGGCGGCATCCGGGCGCTGATGGTGCGGCTGTCCCCCCTCCTCCACCTCGACGCCCGCTCGGTCACCGGCGGCACGATCGGCGACGGGCTCGCCGGCATGAGCGTCTACAACGACGACGTCATCCGCCCCCTGGACAAGCCGATCGTCGCATCCGGCGGCACCGCGATCCTGTACGGCAACCTCGCGCCGCATGGCTGCGTGATCAAGCCGCCGGCCGCGGATCCGCGCTTCCTCAAGCATACCGGGCCGGCCCTGGTGTTCGACGATTACGACGCCATGAGCGCGGCGGTGAACGACCTCGACCTCGCCGTCACCCCGGACCACATCATGGTCCTGCGCAATGCCGGCCCGATCGGCGGCCCGGGCATGCCGGAATGGGGCATGCTGCCGATCCCGAAGGTCCTGCTCCGGCAGGGCGTGCGCGACATGCTGCGCATCTCGGACGCGCGCATGAGCGGCACCAGTTACGGCGCCTGCATCCTGCACGTCTCGCCGGAATCGGCGGCCGGCGGGCCGCTTGCGGCCGTACGCAACGGTGACCTGATCACCGTCGACGTGTCCGAGCGGCGCATCCACCTGCATCTGGACGAGGCCGAGATCGCCGCGCGCGTCGCTTCGTTCGTGCCGCCGGACCGGGCCTATCCCCGGGGCTACAACCGCCTGTTCGCCCAGCACGTGCGGCAGGCGCATGAGGGCTGCGACTTCGACTTCCTCGAGGGCGCCGGAGGCATTCCCGAGCCCGAAATTCACTGACCCGCGCGCTCCCCGCGGACCGACATCTCAGCCCGGGGCAAGGCAGCACGGTCAAACAACGATCCACGAATCGTGGACGAAGCCGGCGGCTGACCGGACAGGGAGGATACATGGCGATGATCGCACGCAGAGGCCTGCTCGCGGGCGCGGCCCTGCTCGGGGCGGCCCGCGCGGCCGGGGCCGGGTGGGAGCCGTCGCAGCGCGTGCCCGATCCCGCCGTCGAAGTCCTCGACCCGGCCTTCGCCAAGTACCGCCTCGCTTCCGCCACCGTGGAACGTGTCGCCACCGGCCTGCGCTGGGCCGAGGGGCCGGTCTGGTTCGGCGACATGGGCGCACTGCTGTTCAGCGACGTTGTCAACGACCGGATCATGCGCTGGGATGAGGCCTCCGGCGCGCTCACGGTGTTCCGCAAGCCGTCCGCCTACGCCAACGGCAACACCCGGGATCGGCGGGGGCGCCTCGTCACTTGCCAGCACAAGTCCCGCAGCGTCACCCGGACCGAGCATGACGGCTCGATCACCACGCTGCTCGACCGGTTCGACGGCAAGCCGCTCAACTCACCCAACGACGTCGTGTGCCATTCCGACGGTGCGATCTGGTTCACCGATCCGGCCTTCGGCCCCAACCCCCACGAGTCGATGGCGGCGCCGGAGCTCCCGGGCAATGTCTACCGGATCGACCCGGCGACCGGGCAGGCAAGCGTCGCGGTGGCCGGTCTCGCGGGACCGAACGGCCTGTGCTTCTCGCCGGACGAGTCGAAGCTCTACGTCATCGAGGCGCGCGCCAAGCCGAACCGCCTGATCCGCGTCTACGACGTGGTCGAGACCGGCACTAAGACCGCCAACGGACGGGTGTTCTACGACGCCGGCACCGGCACGCCGGACGGCTTCCGGATCGATGTCGACGGCAACCTCTGGTGCGGCTGGGGTATGAGCGAGGCCGAGGACGGCGTGCTCATCCTCTCGCCCCAGGCCAAGCCGATCGGCCGGATCCGTTTGCCCGAGCGCTGCGCCAACCTCTGCTTCGGCGGCCTCAACCGCAACCTGCTGCTGATGACCGCCTCGCACTCGGTTTACGCGCTCTATGTCAACACCCGCGGCGCCGGGACCTGCTGATCCGGCTCATCTAGGTCGCGTCGACGGAGCTGGGACGCTCTCGACAGAGCAGGTGCCCAAATACGCCAGGCATCGCGAACGATCGATGCCTGGCGAGCCCCTCTACTCCGCGGCTTCGGCCAGGTACCGCGTCGGGTCGTAGTTCAGGATCGGCCCGAGCCAGCGCTCGACCTCGCGGATATCCATGCCCTTGCGCAGGGCGTAGTCCTCGACCTGGTCCCGCTCGACCTTGGCGACGCCGAAATAGTGCGCCTGCGGATGCGCCAGATAGAGCCCCGAGACCGAGGAGCCCGGCCACATGGCGTAGGACTCGGTCAGCTTCACCCCGATCCGCCGCTCGGCCTTCAGCAGGTCGAACAGCTGCGTCTTCTCGGTGTGGTCGGGCTGCGACGGATAGCCCGGCGCCGGGCGGATCCCGTCATAGGGTTCGCTCGCCAGCTCCGCCGGCGTGAAGTTCTCTTCCGGCGCATAGCCCCAGAATTCCCGGCGGACGCGCTCGTGCATGCGCTCGGCGAAGGCCTCCGCGATCCGATCGGCCAAAGCCTTCACCAGGATCGCCCGGTAATCGTCGTTGGCCCGCTCGAACCGCCCGGCGATCCGCACCTCCTCCAGGCCGGCCGTGACCACGAAGCCGCCGACGTAATCGGCGACGCCGGTCTCCGCGGGGGCCACGAAGTCCGACAGGCAGGTATTGGGCCGTCCGTCGCGCTTCGAGAGCTGCTGGCGCAAGCCGTGGAAGGTCGCGAGCCGGTCGCTGCGGCTCTCGCCTTTGTAGAGCACAATGTCGTCGCCGACGCTGTTGGCCGGCCAGAAGCCGATCACGCCCTTCGGGTTGAACCAGCGCTCAGCCACGATCTGCTGGAGCATCTCCTGCGCGTCCTCGTAGAGGGCGCGAGCGGCCGGACCCTGGTCCGGATCGTCGAGGATCGCCGGGTAGCGGCCCTTGAACTCGTAGGTCTGCAGGAACGGCGTCCAGTCAATATACGGCACGAGGTCGGCGACCTCGTAGGAGCCGAACACCCGGGCATCCGTGAAGGCCGGCTTCTTTGGGGCATAGCCCGACCAGTCGATCTTGAAGGCGTTGGCCCGGGCCTTGGCCAGGGGCAGGCGCTGCTTGTCGAGTTCCGAGCGGGCATGGGCGGCCGAGACCTTGGCGTATTCGGCGCGCACGGTCTCGATCGTCGAGTCGCGGGTCTCCTTGGACAGCAGGCTCGACACGACGCCGACGGCGCGGCTCGCATCGGTGACGTAGACCGCCTGGCCCTTGGCATAGGCCGGGTGGATCTTCACCGCCGTGTGCACCCGGCTGGTGGTGGCGCCGCCGATCAGCAGCGGCACGGAGAAGCCCTCGCGCTCCATCTCGCCGGCGACATGAACCATCTCGTCCAGCGAGGGGGTGATCAGGCCGGACAGGCCGACGATGTCGACATTCTCCTTGCGCGCCACGTCGAGGATCTTGGCGGCCGGGACCATCACGCCCAGATCGATGATCTCGTAGTTGTTGCAGGCCAGCACGACGCCGACGATGTTCTTGCCGATATCGTGGACGTCGCCCTTCACGGTGGCCATCAGCACCTTGCCGGCGGCCTGGCGCTTGCCGTCGCCGCCATTGGCGCGCTTCTCCTCCTCCATGAACGGCTCGAGATAGGCCACCGCCTGCTTCATCACCCGGGCGGACTTCACCACCTGGGGCAGGAACATCTTGCCGGCGCCGAACAGGTCGCCGACGACGTTCATGCCGGCCATCAACGGGCCCTCGATGACGTGGAGCGGACGCTCGACGCCGGCCCTCGCCTCCTCAGTGTCGGCGATGATGTACTCGGTGATGCCGTTGACCAGCGCGTGCTCGATGCGCTTGGCCACCGGGGCCTCGCGCCACGTCAGGTCGGCGGTCTTGGCCTGGGCCGAGGCGCCGGTCTTGAAGCGCTCGGCCGATTCCAGCAGCCGCTCGGTGGAATCGTCGCGGCGGTTGAGGACCACGTCCTCGCAGAGCGCGCGCAGCTCCGCCGGGATCTCGTCGTAGACGGCGAGCTGGCCGGCATTGACGATGCCCATATCCATCCCGGCCTGGATGCAGTGGTACAGGAACACCGCGTGCATCGCCTCGCGCACCGGCTCGTTGCCGCGGAACGCGAAGCTCAGGTTCGAGACGCCGCCCGAAATATGGGCGTGCGGCAGGGTCTCGCGAATCGTCCGGGTCGCCTCGATGAAGGCGACGCCGTAGCCGTTATGCTCCTCGATGCCGGTGGCGACCGCGAAGATGTTCGGATCGAAGATGATGTCCTCCGGCGGGTAGCCAACCTGCTCGGTCAGGATTCGGTAGGCCTTGGTGCAGATCTCGACCTTGCGCTCGTAGGTATCCGCCTGACCCTGCTCGTCGAAGGCCATCACCACCACGGCGGCGCCGTAGGAGCGGCAGACGCGGGCCGCCTCGATGAACTTCTCCTCGCCCTCCTTCATGGAGATCGAGTTCACGATCGCCTTGCCTTGGATGCATTTCAGGCCGGCCTCGATCACCTCGAACTTCGAGGAATCGACCATCACCGGCACCCGGGCGATGTCGGGCTCGGCGGCGACGAGGTTGAGGAACTCGACCATCGCCTTCTGCGAGTCGAGCAGGCCCTCATCCATGTTGACGTCGATCACCTGGGCGCCGGCAGCGACCTGATCCCGGGCGACGTCCAGGGCGGCGGCGTAGTCGCCGTTGGTGATGAGCTTCCTGAACTTGGCCGACCCGGTGACGTTGGTGCGCTCACCGACGTTCACGAACGGGATTTCCTTGGTGAGCACGAACGGCTCCAGCCCCGACAGCCGCATCAGGCGCGGGATCTCTGGGATCTGCCGGGGCGTCTTCCCGGCGACCGATTCGCTGATCGCGCGGATATGGTCCGGCGTCGTGCCGCAGCAGCCGCCGACCATGTTGACGAGGCCGGCTTCGGCGAACTCGCCAACCAGCTTGCCCATAGCCTCGGGGCTCTCGTCGTAGAGGCCGAACTCGTTGGGCAGGCCGGCATTCGGGTAGGCGCAGACCAGGGTGTCACAGATCCGCGACAGCTCGGCGATGTGGCCGCGCATCTCGCGAGCGCCCAGCGCGCAGTTGAGGCCGAAGGTCAGCGGATCGGAGTGGCGCAGCGCGTTCCAGAATGCAGCGGGGGTCTGGCCCGAGAGGGTCCGGCCCGACAGGTCGGTGATCGTGCCGGAGATCTGGATCGGCAGGCGGATCCCGGTCTCCTCGAACACCGCCCAGGCCGCGGCCACCGCCGCCTTGGCGTTGAGCGTGTCGAAGATCGTCTCGATCAGGATCAGCTCGGCGCCGCCGGCGATCAGGCCGCGGACCTGCTCCATATAGGCGGTCTTGACCTGGTCGAAGGTCACGGCGCGGTAGCCGGGATTGTTCACGTCCGGCGAGATCGACAGGGTGCGGTTCGTCGGGCCGATGGCGCCGGCGACGAAGCGGCGGCGGCCGTCCTGCTTCTCGGCAAGTTGCGCCGCCTCGCGGGCGAGGCGCGCGCCCTCCCGGTTCAGGTCGTGGATGATCGATTCGAGGCCGTAATCTCCTTGCGCGATCGTGGTGCCCGAAAAGGTGTTGGTCTCGCAGACGTCGGCGCCGGCGAGGAAGTAATCCAGGTGGATCTGCCGGATCGCATCCGGCTGCGTCAGAATCAGGAGGTCGTTGTTGCCCTTCTGATCGTTCGGATGATCCTTGAAGCGGTCGCCCCGGAAATCCGCCTCGGTCAGCCCAAGGCGCTGGATCACCGTGCCCATCGCCCCGTCGAGAACAAGGATCTTCTCCGATGCGCGGGTCCGCAGCGCGGATGCGATCTCGGTGCCGTCGACGGGGGAGAAGTCAGTCATGATCGGTCCCAACAGACCACCTCAGCCGAGGTGCCGTAGCGAAGCGGGGGCCTCGGAGGAGGCCCCCAGATGTCGTGTCGATCCCTGGAGCCCTCCTTCGAGGCCCGCTGGCGCGGGCACCTCATGCTGAGGGCACGGGTTGGCGTTTCAGGTTCGGACCGGCCCGGGAATGTCCGGATCAGCCCGCTTTTTCCAGGGCGGCGAGTCACTTCTCGAGGGCGTCGAGGCGTTCCTCGACTTCGGCAGCCGCGTAGCGGCCGAGAACCGATTCGCCGTTGATCCCCTCACGCATATTGGCCAACCGCCCCTCGATCCGATCCAGACGCTGATTGACGCCAGTGAACTCGCGCGCCGCGTTCTGCCCGAATTCTCGAATCTCGGTCCGCATCTCCCGAAGAAGCGGAAGAATCATATCCTGCGGTTCGGCCATCGTCCTGCCTCCTGCTGCGCCGTGTGGGCTCAGCTGAATCTAGGCCGCCGCTTTTTCCGTCGCCAGCTTCGGCGCCTGCGCGCGCAGGCCCAGCAGGTGGCAGATCGCGTAGACGAGGTCGGAGCGGTTCATCGAGTAGAAGTGGAAATCCTGCACGCCCTCGTCCACCAGGTCGAGCACCTGCTCGGCCGCCACGGCGGCGGCGACGAGCCGGCGGGTCTCCACGTCGTTGTCCAGACCCTCGAACCGGGCTGCCAGCCAGTAGGGCACGGAAGCGCCGGTGCGGCGGGCGAAGTTCGCCGCCTGCTTGAAGTTCTGCACCGTCAGGATGCCCGGGATGATCGGGATCGTGATCCCGGCGGCCCGCACCTTCTCGAGGTAGCGCAGGTAGACCTCGTTCTCGAAGAAGAACTGGGTGATCGCCTGGTCGGCGCCGGCATCGACCTTGGCCTTCAGCGCATCGATGTCGGCCTCGAGGGTGGCGGCCTCCGGGTGCTTCTCGGGATAGGCCGAGACCGAGACCTTGAAGTCGCCGATGCGCTTGATTCCCTCGACCAGCTCCGCGGTCGTGGCGTAGCCCTCGGGATGCGGCTTGTAGGCGTGGCCGACGCCGTCGGCCGGGTCGCCGCGCAGGGCCACGATGTGGCGCACGCCGACATCCCAGTAGGCCTGCACCACCG
The DNA here is from genome assembly GCF_001262595.1 of Methylobacterium sp. ARG-1. Taxonomy (NCBI): domain Bacteria; kingdom Pseudomonadati; phylum Pseudomonadota; class Alphaproteobacteria; order Hyphomicrobiales; family Methylobacteriaceae; genus Methylobacterium; species Methylobacterium sp. ARG-1. The sequence continues at coordinate 196,051 of NZ_LHCD01000001.1, forward strand.
CGTCGATCTCCTCACGGCTGGCATCCACGCAGGTGAGGTGCGCGGCCGGCTTGAGGGTGGTCTCACGGATCATCCGGGCGACGGTGTTGTGGGTGCGCTCCCGGGTCGAGCCGCCGGCCCCGTAGGTCACGGAGACGAATTTCGGCTGGAGCGGGGCCAGCCGCTCGATCGAGGACCACAGGATCTTCTCCATCTCGTCGGTCTTCGGCGGGAAGAACTCGATCGAGACGCGGATCGGGTGGTAGCCGTCGCGGCTGGCGCGGTGGGTGGAACGGCGCATCGGGTCTCGTCCTCTATGTCGATCGGTTCAGACGATATGGGTGAACAGGGTTGCGTGGAGGTCGTCCGGCCCGAAGGTCAGGCGACCGCGCGCTGTAGCGGTTCCGCATCGCGGCCGACGCCCATGTCTTGGGCGAGCCAGAGCGTGACGGTGAGCTGCCCGGCCTCCCGGGGCACCAGATCGCGGGTCGCGACCGTGGCGAGCCCGGCCTCGGCCAGCCAGTGGGAAACCTGGTCCGCGGAGAAGCCGAGTCGGCGGTGGGCCTGGCTGGTGCGCAGGAATTCGAGATCGTGCGGGGCGAAATCAACCACCAAGAGCCGGCCCCCGGGTGCGACGAGGCGCGCGGCACCCCGCAAGGCGCGCGCCGGATCGTCTAGATAGTGGAGCACCTGATGCACCACCACCAAGTCGAAGCTCGCCCGGGCGAAGGGCGGCGCGTGGATGTCGCCCTGGCGCAGATCCACCCGCGACAGGCCCTGACGCTCCAAATTGGCCCGGGCGACCGACAGCATGGCGTGGCTCGAATCGAGCCCGGTCGCGCGGGCGGACCGCGGAGCGAGCAGGCCGAGCATCTTGCCCGTGCCGGTGCCCAGATCGATCAGGCTGCCGAGCGGGCGCTCGCCCAGAGCGTCGAGCACCGCTGCCTCGACGGTGGCTTCGGGGACGTGCAGGGAGCGCAGCTCGTCCCATTTCGGCGCGAGCCGGGCGAAAAAGGTCTGGGCCGCCTCGGCCCTCTGAGTGCGCACCGCATCGAGCCGGGCGCGATCCTCCGAGAGCGGCGGCGTGGTCCGATCGAGCCCCGATAGGAGCGGGTCGGCGAGGCCGGCCCGCGCCTCGGACAGCCGGAAGAACGCCCAGGCGCCCTCGCGATGGCGCTCGACGAGGCCCGCCTCGACCAGCAGCTTGAGGTGGCGCGAGATGCGCGGCTGCGACTGGCCAAGAATGTCGGTGAGGTCGGAGACCGACAGCTCGCCTTCCGTCAGCAGCGCCAGGATGCGCAGGCGCGTCTCCTCGGCCGCCGCGCGCAGAACGCCCAGGGCTTCCGGAAAGGGGATCGATCCCGCCGCGCGACTCTCAGCGTTAGACATAAAGATATGTTTATGTCCGTTTATCCGGCCGCGCAAGGGCGATGTTGGGACTGCCGCGCGGTGATTTGGCCGCGCGGTGCCGGATCGGCCCGGATGCGTTGAACACGGGCAGCCGGAGGCGTGCATGTCCGAGACCCAGCTCCCGCAGATCACCCTGGTCCGCCACGGCGAGACGGCCTGGAGCCGGTCCGGCCAGCATACCGGGCGCAGCGACATCCCGTTGACGCCGGCCGGCGCGGACGCGGCCCGCGCCCTGGCGCCACGCTTGGCGGCACGGACCTATGCGGGAGTCTGGTCGAGCCCGTCGAGCCGGGCGGCGACCACCTGTGCCCTTACCGGCTTCGGCACGGGTCGCGTGATCGAGCCGGACCTGGCCGAATGGGATTACGGCGCCTACGAAGGGCGGACCACCAAGGACATCCTCACCGAGCGCCCGGGCTGGCGCCTGTTCCGGGACGGCTGCCCCGGCGGCGAGAATGCTGCCGATGTCGGCGCCCGGGCGGACCGGGTCATCGCCCGGATCCGCGCCCTGGACGCGGACCTGATCCTGTTCTCCAGCGCGCATGTCCTGCGCGTGCTCGCCGCCCGCTGGATCGGCCTGCCGCCGGAGGGCGGCGCGCTGCTGGTGCTCGGCACCGCGAGCGTCAGCGTGCTGGGCTACGAGCATGACCGGAGCGAGCCGGTCCTGCGCGGCTGGAACGGCTGACCCCTGCCCCTACCGCAGCCAGTACCCGTCCGGCGCCAGCGGGGCCGGCATCGGCTCGCCGAGGGCGTGTTGGACGATGCGGTCGACGGCACGGACCATCGCGTCCAGGGGCAGGTCGTTCGGCTCGGTGCCGAACGGCTCTTCCAGCTCGTCTCCAAGGGCATCGAGGCCGAAGAACGTGTAGCCGACCAGCGCCACCACCACGGGCGTCGCCCAGCCGAGCGAGCCGGTGAGTCCCACCGGCAGGAGCAGGCAGTAGAGCCAGGCGGTGCGGTAAACGAGCAGCGTGTAGGCGAAAGGCAGCGGCGTGTTGGCGATCCGCTCGCAAGCGGTGTGAACGCCGGACAGCGCCTCGATCCGCGCCTCGATGAGGCCGAACTGGATATCGGTGAGGCGCCCGCTGCGCATCAGCCCGGCGAGATCGCGGGTCAGGGCGGCCAAGACCGAATCGGTGGGATTGGGACCGCAGAGATCCGATCCGGGGGCCTTGCCGTCCACCGCCAGGGCCTCGTTGAGGCCGCGCAGGCGCGCGTGCAGGCCGTGCGCGAAGGCCGAGAGACGGCGCAGCTGCGGCGCTGCCTCGGCGGGCGGCAGCAGGGCCGGCAGGAGGCGGGCCAGGTTGCGCACCTCGCCGATCAGGCTGCCCCAGACCTTCCGGGCCTCCCACCAGCGCTCGTAGCAGGCATTGTTGCGGAAGCTCAGGAAGATCGACAGGGCGAGGCCGACCAGCGTGAACGGCGCGACCCCCGCGGTCACCGGGAAGAAAGCCGGCCAGCGCGCCTCTGCCCAGACCACCAGGCAGGCGACTGCGACGATGCCGACGAGCTTCCAGGCCACGCGCGGCAGGATCGAGCCCTGCATGGTGAACAGCAGGGTGAACAGGTTGGGCCGGGTGCGGACGATCATCGGGCCATCGGGTCTGGGACGGGCCCTCCCTGCCCTGCCCCTCGCGCCCCGACAAGGGTGGGCCCGGACACGAGACCGTGCGGGTGCCGCGTCATGTGCCGGAGCCCGTGCGACGGCAGCCCGTTCGCCAGCGATGACAAGCTTATCGGTGTCGGATTGCGGTTCTTGTGACCGCTGACCGAGCTCGCGATGCGATGCCTGCCGGAGCAGCCACGGCGTGACTCCGATGAACTGCAGGCGAGGTCGGATCCGGAGGGGGCAACCCAGAGCCGCCGACCGTGCAGGACCCTGATCCCGCTGCGGTTGCAGCTTCCGGATTCCGCTCCCCCGGAATCCGGGAGCGCGGGCGATTGTCTCGCGAGGGGCGAGAAGAACCCCGCCCCCATCCGTCTTCCAATGCGCTCTGCCGGCTGCGGCCTCCTAAGCCGCAGCGTTCCGGATGACCTCCGGCGTGGCGCTCGTCTCGAGCCGCTTCAGCTCCGTGAGCATGCGGACCGAAAGCGGCGACCAGCAGGCCGGACGCTTGTGCACGAAGGCGCTGCGGGCGCGGTGATAGGGCGCGTCCGGCTGGTGGAAGTTCCGGTACATCTGCGTCAGCTCGTGCCGGCGATAGGCATCGAGCGGCCGGCGGTCCTCGTCCTCCTGGCGCTGCAGGCGCTTGCGGTCGGTGAGCGCGGCATGCCGCTCCGCCTGCGCGGCGGCGAAGGCCTGGACGGCCCGGGCGAACTGATCGGCATCGCCCGAGATGGCCTCGTCGGCCAGCCCGATCTCGGCGGCCCGCCGGCCGCTGATCGGCAGGCACGCCTCGGTCAACTGGACGGCGCGCTCCCAGCCGACCCGGCGAGGCAGCAGGTAGGTCCAGTATTCCGAGCCGTAGAGCCAGCCCATGTTGCGGTAATGCGGGTTGAGCACCACGCCCTGCCGGACCAGCACGAAGTCCGCGGCCAGCGGCAGGATCGCGCCGCCGGCGCCGGCATTGCGGCCGAGCGCGGCGACGACGACCGTGTCGGTCGCGGTGATGATCTCGCGCACCAGATCGTCCATGGCGACGATGTTGGCCCAGGATTCCGCCGCCGGGTCGGCGCTGGCCTCGATCTCGTTGAGATGGATGCCGTTCGAGAACAGGTCGTCACCGCCCTCCAGCACGGTGACCTTGGCGGAGCTCTCCGCGGCCTGGCGGAACGCCGCCTGGAGCCGACGGCACTGCACCGTGCTCATCGCGCCGTTGTGGAAGTCGAAGTGGAGGTGGACGATGTCGCCCCTGCGCTCCAGCCTCACCTCCTCGACCGGATTGGGATGCGCGAGGGCCGCCGGGACGGCGACGGGCAGGTCGGCCGGGATCCGGTCGCCCAGCGTGTCCACGGCGCTGCGCTTGATCCCACCGCCGCCCTCCAGCTTCGGCTTCAGGCGGCCGATCCAGACCGCGCCGTCGACCGTCGCGCGGCAGATCGCGCCGCTCTCCGACCGGGCGATCACCGCGCCGGGGGCGCCGCGCAGTTCGGGCTCCGCGCAGGCGGCATGGAGATAGACTGGCAGGCCGTAGACCTCGTCGAGCACGCCGGGCACGCCGTCGGCTGCGTGGATCCGGGCGAGGATGTCGACCGTCTCGCACCGGCTCCAGTCGATCCGGCGATCCGCCTGCTTCATCGACGGCCGCAGGCGCCCGCGCGCGGTCGGGGCGGCGTAGTCGAGCGGCCTGGGCCGGAAGCCCGGCGTCTGGAAATTGGCGAGGGCCTCCCACAGGCAGGAGATTGCAGCGTCGATCGCCTCACGCCGATAGACGCTGCTCTTGGGCGCCTGGCGCAGCGGGAAGTTGCGCGTCGCCCAGATCGGGCCGGCATCCATCTCGGCTTCCGCCTGCAGCAGGGTCACGCCCCACTGGGCCCATTTCTCCTGGATCGCCCAATCGAGTGCGGAGGCGCCGCGATCGCCCTCGATGCCCGGATGCACGATCAGCGTCAGATGCTCGCGCCAGATCCGCTCGGGGATCGCGCGGGTCAGGAACGGGGCGATCGTCAGGTCCGGGCGGAACGCGGCGAACGCATCTGCGAGGCGCTGCTCGTCGCCGCCGTAGATCTCGACCGAGACCTCGTATCCGGCATCGGACAATTCGACGAAAAATCGCTGCGTCATGCTGTTGAACGCAGACGAAACCAGGAGGACGCGCATCACGGGTATCCAAGACATCGAAAGATGATTCGAGTCCCGTCTCGGATTTCCTCCCCGTAAACGTCAAATTTCAAGACGATTATCTTATGTATTTTTGTATTTATAGTATGGATCCGGAGATAAGCGACCAAATATTACTATCTGTTTCAGGTGAAACTGAGTCGTTTAGCTTCGGAATGGCAACATTATGCTTGGGTTGGATTGGGGGCAAGTCGCAAATCCGGCGCTGCTGCCAGTGGACTCGCATCCCTGGGCATCCGGCAAGGGGCCGGAGTGCCGACGCCTGCTTACGGTTGTTGGTGTGGGGGCTTGTGCCCGCGCGGCGCGAAAATCTTCGGCTCGCACGCGATCGGAGCCGCGTCGTCGGTCGATGCGCCGGTCGGACGCTCAGTCCGCGTCCCAGAGCCAGGCTGCCCCGCGCACGCCCGAGGCATCGCCGTGCAGGCTCGCGCGCACCGGCGTGTCGAAGGCGTCGGAGAAGACATGGGGGGCGATCGCTGCGGGCAGGCCGGCGATCAGCTCGGGGATCCGCGACAGGCCGCCGCCGATCACGATCACGTCCGGATCGAGCAGGTTGACCACCTGGGCGGCTGCGCGGCCGAGGCGGTCGAGATGGGTCGCGAGCGTGTCGCGCGCCGGCGCGTCGCCGTCACGCGCGGCCGCCACGATGGCCTCGGCTGTGAGGCCGCCGCCGTGCCGCCTGGCGTGGTCGGCCGCCAGGCCCGGGCCGGACAGCCAGGTCTCGATGCAGCCCCGGCGGCCGCAATAGCACGCGGGTCCGGGCTGCTCGTCGGCCCGGGGCGCGGCCAGGGGGCCATGGCCCCATTCCCCCGCGATCGCATTGCGGCCGGTGAGCACGCGGCCGTCGATGGCGATGCCGGATCCGACGCCGGTGCCCAGGATTACCGCCCAGACCACGCGCGCGCCGGCGCCGGCGCCGTCGACCGCTTCCGAGACCGCCAGGCAATTGGCGTCGTTCTCGATCCGCACCGGCCGGTCGAGCCGCTGCGCGAGGTCGATCCCGAAGGGGTGGCCGTTGAGCCAGTGAGAATTGGCGTTGCGCACGAGGCCCGTGGCGGGCGACAGGCTGCCCGGCATGCCGATGCCGATGCTGCACGGCGCGCCGGCCTCGGATTCCAGGTGGGCCACCAGGGTGGCCAGGGCCTCGATGGTGTCGCGATAGACGCCGCGCGGCGCCGGCATCCGGGCCTCGGCCAGGGTCGCGCCGCGCGAATCCAGCACGATCCCGGCGATCTTGGTGCCGCCGAGATCGATGCCCAGGCGCGCCCGCCCGGTGGGCGCGGCCATCACTCCGCTGCGGCGACCTTCGTGACCTTGCCGTCGGTGCCCATCGGCTCCGGCGACCGGTCGGCGATGTCGGTGCCGATCGAGACCGGATGGGCCATGACCTCGTTGAGCTTGACCATGTCGAGCTCGCCCTCCCAGCGGCTGACCACCACGCAGGCGACGCCGTTGCCGACGAGGTTGGTGAGCGCGCGGCACTCGGACATGAACTTGTCGATGCCGAGCACCAGGGTCATGGCCGCGACCGGGACCGGGCTGTTCGGGATCGCCGAGAGCGTGGCTGCCAGGGTGATGAAGCCGGCGCCGGTGACGCCCGAGGCGCCCTTCGAGGTCAGCATCGCCACCAGGATGATCGTCGCGTATTGCGCGAAGGTCAGGTCCGCACCCACCGCCTGCGCCAGGAACAGCGTGGCGAGCGTCATGTAGATGTTGGTGCCGTCGAGGTTGAACGAGTAGCCGGTCGGGACCACGAGGCCGACCACCGAATCCGAGGCGCCGAGCCGGCGCATCTTGGTCATCAGCTGCGGCAGCACCGTCTCGGAGGACGACGTGCCGACCACGATCAACAACTCGTCCTTGATGTAGGCGAGGAAGCGGAAGATCGAGAAGCCCGCGACCTTGGCGATCGAGCCCAGCACCACAATCACGAACAGGATCGCGGTGACGTAGAAGGTGCCGACCAGCCAGGCGAGGTCGTAGACCTTCTGGATGCCGTACTCGCCGATCGTGAACGCCATCGCGCCGAAGGCGCCCACGGGGGCGAGCTTCACCACGATGCCGATGATCTTGAAGAAGATCTGCCCGGCGGTGTCGATCGCGCTGTTCACTGCGGCGGCGCGCTCGCCGAGGCTCGTCACGACGACGCCGGTGAGGATCGAGATCAGCAGCACCTGCAGCAGGTCGCCGGTGGCGAAGGGATCGAAGAAGCTCTTCGGGATGATCGCCAGGATGTGGGCGACGGTGGAATCGGCCGCCGCCTTGTTGGCGTAGCTCGCGACCTTGCTGGCGTCGAGCTTCGACGGGTCGGCGTTGAAGCCGGCGCCGGGCTTGATCACTTCGCCGACCAGCACGCCGATCAGCAGCGCCAGCGTGGAGACCACCTCGAAATAGACCAACGCCTTCACGCCGACGCGCCCGACCTTCTTGAGGTCGCCGACCGACGCGATGCCGTGCACGATGGTGCAGAAGATGATCGGCGCGATCATCATCTTGATCAGGCCGATGAAGGCATCGCCGAGCCACTTCATCGCCTTGCCGGTGGCCGGGTCGTACCAGCCGAGCAGCACACCGAGCACGATGGCGATCAGGACCTGGATATAGAGGACCTTGTACCAGGGCTCGCGGGGGGCGCCGGGCGCGGTCGTCGCGTGGGTTGCGTGTGCCATATCCATCCCGTGCACGGTTGCCGTGCATCCTCCCAATGTGCCGGCACGCTAGCGATAATCGCCTTCCGCCTCAACGGCGGCCCGGTCGTCACCGGCGAACCAAGTGTGACAAAAGCCTGTCTATCCCCGGCTGAAAGTCTTCTCGCGTGGGTTATTTGTCGGCGTTGCGTTCGGTGCGCCTTGCGGACTGAAAACCGGATGTCCGTCTTTGTCGCATCAGGCATGCTGCATCGTCCCCACCCGCCTCGAGGCGCCGGGGGCATGGCCCAGAAAGACACAGCACGAGGAACGCGGGACGCCGCGGGAGCACTTTTCCGCCCCCGCCGGGCAAAGTGCCCCCGACCTCACGCCCGCATCCAAACCGAGCGGCCCCCGGACAGAGCGCTGCGCGATCGCCCCCGAGGCATCGAAGGATAGGCGACGGCTACGAGTACAAAATAGGAATTTTTTCAAGGGGTGGGACATGCCATCCGAGATTGCGGGGCCTCCTGATACGTCCGATACAGGTTCTCTCGAAGGGATGGCCGGCGCCTTCCGTCATTGCGAGCGCAGCGAAGCAACCCAGGGACGCGTTACCTACGGGAATCGCGCGCCGCACTGGGTTGCTTCGCGGCGCTCGCAATGACGGCGCGGGGCGAGCGGGGCCGTCCCAAATAGCGCCTCTGGCCTGGTCCAGGGCCACAAGGCGGAACGCGTCCGGTGCAGAAGCTCGCCCTCCTCGGCCTCGGCGCGATGGGGCTTCCCATCGCCCGCAACCTCGCGGCCAAGCGCGCCGACTCCGAGACCCTGGTGGCGATGGATGCCGACCCGGCGCGCCTTGCCGGGCTCGACGGGCCGGGCCTCGTCGCGACGGCGGATCCCGCCGCCCTTGACGGTGCGGAGGTGCTGTTCCTGTGCCTGCCGAACGGCGACGTAGTCGAGGCGGCCCTGTTCGGCGGGGATCGCCTGGCCGAGCGGCTGGCGCCGGGGGCGATCGTGGTGGATCTCAGCACCATCGCGCATGCCAAGGCGCTCGCCATCGGCCGCACCCTGGCCGCGACCGGGCGGCTTTTCGTCGATGCCCCAGTCTCCGGGGCGCCGGCGGGGGCCGACGCCGGGACGCTCACGGTGATGTGCGGCGGCGACGCGGAGACCGTTGCGGCGGTCCGACCGCTGCTGGAGCGGATCGGCACCAGCGTCCTGCATATGGGGCCGGTGGGCTCCGGCCAGCTCACCAAGACGATCAACAACGTGCTCTACGACATCAACATCGCGGCGCTCGCCGAGGTGCTTCCGATGGCGGTGGCCATGGGCCTCGATCCGGACCAGGTCGCGCAGGTGGTCACCACGGGGACGAGCCGGAGCTACGCCTCTCAGTACTTTGTGCCGCGCATCCTTCGGGGCCGCTTCGACGAGGGTTATCCGATGGGTGCGGCCTACAAGGATCTCGTCGCCGCGGCGGCGATCTCGGCCGAGCACGGCTTCCCGATGCCGGTCACGGCGGCGGCCACCGCGACCTACCAGACCGCCCTGCGCCAGGGCCACGGCGACCGGGACAAGGGCGCGATGGTGCTGCCGTTCGAGGGCCTGCTCGGGGTGAAGGTTCGCTCCGGCGAGTGAGCGCCGCGTCTGCAATCCGAACGACGCGTCAATCCACCGCCGGCGCGTGCAGCTCCGCGTCGGTGAAGCGGGCCTGCTCCTCCATCACGAGCTGGCCCAGCTCGCGCTTGATCGCGTTGAAATCGGCGCTGGCCGGGTCGCGGGGGCGGGGAAGCGATACGGTGACGTCGCGCTTGATGCGCCCGGGCCGGTAGGTCATCACCAGGATGCGGTCGGCCAGGTAGATCGCCTCCTCGATCGAGTGGGTCACGAACACGATCGTCTTGCGGTAATCCGCCCAGATCCGGAGCAGCTCGTCCTGCAGCGTGCGCCGCGTCAGGGCGTCGAGCGCCCCGAACGGCTCGTCCATCAGCATCACCGGCGGGTCGAGGGCGAGGATGCGGGCGATGGCCACGCGCTGGCGCATGCCGCCCGAGAGATCCTTCGGGTAGCGCGTGCGGAAATCCGACAGGCCGAGCGTCGCGGTGATCCGGTCGACCGTCTCGTTGGCCTGAGCGCGGGGCACGCCCTTGATGTCGAGGCCGAAGCGGACATTGTCCTCGACGCTCATCCACGGGAACAGGGCGTATTCCTGGAACACCATGCCCCGGTCCGGCCCGGGATCGACCACCGGCTTGCCGCCCACCGTGATCGTGCCCGAGGTGAGCGGGCTGAAGCCCGCCATCGCGTTGAGCAGGGTAGACTTGCCGCAGCCCGAGGGCCCGAGCAGGCACAGGAACTGTCCCTCCGGCACCGTCGCCGAGATGTCCTGAAGGGCGGCGACGCCCGAGGCGCCGCTGCCGAACACCTTGACGGCGTTCGCGACCACGATCTCTGCCGACATCGTCCGGGTTACCGCTCCAGGCCGCGATGCCAGCGCAGCAGGTGATCGTTGAGGCGGCTCATCGCCCCGTCGATGATCAGGCCGAGGATTCCGATCGTCAGCATGCCGCCGATGATCTTGTCCGACCACATATATTCCCGGGCCTCGAGGATCCGGTAGCCGAGCCCGTCCGAGACCGCGATCATCTCGGCGACGATCACCACGATGAAGGCGGTGCCGATGCCGATCCGCATGCCGGCGAGCACGAACGGGCTCGCGGCCGGCAGGATCACCCGGCGGAACATCGTCCAGGAGCCGGCGCCGAGGTTGCGAGCGGCGCGGATGTAGATCGAATCGACCTGCCGCACCCCCGCGATGGTGTTGACCAGGACCGGGAAGAAGGTGCCCAGCGCGATCAGGAACAGGGCCGGCGGGTTGCCGAGCCCGAACCACACGATGGCCAGCGGGATGTAGGCGATCGGCGGGATCGGGCGCAGGACCTGGAGCAGCGGGTTGAACAAGCCGTAGAGCCCGTCATTGGTGCCGAGCACCAGGCCGATCGGCACCGCGAGCCCGGCGCCGATCAGGAAGCCGGACACGACCCGGGACAGGCTGGAGACCGCGTCATGCGGCATCTCGCCGGAGAACAGCCAGGACAGGTAGCTCTCCTGGCCGGGATCGTACGGCAAGGCCGGCAGGAGCCCGGACCACCACTTCACCGCCACCGCGCTCGGCGGCGGCAGCACCACGGCCGAGACGAGGCCGGTGCGGCTCGCCAGCTCCCACAGGATCAGCAGCGCGACCGGGATCAGGACGCCGCGAAGGTCGCGCAGGGCCATCGGATCACTCGACCTTCAGGTCGGCCTTGGCCTTCTCGAGCAGGTCGAGCTTGACCCACTCGGCATCGCTCTTGGGCGGGTTCTGCATCTTACCCAGCCCGTACTTGACCATGTAGTCGGTGGTCACCTGCATGTGGCCGGCGGGCATGGCGTAGGTGTAGCTCGCGTTGGCCATGCCGTCGCGAAAATCCTGGCTCGTGAGCTGGCCCTTGAACACCTGCTCGCGGACGTATTTCTCGGCGAGTGCCGGGTCGTCGATGAACGCCTTGGTAGCGGCCACGAACAGGCGCAGCACCTTGGCGGCCACTTCCGGCCGCTCATTGTACATCTTCTCGGTCATCACCAACGGCCGCACCGGCTTGCCGATCGGGGTGTCGTAGGGCTTGACCAGCTCGACGCCCCAGCCGGCGCTGATCGCCTGGGTCGATTGCGGCTCCGACTGGCAGATCACGTCGACGTATTTCTGCCCGAGCGCCTGGTTCAGGTCGGCGTAATTGTTGAAGTAGGTCAGCTGAACGTCCTTACCGGGACGCTCCGACCAGGTGAGGCCGTGCTTGTCGAGCTCGGCCAGCAGCATCAGGTCCTGGGTGCCGCCGCGGACCGTGGCGACCTTGAGGCCCTTCAGTTCGGCCGCGCTCTTGGCCGGCAGGTCCGGCCGCTTGAGGATGCGCACGCCGCCATCAGCGAAGCCCGCGACCACCAGCAGCTTCACGCCGTTGCCGCGCGCGGCCACGGCGCCGTCGCCCCCCGAGGCCGCGATGTCGATCTGGTCCACGGCCATCGCCGGATAGATGTCGGCGCCCTTGGCGAACTGGCGCTCGTCGATCTTCAGGCCGAATTTCGGGGCGATCTCCTTCATGTAGGAGATGGCGCCGTAATGGGCGAATTTCAGGTTGCCGAGCCGGACGACGTCCTCGGCCCGCACCGTCCCGCCGAGGGCGACCAGCATTGCGCCGGCCGCGATCAGGCCCTTCATCATGGATGTCTCCCCCGACCGGACGGCGTGAGCCGTCTCGCAGCGCGGCCTTCGTGATGGGCCGTTCAGCGCAGTATAACGAATACAGCCGGAGAAGTAATCCGCCTCCCTGTGCACTACTCCGCCGGTTCCGTCGCCGGCACCGTCCCGCGCCCGACCCGGATCGGCAGGACCGGGGCATCGGCGCGCTGGAGAACCTCGAGCGCCGCGTCGGCCTCGCGCTGACGGTCCCAGAGCGCCGCGTAGATGCCGCCGGCCTCCAGCAGCTCGGCATGGGTGCCGCGCTCGGCGATGCGGCCGTGGTCGAGCACCAAGATCGCGTCGGCATTGACCACCGTGGACAGCCGGTGGGCGATCACCAGGGTGGTGCGGCCGCGGCTGACCCGGTCGAGGGCCGACTGGATCTCGGCCTCGGTGAAGGAATCGAGCGCCGAGGTCGCCTCGTCGAGCACCAGGATCGGCGGCGCCTTGAGGATGGTCCGCGCGATGGCGACCCGCTGCTTCTCGCCGCCCGACAGCTTCAGGCCGCGCTCGCCCACCGGCGTGTCGTAGCCCTCCGGAAGGCCGGAGACGAAGCGGTCGATCTGGGCGAGCTGGGCCGCCTCGCGCAGCTCCGCGTCGGTGGCGTCGGCCCGGCCGTAGCGGATGTTGTAGCCGATCGTGTCGTTGAACAGCACCGTGTCCTGCGGGACCATGCCAATCGCGGCGCGCAGCGATTCCTGGGTCACCGCGGCGATGTCCTGGCCGTCGATGCTGATCCGGCCGCCCTGCGGCTCGTAGAACCGGAACAGCAGCCGCGACAGGGTCGATTTGCCGGCGCCCGAAGGGCCGACCACCGCCACCGTCTGGCCGGCCTGGATTTCGAACGAGACGCCGCGCAGGATCGGCCGCTCCGGGGTGTAGGCGAAGCGCACGTCCTCGAACCGCACCGTGCCGCCCGCGACCTTGAGCGGCGCGGCGCCGGGCCTGTCGGCGATCTCCGGGTTCTGCCCGAGGATGCGGAACATGTCGTCGATGTCGATGAGCGCCTGTTTGATCTCGCGGTAGATCATGCCCATGAAGTTCAGCGGCATGGACAGCTGCACCAGCAGGGTGTTGGCCAGCACGAAGCCGCCGATCGTCGTGCGCCCGGCCAGGATGTCCCGGGCGGCGAGCCACATCACGATCGTCATCCCGATGGTGAAGATCACCGCCTGGCCGGCATTGAGCACGGCGAGCGACACGTAGGTCTGGGTCGAGGCCTTCTCGTACTTCGCCATCGACACGTCGTAGCGGGCGGCCTCGCGCGCCTCCGCGCCGAAGTATTTGACGGTCTCGTAATTGAGCAGCGAGTCGACCGCCTTGGTGTTGGCGTCGGTGTCCGAGGCGTTCATCCGGCGGCGGATGGCGATCCGCCACTCGGTCGCCTTGTAGGTGAAGGCGAGATAGGCTGCGACCGTGAGGAACGCGACCAGCGCGTAGCGCCAGTCGAACTCGTAGGCCAGCACACCGAGCACCAGCACGAACTCGACGATGGTCGGCACCAGGGTCAGCACCATCAGGCGCGACAATTCCTCGATGCCGGCGCGGCCGCGCTCGAGCACCCGGGTGAGGCCGCCGGTCTTGCGCTCGAGGTGAAAGCGCAGGGACAGGCGGTGCATGTGCTCGAAGGTCTTGAGCGCCAGGCGGCGCACCGCGTGCATCGCCACCTTGGCGAACAGCCCGTCGCGCACCTGGGTCAGCGCCGACATGGCGATCCGCGACAGGCCGTAGAGCGCGAGCAGCAGCATCGGGGCGGCGAACAGCCCCGTCGGCAATGGGGCATCCTTGCCGCCGATTGCGGCGACCAGCGCGTCGGTGACCCACTTGAAGGTGAACGGCGTCACCATGGTGACGAGCTTGGCCGCGAGCAGCAGCCCGAAGGCCAGGAACACCCTGCGCTGCAAGTCCGGCCGACCGTGCGGCCAGAGATGCGGCCACAGGCGCCGGTAGGTGGCGATCAGCCCGGGGCGCTCAGCCGGGGGCGTAGGCCCGGCCGGAGGCACGGTATCGTCGGTCATGCGGAATTCTGTGCGGGAGGAACGATCGTCTCCCCGCATATAGGCCCGTGGGACGGTCGAGGCACCCGCAGCGACCGCAGGGCCGGTCATCCTCTCCAGAACGGCTTCTGGATCTCGTAGCGCAGGCGCCAGGGTTCGATCCCGGCATCCCGCAGCTGGTCCGGATTCAGGGCGGCGAGCGACCGCCGGGTCCGGATACGCTGCAGCCAGAGACGCAGCAGGGAGGGCCGGGTGAGCCGGTTCTCGGACCGGGCGGACGCGGCGGATGGGAAGGCGATGATCGACATGGCAGAGGATCCGGTGACGGGAAGCGATCCGGCCGGGATTGCGGCGCCAGAATTGAACCGATAGAGATCTCGGATCAATCGAAACATTGCACTCGGAGCAATGATGCGAGGCTCGGATTACCGGGATGTCGCCGACGTCGTCGCCGCCGAGATCGCCGCGGGCGCGCTACGCCCCGGCGACCGGCTGCCGCCCCAGCGGGACTTCGCCTATGCCCGGGGGATCGCGGTCTCGACGGCGAGCCGGGTCTACGCGGAGCTGGGCCGGCGCGGGCTCGTGACCGGCGAGGTCGGCCGCGGCACCTTCGTCCGTTCCGAGCCCGGCCGGGCCGTGATGCTCCAGCCGGATCCGCCCCCGGCGGCTCTCGACCTGCAGCGGACCCATTCCCGGCTGCCGGAACAGGAAGCCGTGCTGGCCGAGACCCTGGCCGCCCTGGCGCGCGGGGCCTCCGAGATCAGCTTCAACCAGTATGGCCCGGACGGCACGCCCCGGGCCCGCGCGGCCGCGGCCGGGTTCCTCGCCGGGGACGGCTACGCGCCCCAACCGGCCGACATCCTGTTCACCGGCAACGGCCGGCAGGCGCTCGCCGCCGCGCTCGCGGCCCTGGCGCCGCCGGGGGGGCGGATCGGCTGCGAGCCGCTGACCTATCCGTCGGTTCGGGGCATCGCATCCCGGCTCGGCATCACCCTGGTGCCGCTGGCCATGGACGCGGAGGGCGTGTGCCCCGACGCGATCCTCCAGGTGCACCGGGGGACGCCGCTGAGCGGCATTTATCTCCAGCCGACGCTACAGAACCCGCTCGGCACGACCATGGGCCCCGGACGCCGCGCCGAGATCGCCCGCGTGCTCGAAACGACCAGGCTCACGGCGATCGAGGATGCCGTCTACAGTTTCCTCGCAGACACGCAGCCTCTGGCCAGCCTGGCGCCGGACCGGACGATCCTGATCGACAGCCTGTCGAAGCGGGTGATGCCGGCCCTCACGATCGGGCTGATCGCCGGCCCGCCGCACCTCACCGACCGGCTCGCGGCCTCCGTGCGGCAAGGCGCCTGGACCGCACTCGGCCTGTCGCTCGCCGCCGGCCTGCATTGGATGGCGGGCGGCTCGGCCGCAGCGCTCGCGCAGGCCAAGCGCCGGGACGCGGCGTCCCGCCAGGCCCTCGCCCGGGAGATCCTGGCGGACCTGACGGTGGTCGGCGATCCCCGGGCCTACCATCTCTGGCTCGAATTGCCTGAGACCTGGCGGGCCGAGGCCTTCGCGGCCGCGGCTTTGCGCCGGGGCATCGCCCTGTTGCCGGCCACGGCCTTCGCGGTGAATCCCGGCCACGCGCCGAACGCGGTCCGCCTCGCCCTGTCGACGCCGTCCCGGGAGGAGCTGTCCGGGGCGCTCCAGATGCTGCGCCGCCTGGCCCTCGCGGAGGACGACCAGATCGTCGAGTGAGGGCGTCAGCCCCGCTTGTCGGTCGGCAGGATGAAGATCTGGCCCGGATAGATCCGGTCCGGGTCGCGGATCTGGTTCTGGTTGGCGTCGTAGATCACGGTGTAGCGCTCGCCCCGGCCGTAGGTGCGCTGGCTGATCCGCCAGAGATTGTCGCCCCGGGTGATCTTGGCGGTGGTGATCTCGGGCACGAACACGGCGCCGGCCCGGGCCGGGCCGCTCGTCTCGGCAGGGTTCCCGCTGAGGGCGGAGGGCATCGTCGCCGGGGTGGGCCCGTCCTGGGGACGGGGCGCCCCCGGCCCGCTTCTGGCGTCTTGCGGGCCCGACGGGCCGCGCGGCCTTTCCTGCCCGGCGCCCTCGCTAGTAGCGACACGGGTCGGCTCGGGCACCGCGAGCGGCACCTCGGCGCGGGTGGCGACCTTGCCGGTGCGCGGGTCGATCTGGTCGATCCGCACCTGGTACTGGCCGGGCTTCACGCCGCGCCCGATCGTGAAGCTCGCCCGGCCGTCCGGCCCGACGCTGCCCGGGGCGATCAGCGTGTCGTTGAGGTAGAGCCGGAGCTTCGCCCCCGGAATCCCGGTCGCGGTCACGAACAGCCGGCCGTTCTCCTGCACGTCCACGCTGGCGATCTGCGTGGCCGGCGCCTTTCCGGCCGTGGCGGGCCCCCCCGGGGCTTTCGTCGCCGGGCTGCCCGTTCCCGTCGCCGCCTCGGGCGCGCCCGGCTGCGACAGCACCACCGTCGCGGCGTCCGGGGCGGTCAGCGCCACCAGGGGCTGCCGGTCGCGGTTGGGCGCCACGTCCACCGCCACGCTCTGGCGCGAATCCGCGGCCCGTCCGTCCTTGGTGGTCATGCGCAGCCGCAGGGCGCTGGAGCCCGCCGGCAGCGCTGGCGGAACCAGGGCGAACTGGCCGTTTGCGTCGGCCTTGGCCCGCGCCACCGCCTTGCCGTCGACCAGCATCTCGATCTCGGCATCGGGCGCCCCGCGCCCGGCCACAACCGCCTCGCCGTTCGGCTCGACCCGGACGATGTCGAAGCGCGGCACCGCGGTGGGATCGGGCTCGGCCGGCTTGCCGTCGGGCGCACGATCGGCCGCGCGCACCTCGCCCGCCGCCGGATCCCGTATCGCGGACCGGCCGTCGCCGGGCCTGGCCGCGTCGGTCCTCGCTGCGTCGGTCCTCGCTGCGTCGGTCCTCGCCGCGTCGGTCTTGGCCTGTCCGGTCTTGTCGTCGCGAAAATCGATCGGCGGCGCGTCGGATTGCGCCGTCGCCCCGGGATCCGTCAGGCTGCGCAGGCCGCCCTGCGGCGCCGGCGCCGTGGCGGCGGGAGGCTCGGGCTCGTGCCGGTCGATCATCCGCCGCAGGGATCCGCCGCCGAACAGAGCCAGCACGAGGCCGAGGCCGCCGAGGAGGCCGGCGAGCGCCAGGGCGAGACTGCGCCGCACCTGTCTCGACATCGCCACGAAGGCCTCCCTGCTCTGCCGGCCGCCCGGCGAATGGGCAGCCTGCCCGCTCAAAAACCGTCGACTGCACCGCCCATAATACCGTACATGGTCGCGACACCAAGCCGTCCCGCCGCTCCGGCGGGTGAATCCCACGCGAATTCAGCAGTTTGGCGCGTGGAGCGCCGGGCGCGGGGGGCTTTCTCGACGGCTCGCAACGGTTGCGTGATGGAGGGCGCCGGATGGCTCCGGTGAGGACAGTCTGCGTCTATTGCGGCTCCGGCTTCGGCGGGGACCCGGCCTTCCGCGACGCCGCCGAGACCCTCGGCACGGCGATCGCGCAGGCCGGGATGGGCCTCGTCTATGGCGGCGGCGATGTCGGCCTGATGGGCACGGTGGCGCGCGCCGCGCTGGCGGCCGGCGGCCACGTCACCGGCATCATCCCGGATTTCCTTCAGGCGCGCGAGCACATGCTCGACGACGTGCAGGAGACCGTGGTTGTGCCCGACATGCACACCCGCAAGCGCCTGATGTTCGAGCGCTCGGACGCCTTCGTGACCCTGCCGGGGGGCATCGGCACCCTGGAGGAACTGGTCGAGCAGCTCACCTGGGCGCAGCTCGGGCGGCACCGGAAGCCGGTGGTGCTGGTTTCGGTGGCGGATTTCTGGGCGCCGCTGCTCGCCCTGTTCGAGCACATGCGCGGCCACGGCTTCATCCGCGAGGGGCTGGACCTCAGTTACATCGTCGCCCGGGACGCGGCGACGGTGGTGCCGCTGCTGCGCGAGGCCGGCCACGAGCCGGACCCGCAGGCCGAGGAGATCGTCAAAGAGCGGATGTGAGGCCGGGCGCGGACGCTTGGCCGCGGTGGCGATCCGGACGGTCGGCGCAAATGGTCGTGTATGAGGCCGGCGTCGCCGCGCCGGGCGGCGGCAGGTGGAGTCCGAGCATGCGCGTCCCGATCCTGGCGGCCCTGACGCTCGCCGGTCTCCTCGGCGCGGCGTCGGCGGAGGAGCCGCCGGTCCTCCAGACCTTGGATTACGCCAACACCCGCTATTCCGAGCTGGCCCAGATCGATGCCGGCAATGTCGGGCGGCTCAAGGTCGCCTGGACCTTCTCCACCGGCGTGCTGCGCGGCCACGAGGGCGCCCCGATCGTCATCGGCAATCGGATGTTCGTGCACACCCCGTTCCCGAACCTGGTCTACGCCCTTGACCTCGACCAGAACGGCAAGATCCTGTGGCGCTACGCCCCGCGCCAGGATGCGGGCGTGATCGCGGTGATGTGCTGCGACACGGTCTCACGTGGGCTGGCCTACGCCGACGGTCGGCTGTTTCTGCAACTCGCCGACACCACGGTGGTGGCCCTGGACCCGGAGACCGGCCGGGTCCTGTGGTCGGTGAAGAACGGCGATCCGGCCCGGGGCGAGACCAACACTGCCACGGTGCTGCCGGTGCACGGCAAGCTCATCGTCGGCATCGCCGGGGGCGAGTACGGCGCCCGCTGCCACGTCACCGCGTACGACCAGGCGAGCGGCCAGCGCCTCTGGCGCGCCTACGCCACCGGGCCGGATGCCGACATGCTGGTCGACCCGGAGAGAACCACCGAACTCGGGCACCCGATCGGGCGGGATTCCTCGCTCAGGAGCTGGGAGGGCGACCAGTGGACGATCGGCGGCGGCTGCAGCTGGGGCTGGTTCTCCTACGACCCGGATCTGAACCTCGTCTATTACGGCACCGGCAACCCGGCGACCTGGAACCCGGCCCAGCGCCCGGGCGACAACCGCTGGACGATGGCGATCATCGCCCGCGATCCCGACACCGGGATGGCGCGCTGGCTCTACCAGATGACCCCCCACGACCAGTGGGATTATGACGGCGTCAACGAGATGATCCTGACCGAGCAGGTGATCGACGGACGCCCGCGCCGGGTGCTGACCCATTTCGACCGCAACGGCTTCGGCTACACCCTCGACCGCGCCACCGGCGAGGTGCTGGTGGCGGACAAGTTCGATCCCAGCGTGAACTGGGCGCGCCGGATCGACCTGGACCGCGCCTCGCCGGGCTACGGCAGGCCGGTGGTCGACAAGCGCTACGCGCCGGGCGAGGCCGACGAGGAAGAGGTCACCAAGAACATCTGCCCCGGGGCGCTCGGCGCCAAGAACCAGCAGCCGGCAGCCTACTCGCCGCTGACCCGGCTGTTCTACGTGCCGACCAACCACATGTGCATGGATTACGAGGCGTTCCGGGTCACCTACACGCCCGGCCAGCCCTATGTCGGCGCGACGCTCACCCTGCACCCGCCGGAAGGCACCGACCGGACCGGGGCGTTCATCGCCTGGGATGGGGCGAAGGGGCGGATCGCGTGGTCGCTTCCCGAGCCGTTCTCGGTCTGGTCGGGGGCGCTGGCCACGGCGGGCAACGTGGTCTTCTACGGCACGCTCGAAGGCTACCTGAAGGCCGTCGATGCCCGGGACGGGCACGAGCTCTACCGGTTCAAGACGCCCTCCGGGATCGTGGGCAACGTCACCACCTACCTGCACGGCGGGAAGCAATACCTGGCGGTGCTCTCCGGGATCGGCGGCTGGGCCGGGATCGGGCTGGCGGCTGGGCTGACCGACCCGGCCGACGGCTCGGGCGCGGTGGGGGGCTACGCGGCCCTGTCGCAATATACGGCGCCGGGCGGGCAGCTCACCGTGTTCGAACTGCCGGAATGATGGGTTGCGGCCGCTTCGGATCGCAGAGCGGGTTCGAGAGCCTCTCACAAAACTCCCGCTGCGCTGTCGCGGTCAGAGGGAGAACTCCCAGGTGGCCGGGAGTTTTGTGAGGAGCTCTGAAGCGCGCTGAACAAAAGAGTTTTGGATGGCGTGGCGAATCAGAAAGATCAGCGTACCGGATTCGAATGACGATGCAGATTTTAAATTTTGCCAGATAAGAAATTAATCGATAAGTGTTCAGTCTGTATCGCCTATCGGTGTTGTATTAGTAATACAGCGGCGCGCATCGAGAAACATGACGTGATTATGACGATGCCCTGCGGCTAAATCTTCGTATCTCCCTTGCCCCGAAGGCCGAACGGCCGTGCGATTCGGGGTGAGCTATGAAATTACGACACGGCGTCTCGACCGCCGCCATGATGGTCGCCGTCCTCGGTTCGGGCGCTCAGGCGCAGACGGTCAGCAGCGGCAACGGCGTCGATATCCTGTCGGGCTTCAGCCGGCTCTGGATCCCCGGGCGGACCTACGATACCGGAAAGGCCACGGCCCTCGGGGCGCCCATCCTGCTGCGCAACATTCAGATCGTCGCCGACCGGGCGCGCGAGCGGACCCGCGATCAGGAGATCGCCGCCTATTACGACGACCGTCGCAACCAGAGCTACAGCGTCATCGACGGCCTCGGGCCGCTGGCGCAGGCCTACCGGGCGGGATCCGGGGCGACCACCACGATCCCGGCCTTCGACGCGAGCACGGCGCGCGTGCAGTACAACGATCAGGGCACCGGCGCCGGCGTCACGACCTCGCCCCTCGGGAAGGTCGTGCAGCTGGTCAACGCGTTCCGGAACAACGCCTCCACCAGCCCCGCCAAGGACGCTTACAGCTATTGGCGCCCCTGGCGTCAGAGCTTGAACGGCCAGAGCCTCGCCTTCGTCGTTCCGGCCTCCCTGGTGCCGGAGAAGGGCGCGAACCCGGCGAGTGACGGCGGCTTTCCGAGCGGCCACACCAACGCCGCCTACCTTTCGGCCATGGCTCTGGCCTACGCGGTCCCGCAGCGGTTCCAAGAACTGCTGACCCGCGCGAGCGAACTCAGCGACAACCGCATCGAGGCGGGCATGCACTCGCCCACCGACGTGATGGGCGGGCGCGTGCTGGCGACCTATTTCGCCATCCGCGCGCTCAACGACCCGGCCAACGCGACCCTGATCGGCGAGGCCTTCGCGCAGGCCCAGAGCTACCTGAGCCAAGCCTGCGGCGGGCCGCTGGAACGGTGCGCCCGCGCCGTCGATCCGGCGACCGACCGCTTCTCGGATTACGCCCGCAACAAGGCCGCCTACACGGCCCGCCTGACCTACGGCTTCCCGTCGGTCGGGCCCACGAACCTGCCGCCGGTGGTCCCGACCGGCACCGAGGCGCTGCTCGCGACGCGCTTTCCCTACCTCACGGCGGCGCAGCGCCGCGACGTGATCGCCACCACCGAATTGCCGTCCGGCGGCTTCCTCGACAACGGCCTGGGCTACGACCGCATCAACCTGTTCGCCGCCGCCGACGGCTACGGCGCCTTCAACGGTCCGGTCAGCGTCACCCTGGATGCGGCCAAGGGCGGGTTCTCGGCCTACGATGTCTGGCGCAACGATATCGGCGGCGCGGGCAGCCTCGAGAAGCTCGGCAGCGGGACCCTGGTCCTGACCGGCGCCAACACCTACGCGGGCGGCACGACGATCAGCGGCGGAACGCTGGTCGGCCATGCCGGCGCCTTCGGCACGGGGGCGATCGTCGACAACGCGGCCCTCGTGGTCGATCAATCCACCGACGGGACCCTGGCCAACGCCATCTCGGGCACCGGCACCCTGACCAAGACCAATGCCGGCACCCTGACGCTCACCGGCCTCAGCACGCTGAGTGGCGCCACGACGGTTCAGGCCGGGCGGCTCGCGGTGAACGGCTCGCTCGCCAATTCGACCGTGACGGTCTGGCAGGGTGCGGAGCTCGGCGGCACGGGCACGCTGGGCGGGCTCAGCGCGCTGTCGGGCGGCACGGTGTCGCCGGGCAACTCGATCGGCACGCTCTCCGTCACTGGCAGCGTCGCCTTCGCGCCCGGCTCGACCTACCGGGTCGAGGCCAACGCCGCCGGACAGGCCGACCGCATCACCGCCGGCGGACAGGCCGCGCTGTCGGGTGGCACCGTCCAGGTGCTGGCCGCCTCCGGCGCCTACAACCCGCGCACCACCTACACCATCCTGTCGGCCGCCGGCGGCGTGTCGGGCCAGTTCGCGGGCGTCACGTCGAACCTCGCCTTCCTCTCCCCGGGCCTGCGCTACCTGCCCAACGAAGTCGACCTGACGCTCACCCGCAACGACGTGCCGTTCTCCGCCTCCGCCACCAGCCGCAACGGCATCGCGGCAGCCAACGCCGTCCAGGCGATCGGCGCCGGCCGGCTCACCGACGCGGCGGTCGCCTTCACCACCAGCGAGGCGGATGCCGGCTTCCGGGCGCTCGCGGGCGACATCCACGCCGGCACCGTGTCGGCGGCCTACGAGACCGCCTTCTTCGTGCGCGAGGCGGTGCTCGACCGGCTGCGCTGGGGCAACCCCGGCACCGGGCTCGACTACGGCAGCCTGCCGTCCGCCTACACGGCCGACCTGCCCGGCCGGGCGCCGGTGGTGGCGGCCGTGCCGGTGCGCACGCTCGATCCGCAGGTGTTCGGGCTGTGGGGCCAGGGCTTCGGGTCCTTCGGCACGGCCGATGGCGGCGGCAACGCGTTCGACCTCGACCGGCAGATCGCCGGCTTCGCGGCGGGCGCGGACGTGCGGCTGCCGAGCGGGCTGCGCTTCGGCGTGGTTGGCGGCTACACCGAGGCCTATCTCGACAGCGCCGGCCGGGTCGGCGGCACGAGCCGGGCGGAGAGCGCGACGCTCAAGAGCGGGTTCGGCGGCGTGTATGGCGGCTATGAGGTCGGGCCGCTGTCGCTGCGGCTCGGCGCCATTTACGCCGACACGGACGCGCGCACCCGCCGGGCGGTGGCGTACGGGCTGTCCGACACGCTGAGCGGCCATGGCGGCGGCTACACGGTGCAGGGTTTTGGCGAGATCGGCTGGAAGATCCCGCTGGGCGCGCCGGCCGTGGCGGCGCTTGTGTCGAAGGACGGGGCGGATTTCGCGGTGCAGCCGGCGGCGAGCTACGTCGAGCCATTCGTGGGCGGGGCGTATGTCGGGATCCGGCGGGACGGGTTCGCGGAGGCCGGCGGCGCGGCGGCGCTGGTGAGCTTCGCGCGCGACTACGATCTGGGGGCGGTGACCGCGGGCGTGCGGGCGCAGACGAGCCTGGATCTGGGTCTGGGGCTTCCGGTGACGCTGCGGGGTCTTGTGGGCTACCGGCGGGCGTTCGGTGACGTGGTGCCGACGGCTTTGCTGCGCTTCGGTGCGGGCGGCCCGGCGTTCCTGAGCGGGGGCGTTCCGATCGACCGGGACGCGCTGGTGGCGCAGGTGGGCCTGGATCTGGCGGTGGCGCCGAACGCGACGCTGGGTGTGTCCTACACGGGCCAGACCGGCGCGCGGGCGCAGGACCAGGCGGTGAAGGGCAACTTCACCCTCCGGTTCTAGCGCGCGAGCCCTGCGCGCCGACGAAATCCACGAAGGCGCGCAGGGGCGCCGGCAGGTGCCGCCGGCCCGGATAGTAGAGGAACGGGCCGGAGAAGTCCTGCCACCAGGGTTCCAGCACCGGCTCCAGGGCGCCGCTGTCGAGATGCGGCCGCAGCCAGTCCTCGAACAGGTGGATGATCCCGGTGCCGGCGATCGCGGCCTCGACCGTGAGGTCGCTGGCGCCGACCCGCACGATCAGCGGCCCGGTCGGGTCCACCCGGACGACCTCCCCGCTGCGCTCGAACTCCCACGGCGCCGTCAGGGCGCCGCTGGGGAACCGGCCGAGCAGGCAGGCATGGGTGAGGAGATCGCGCGGATGGTCCGGCCGCCCGCGCCGGTCGAGATAGGCGGGGGCCGCCGCGGTGGCGAAACGCTGCCGCCGCGGGCCGATCGGCACGGCGATCATGTCCTGCTCCAGCCGCTCGTCGTAGCGGATGCCGGCGTCGCAGCCGGCCGCCAGCACGTCCACGAATCCGTCCTCGACCACAACCTCCAGGCGGATCTCCGGGTAGGCCGCCAGGAAGGGCGGCACGAGCGCGGGCAGGACCAGCCGGGCCGCGCTCAGCGGCACGTTCAGCCGGAGCGTCCCGGCCGGCCGATCGCGAAAGCCGTTCACCACGTCGAGGGCGGAGTCCACCTCGGCGAGCGCCGGGCCGAGCCGTTCGAGCAGGCGGGCCCCCGCCTCCGTGGGGGCGACGCTCCGGGTGGTGCGGTTCAGGAGGCGCACGCCGAGCCCCGCCTCCAGCCGGCGCACGGCCTCGCTCAGGCTCGACGCGCTCCGGCCCCCGGCGCGGGCGCCATCGCGAAACCCGCCGGCCCGCGCCACGGTCAGGAAGGCGGTGAGGTCGGCGAGATCGGCGGTCATTGTTCGAGAATGCGCACGGGCCGTGCCGATAGTCACGGCTTATCGGCGCAATCGGTGCCGTCTACATCCGGGGCACCAACAGGAGATTCGCCATGACCGATAGCACCGCGGATATTGCGCAGGCCGGCACGTTCCGGCTCGGCGACCGGACCGTGAAGCGGCTGGGCTACGGGGCGATGCAGCTCGCCGGACCCGGCGTGTTCGGTCCGCCGAAGGACCGCGCCGAAGCGGTCGCGGTGCTGCGCGCGGCCGTGGCAGCGGGCGTCGACCACATCGACACCAGCGACTTCTACGGGCCGCACGTCACCAACCAGATCATCCGCGAGGCGCTCCACCCTTACCCGGACGATCTCGTGATCGTCACCAAGGTCGGGGCCAAGCGCGGGGCCGACGCCTCGTGGAACCCGGCCTTCTCGGCCGAGGCGCTGACCAGCGCGGTCCACGACAACCTGCGCAACCTCGGCGTCGATGCTCTCGACGTGGTCAACCTGCGCCTGATGTTCGACGTTCACGGACCGGCCGAGGGATCGATCGAGGCGCCGCTCACGGTGCTGGCGGATCTCCAGCGGCAAGGGCTGATCCGCCGGATCGGCCTGAGCAACGCCACGCCGCGTCAGGTGGCGGAGGGGCGGCGGATCACCGAGATCGTCTGCGTGCAGAACCAGTACAACCTCGCACACCGGGGCGACGACGCGTTCATCGACGATCTGGCGGCGGCCGGCACCGCCTACGTGCCGTTCTTCCCGCTGGGCGGGTTCAGCCCGCTGCAGTCGAGCACCCTGTCGGAGGTGGCGGCCGGGCTCGGCGCGACGCCGATGCAGGTGGCGCTGGCGTGGCTGCTGCGCCGGTCGCCCAACATCCTGCTGATCCCGGGGACGTCCTCGCTCGGCCACCTGCGCGAGAACCTCGCGGCGGCGGGCCTGCGCCTGCCGGAGGAGGCGCTGGCGGCGCTCGACCGGATCGGGGCGGCGTGAGGGCAAGGCGTTTAGCTCTATCCCCTCCCCGCGAGGGCTATGGGTGACACGGATTTGCGGTTTCGGCGCGTGCGTCCGCCCGCCTGGAAGAGCGCGGGTCCCCTCTCTCCCGAGCGGGAGAGGGGGCCTGTCGCGCTCCGTCATCGGCCGCGTGCCTCAAACCTGTGGTCCGTAGTCGCAAGGGAGAGGAGAGCACGCGGCGCGAGGCCCGAAGGGCCCTACTTGCCCGTCATGCCGGCCACCATCGGGCAGCCGCCCTCGCCCATCGGCCGGAACGCCTGCTCGGCCGGGATCGTCTCCAGCACCTTGTAGAGGTCCCATTCACCCTTCGAGTCGGAGGGTGCCTTGGCCTCGAACAGGTACATCGGGTGGATCTTGCGCCCGTCCGGCCGGATCGTACCCGTCCCGAACAGGGGATCGTCGGTGGGCAGCGCCTTCATCTTGGCGACCACGGCGGCGCCGTCCTTGGCCGAGTGCAGGGCCGCCACGGCCTTCAGGTAATGCAGCGTGCTGGCGTAGACGCCGGCCTGATACGAGGTCGGCTTCCGGCCGGACATGCGCGTGCCGAACCTGTCCGAGAAGGCCCGGGTGCCGTCGTTGAGGTCCCAGTAGAACGAGGCGGTGAATTCGAGTCCCTGGGCGACTTCGAGGCCCAGGGAATGGATGTCAGTGATGGCGATCAGAAGCGCCGCGAGCTTCTGGCCGCCCTGGCGGATGCCGAATTCGTGCGCCTGCTTGATCGCGTTGGCCGCGTCGAGGCCGGCATCGGCCAGGCCGATCACCTGCGCGCCGGAGGCCTGCGCCTGCAGGAGGAACGAGGAGAAATCCGGGTTCGGGAAGGGGGTGCGCACGCCGCCCACGACCGTGCCGCCGTTCTTCTCGACGACCGCCTTGGTGTCGCGCTCCAAGGCGAGGCCGAAGGCGTAGTCGGCGGTGATGAAGTACCAGGTCTTGCCGCCGCGCTTGAGCATCGCCTTTCCGGTGCCGTTGGCGAGCGCCGCGGTGTCGTAGGTCCAGTGCACGGTGTTCGGGGTGCAGGCCGGGCCGGTCAGGTCTGCGGTGCCGCCGCCGGAATTCACGAACGCCTTGTTCTTCTCCTTGGTGATCTGCGCCACCGCGAGCGCCACCGAGGAGGTCGGCACGTCGAACACCGCGTCGACGCCGTCGCGGTCGTACCATTGCCGGGTGATCGAGGCGCCGACATCGGGCTTGTTCTGGTGGTCTGCGGCGACCACCTCGACCTTCAGCCCGTGGGCCTCCGGCTTGAAGTCCTCGACCGCCATGCGGGCGGCGACCACCGAGCCCTCGCCGGTGGAGTCGAAATAGACGCCGGAGCGGTCGTTCAGCACGCCGATCTTCACCGGCACGAGGTCGGCCGCCAGGGCCGTCCCGGCGCCGAGCGCCCACAGAATCCCCATCAGTCCCGCGGCGCGGTGGCGGACCGTCATGGCTCACTCCCTGTGTTCTTGGACGCGGCGGCGTTGTTCGCCGCTCGGGATATCCGAATTCAGTTTAGCGGTGTCGGATGAGCGCAGATACGGGCGGATGAGAGGATGCGGGCGATCCGTCAGGGCCTCGCCTCATCCGCGCGGCGTCAGCCCGAAGATCGCCCGGGCTTCGTCCGGGCTGGCCGGTTCGCGGTCGAGATGGGCGAGCAGGCTGACGGCCTTCTCGACCAGGGCGGCGTTGCTGGGCGCGAGCACGCCCCGGGACAAGTACAGGTTGTCTTCCAGCCCGACCCGGACATTGCCGCCCATGCCGGCGGCGACCGCCAGGATCGGGAATTCCTCCCGGCCGATGCCGAAGGCCGACCAGATCGCATCCTCGGGCAGCCGGGCGCGCATCGCCACCAGCGCCTCCGGGGTCGCGGGGGCACCCCAGGGGATGCCGAGGCAGATTTGGAACAGGGGCGGTCGCGCCAGGTGCCCCTCGGTGATCAGGTGCCGGGCCAGCTCGATCTGGCCGAGGTCGAACACTTCGATCTCCGGCTTGACCCCGGCTTCGCGGATCTGCGCCGCCATGGCCCGCAGATGCGCGGGGGTGTTGAGGAACAGGTGCTCGCCGAAATTCATCGTCGCGATGTCGAGGGTGCAGATCTCGGGGCGCAGCGCCGCGACGTGTCGGGTCCGGGTCTCGGGCGACACGAAGGTGGTGCCGGGCCCGGCCACCGACGGGTCGGGGTCGCCGGGCACGAACCGGCCCCCGGCCCCAGTGGTGAGGTTGAGGATCACGGACTCGTTCTGCTCGCGGATCCGCTCGACCACCTCGCGGTAATGGGCGAGCTCCATGCTGGGCGCGGCGGTCTCGGGATCCCGGACATGGATGTGGACCACCGCGGCGCCGGCGGCGGCGGCCTCCAGGGCCGATCGCGCGATGGCCTTCGGGCTCACCGGCACCGCCGGGTTCTTGCGGGGCGTGTCGAACGAGCCCGTGAGGGCACAGGTGATGACGGTCGTCCGGGACATGTTTGTCTCCCTGATCCTGACGGGGCCTCCCGCGGGAAGCCGGGCCGACCCATCAGGTTCTGCGTCAAGCCTTTGAACCGCTGCGCTTTTGCCCTCCCACCGGGGCTACCGGATATGCGCGCTTCCGTCGTTGGATAGAGCCTTGCCGTTGCCCGTGAGGGGCACGGGTCCCCTCTCCCGTGCGGGAGAGGGACAGGGTGAGGGGTGCGACCTCTCCGGAAGAACCTGATCTCTCACCCCAACCCTCTCCCGAACGGGAGAGGGAGCGCCGCGCGGCCTTCAAGAGCGGTCGCGCTCCAAACCTCTATAAGACGTCACTCCCCGCAGGAGCCTGAGCCCGCTACATCGCCCCGCCATCCACCGTGATCGTCTCGCCGGTGATGTAGGCGGCGCCCGCGGCCAGGAAGAAGATCGTCTCGGCGATGTCCTCGCGCCGGGCCATGCGGCGCAGCATCGTGTGCTGCACGGTCGCGGCCTTGCGGGCTTCCGGCCAGGGCTCGGTCCAGGGGGTGGCGACGAGGCCCGGGGCGACCGCGTTGACGCGCACCTCGGGGGCCAGCGCCCGGGCGAGGCTGCGGGTCAGGTTGATCAGCCCGGCCTTGCTGGCCGAATAGGCGATCGAGGAGCCCCGCCGCCCGAGCCCGGCCACGGAGGCGGTGTTGACGATCGCCCCGCGGCTTTCTTTCAGACTGGCCGCCGCGGCTCTGGCGCACCGGTACGGGCCGATCAGGTTCGTCGCCAGGATCGTGGCCCAAAATTCCTCGGTCATCGCGTCGAGATCCTCGAAGGCGATCGGCGCGGTGGTGCCGGAGGTCCCGGCATTGTTGACCAGCACGTCGAGGCCGCCGAGCTTCGCGATCCCGGCCGCCACCATCGCCTCGGCTTCCCCGGGCCGGGACACGTCCCCGGGCAACGCCATCACGGCCAGGCCTTCTGCGGCAAGACGTTCGGCCTCCGCGGGGCCGCGGGGATCGTCGGGCAGGTGGTTCAGGGCCACGCTTGCGCCGTTGTGGGCGAACAGCGTCACCGTGGCCAGCCCGATGCCCGAGGAGGCGCCGGTGACGAGGATGCGCCGTCCGGACAGGTCCGCGCCGATCATGTGCCCTCCATCCGGCCGATCCCGGCCATCGCCCGCTTGAGCGCCAGGAGCTTGCGGTCGCGCTCGCGGAACAGCTCTGCGGGTTCGCGCCCGCCCCAGTCGAAATAGCCCCGGCCGGCCATCACCCCGGTCCGGCCCTCGGCGCAGAGCGCGTCGAGGGTCTCGGAGCGGGCCCGGGCCGGAGGCGGCGTGTAGCTGCCGTTCGCCAGGGCGCGCCGGGTCAGGTCCAGTCCGGTGAAGTCGGCCTTGGCGAGGTGGCCGAGAATCGGGATCCGTAAGCTGAGCCCGTGGATGATCGCGGCGTCGATCTCGCGCGGCGCGGCGATGCCCTCGTCGAGCAGCCGGAACACCTCGGCGCTGATCGCCGACTGGATCCGGTTGGCGACGTAGCCGGGGATGAAGCGCTGCAGCACGATCGGCACCTGCCCGAGACCGAGCACGAGGTCGCGCATCGCCGCGATCACCGCCGGATCCGTGCCGGGGCCCGGGACCACGTCGACGAGGTCGATGATGTAGGGCGGCGTGTACCAGTGCATGACCAGCGCCCGCGCCTGCCGGGCCTGCGGGATCAGCGGGAAGACGTCGAGATAGCTGGTGTTGCTGGCCAGGATCGCGTCGGCCGGGCAGAGCCGGTCGAGCGCGGCGAACAGGGCCCGCTTGGCCTCCGGGTTCTCGGTGATCGCCTCGATGACCAGGCCGGCGCCGGCCACCGCCGGTTCGAGTTCCGCCTCGACCCGGACGGCCTGGGCGAGCCGCGCGGGATCCCAGCCGTCCGGGGCAGCGCCCGCCTCCTGCAGGGTCGCCAGAGCCGATTCCATGAGCGCCGGCACCCGGGCGCGGGTCTGCGCATCCGTGTCGGTGATCCGCACGGCATGCCCGTGGAGCGCCAGCACCAGGGCGATGCCGTGGCCCATCAGGCCGCCGCCGACGATCGCGATTTCCGTCATGGTGTCTCCCTCACACCGTCGCGATCGGCGTCGTCGGCGAGCCGACCGCGCCCGGCAGGCGAAGCGGCGGCGCGGTGAGCAGGAAGCGGTTGCGCCCATGGGCGCGCAGCCAATCGGCCAGCGGCGTCAGGTGCCAGAGCTCGCCGAGATTGACCCCGAGCTTGAACAGGCAGTGCTCGTGGAGCGGAAGGGTCGCGCAGCAGGGTGGCCCCGCCCCGGCCGGATAGGTCTCGACGGCGTAGTTGTCGGCGATCAGCGCGCAGAGCCCCGAGCGCGTGATCCAGTCGAGGAGTTGCGCGTCCCGGCCGTCGAGCCCGGCGCAGAGGTTGTGAACCTGCTTCGGATCGGGCTCCCCGCCCATGGCGATCAGCCGCGCGGCGAAGCCGGTATGCAGGCAGACCATGTCGCCGGGCTCGACCACGACCGCGTCGGCCTCGATGATGCCGGCGAGCTGATCGTAGCCGACTCGGGTCTTGGCGTCGCCGAGATGGGCGCGCAGGTCGATCATCACGGCGCGGCCCTGCATGCCGACCTCGGCCAGCCGTTCGATGCCGAGCCTCTTGGCCCGGGAGGGCTGGTCGCCGGCCTCGGGAGTGCTCGGCCCGACGATGTCCCGGCCGCCGCGAAAGCCGTTGTAGAAGGTCGGCGCGGCGCCCGCGCCGTCGGCATCGAACAGCGAGCCGACATGGGCGAGCGAGTCCCACTGCGTCGAGTATTGCAGGTGGATCAGCGCGCGGTCGTCGCAGATCACGTCGGTGGCGCCGTCGACCTCCTCGCAGAC
Source organism: Methylobacterium sp. ARG-1 (assembly GCF_001262595.1). Classification (NCBI taxonomy): domain Bacteria; kingdom Pseudomonadati; phylum Pseudomonadota; class Alphaproteobacteria; order Hyphomicrobiales; family Methylobacteriaceae; genus Methylobacterium; species Methylobacterium sp. ARG-1. Next base: position 226,788 of record NZ_LHCD01000001.1, read on the forward strand.
CGGGAAGTTCATGTTCGGGCGGCCGTTGGCCCGCCGGGTCGGGGTGATCTGCGGCGGGTGGCGGCGCGGATTGAGGACGTTGCCGCCCGGCAGGTCGAGGGGCAGGCTGAGGCAGAAGGTCAGACCCTCGCGCACCTCGGCGACGCCCTGGCGGACCTTCTCGGGGGTCAGGAGGTTCAGCCGCCCGCGCTCGTCGTCGGGGCCGAAATCCCCCCAGGTCGAGCCCTCGGGGCGCCGGGTCCAGCGCAGGCTCATGCGCGCGTTCCCCGCGGCAGCAGGCGCGTCGCCGGAATCCGGGGCCGCGGTCCGGGGCGAACCCCGGCCGCGGCCGAGCGTGCGTTCCTCACCTGTCCGTCGCCCTTCTTCGAGGCTGTCGGGCCCGCGTTTCGCGGCGCCGCCCGGAGCCTAGGCCGGCGCGCAGCGAGTCGATACCCCGGGCGGAAAACGACTGGGCCGAAACGTCACCGGCCGATCCCGACGCAGGTCTTGTGCTCTGCTTTGGCGCGGATACAGTTCATCCCAAGCCCGCGAATAAAAAATTCGGGCGCCTGGGATGAGGAATCGCCGATGTCCGAGACCGTGCGCGTCGTCGCTCGGCGTGCCCCGATTCGGCGCACGCTGCCCGCGCTGCTCGCGGCGGGATTGATGCTCACCGGGCAGGCCCGCGCCGCCGACCCGATCAAGATCGGGGTGATCGCCGAGGCACAGTCGGTGGCCGGGTCCGCGATCCCGAAGGCGGTCCAGCTCGCCGCCGACGAGATCAACGCCCAGGGCGGCATCGACGGGCGCCAGATCCAGGTCGTGACCTACGACGACAAGAGTTCCGCCTCCGACGCGGTCCGCGCCTTCCAGCGGGCGGTCAGCGAGGACAAGGTCAACCTCGTCATCGCCAGCTACATCTCGGAAGTCGTGCTGGCCCTGATGCCGTGGTCGGCCCGCCTCAAGACCCCGATGATCACGCCCGGGGCGGCCTCCAACGAGATCAGCGTCGCGGTCCATAAGGACTATGCGCGCAACCGCTACACCTTCCACGGCTACCTGACCTCGCACGCCCTGGCGCAGTCGGTCTGCGACTCGGCCAAGGAGGCGCTGGTCGGGCTGCTCAAGGCCAAGTCCGCCGCGATCATGAGCGAGGACGCGGCCTGGACCCGCCCGCTGGACGCGGCCTACGAGGAATGCCTCCCCAAGGCCGGGCTGAAGGTGGTGGAGCACGTCCGGTTCTCGCCGGATACGGGGGATTTCACCCCGATCTACAACAAGATCGAGGCGGCCAAGCCCGACCTGATCGTGACCGGCATCGCCCATGTCGGGGTGCAGCCGACCGTGCAATGGCAGAACCAGCAGGTTCCGATCGCCATGACCGGCATCAGCGGCCAGGCGACCTCCTCGACGTTCTGGGCCAACACCAACGGCGGCACGCAGGGCGTGCTGTTCGACGCCATCGCGGTGCCGGGGGTGGCGATGACCGAGAAGACGAATGCCTTCACCGACGCCTACATCAAGCGCTTCGGCGGCGCCCCGTCCTACGCGGGCTACATGGCCTACGACGCCATGCATTACGCCGCGGACGCGGTGAAGCGCGCCGGCAGCACCGAAGCCGACAAGCTGGTCGACGCCCTGGAGAAGACCGACTGGCTCGGCACGGTCGGGCGGATCCAGTTCTACGGCAAGGACGAGACCTTCACCCACTCGATCAAGTACGGGCGGGGCTTCGTCACCGGGCTGCTGGCGCAGTGGCAGGACGGCAAGCAGGTCGCGATCTGGCCGACGGAGGTGGCCAACGGGAAGCTGGTCCTCCCGCCCGCGGTCAAGCCGGCGGTGCAGTGATGCGGGCGGGGAGAGCGCGATGATCGGGCTTCAGATCCTCGTCGACGGCTTCGCGATCTCGGCGCTCTATGCGCTCGGCGCGATGGGCTTCACCCTGATCTTCGGCGTCTCCGGCGTGCTGAACCTCTCGCACGGCGCGCTGATGGTCATGGCCGCGGTCGCGGCCTGGGCGGCCTCGGCCCAGTTCGGCCTTGGCTCCTATGCGGGCGCCGGGATCGGCATCCTGTGCTGCCTAGCCGCCGCCCTGGTGACCTATTTCGCGATCGTCGCTCCGATCGAGCGCAGCCGCGCGATCCCGCGCGAGGAGAAAGAGATCTTCGTGCTCACCGGCACCCTGCTCTGGGGGATCATGATCCAGGAGCTGGTGGCCTACTTCTTCACCGACAACCCGAAGACGGTGCTGCCGATCGTCGAGGGCGTGATCGAGATCGCCGGGGTGCGCACGCCGAAGAACGAGATCTTCACCGCGGTGATCTGCTGGATCGTGATCGGCCTGCTCTGGCTGTTCGTGAACAAGGCGCGCGCCGGCAAGGTCCTCCTCGCCGCCTCCATGAACCCCCGCGGGGTCACGCTGCTCGGCCACGACATGTCCCGGATCTACGTCGCGGTCTGGGCGATCTACGGGCTGCTCGCCGGCATCGCCGGGGTCTTGCTCGGGATGTTCCTGGGGGTGTCCTCGTATTCGGTCGGGCCGCTCACCGCGAGCGCCTTCTCGATCGTGGTTCTGGGGGGACTGGGCAGCGTCACCGGCTCGCTGATTGCCGCCTACGTGGTCGGCTATCTCGAGACCGCCACCGCCTACCTGATCTCCCCGGCCTACCGGGTGATCCCGGCGCTGCTGTTGCTTGTGGCCGTGATGTACCTGCGCCCGCAGGGTTTGCTGGGGCGGCGGTGATGATTTCCTCCAACGGGGCCATTCCCGGCAACATCCCTCATCCTGAGGTGCCGGAGCGCAGCGGAGGCCTCGAAGGAGCCCTCCAGCTAGCCGCGCGATCCCTGGAGCCCTCCTTCGAGGCCGCTGGCGCGGCACCTCAGGATGAGGGGAATGAATGGGAGGGGCCTCCGCTCCGAATGAGCCGGATCGCTGCCGTGTGCGAGGCCAATCCATGAAGCTCCTCACCACCCCCGGCTTCTATATCGCGATCCTCGCCGTCGCGGTCGCCGCCACCCTCCCCTGGTACGTCTCCGGCTACATCCTCGGGCTCCTGACCATCGCGTATTACTTCGGCGTCTTCGCCATGGCCTGGGACCTGCTGTTCGGCTTCGCAGGCGAGGTGAATTTCGGCCCGACCTTCCTGATCGGGCTCGGGGCCTACGGGGCCGGCATCCTCAACAACCGCTACGAAGTGCCGATCCCCTACTGCCTGGCGGCCGGGACCGTGCTCGCGGTGGTCGGCGGCCTGGCCCTGGCGCTGCCGGCCCTGAAGGTGCGGGGCCCGTATTTCGGGCTGATCACCCTGGTCGCGGTGCTGCTCTTGCAGAACATGATCGTGGTGTTCTCCGGGATCACCGGCGGCGAGATCGGCCTTACGGTGCCGGACGTGATCTCCATCGACGCCGACACCAATTACTGGATTGCGCTCGGCTTCATGGCCTTCGCAGGGCTGGTGCTCACCGCCATCGCCCGCTCGCCCGCGGGTCTGATCCTCCAGGCCGCCGGCCAGGACCCGATCGTGACCGGGGCACTGGGCTTCAACGTCGCCAAGCACAAGCTCGCGGCCTTCGCGGTCAGCGCCGCCTTCTCGGGCCTCGCGGGTGGTCTGGTGGTCTTCTACATGGGCACCGCGTCGGTCGGCACGCTGATCAACACCGCGGTGGGCGTGCAGGTGATCATCGCGGCGGTGCTCGGCGGACGCCGGACCATCGTGGGCGCCGCCGTGGGGGCCGTGTTCCTGATCGCCGCGGGCGAGCTGCTGCGGCCGCTCGGGCCCCTCTCGACCTTCGTGGTCTCGGCGGTGGCCCTGCTGGTCATCCTGTTCGTGCCTTCGGGGCTGCTCGGCCTCGCATCCGTCCGGAGAGCGCGATGACCGTCGCCGTCAGGCCCGCGCCGCTGCGCACCGTGCCCCGCGCCGAGCCCTGCCTCACGGTCCGTGGCCTGACCAAGCGGTTCGGCGGACTGGTCGCGGTCAAGGACATCGATCTCGACCTGCGACCCGGGGAGATCCTGGGCCTGATCGGGCCGAACGGCTCGGGCAAGTCCACCGTGATGAAGCTGATCATGGGGCTGGAGCGGCCCACCGCCGGCTCGATCCGCCTCGACGGCGCCGAGATCGGCGGGCTGCCGGCGCACCGGGTCGCTCGTCAGGGAATCGGCCTGGTGTTCCAGCACGCCCGCCCGCTCCAGCGGCAGACCGTGCTGGAGAATATCAGCCTCGCCCTCCTGCCCGACAGCCTGATCCGGCTGGCCGCGGACCCGCACGTGGCGCGGCGGGCAAAAGAGATCGCCGAGCGCGTCGGCCTCGGCGCCGTGGCGGATCGGCGACCCGGCACCCTGCCCTTCGCGGATCTCCGTCGCCTGGAACTCGCCAAGGCCATCGCCCGCGACCCCCGGGTGGTGCTGGTGGACGAGCCGTTTGCGGGCCTGACCGGCGGCGAGGTCGCAGCCTTCTCGGAGCTGATCCGGGGCTTTCGCGACGAGGGCAAGGCGGTGCTCCTCGTCGACCACAACGTGAAGAGCGTCGCGGCCCTCGTGGACCGGGTGTTCGCCATGTATCTCGGCGAGCGCATCGCCGAAGGCTCGGCCGAATCCGTGATGGCCGACCCGACCGTGCGCCGGGTCTATCTCGGCGGCAGCATCGAGACCGCGGCCCGCCCGGAGGCGGCGTTCAAACCGGATTCGCTGCTCACCGTCGCGGGCGTCGACGTGCTCTACGGCAAGGCGCAGGCGCTGCGCAGCGCCGCGATCCACGTCCACGAGGGCGAGTTCGTCTCGGTGGTGGGGCTCAACGGCGCCGGCAAGACCACCCTGTTCAACGCCATCTCGGGGCTGGTCCCGCATACCGGGACGATCCGGTTCGACGGCCAGGATCTCGCGCGCTTGAGCCCTGCCGCGATCGCCCGGGCCGGCATCGTCCAGGTGCCGGAGACCCGCGAGCTGTTCGGTGATCTCAGCGTGCGCGAGAACCTGGATCTCGGCGGCCAGCATGTGACCAAGGCCGAGAGCGTGCAGCGGCGCGAATGGCTCTACGAGCTGTTCCCGATCCTCAAGGCCCGCGAGGGCCAGACCGCCCGCACACTGTCCGGCGGCGAGCAGCAGATGCTGACCATCGCCCGCGCCCTGATGATGCGCCCGCGCCTCCTGATCCTCGACGAGCCGACGCTCGGCCTCGCCCCGGTGATCCTGGAATTGCTGTCGAAGGCCCTTGAGCGCCTGCGCCAGACCACGCCGATCACTGTTCTGCTCGGCGAGCAGAACGTCACCTTCGCGCTCCCCCATGCCGACCGGGTCTACGTGCTGGAACAGGCCCGCATCGCCTGGGAAGGCCCGCCAGACCGCTTCGCGGGCGAGATGGGGTCGAAGTATTTGTAAGGTATCCCGTGCCTCCCACCCATCCCCTCATCCTGAGGTGGCGAAGCGCAGCGTAGCCCTCGAAGGAGGCTTCCAGGGGTTGCAAGCGGCTGGAGGGCTCCTTCGAGGCCCGGCGATCGGCGATCGCCGGGCGCCTCAGGATGAGGGGTTGGGTGGAACGGACGAAGTCATCGAGGCGGCGCATCCGGCGCTGGGCCAGAGCGGAGCGGATGCCGTGGATTTCGACCTCTCCCCATCCCAGACGCAGTGGCTGACCCGGATCCGCACCTTCATCGCCGACGCGATTCGGCCCGCCGCCGCCGCGGTGGCGGCCGAGCGGGCGGCGAGCTGTGCGCCCTCGGCCACAATGGAACGGCTGAAGGACAAGGCCCGCGGCGAAGGGCTGTGGAACCTGTTCCTGCCGCCCTCGCCCGAGCACGACACGGATGACTATCGCGGCGCCGGCCTGACCAACCTCGATTACGCGCTCTGCGCCGAGGAGATGGGCAAGGTCGGGATCGCGTCGGAATGCTTCAACTGCGCCGCGCCGGATACCGGCAACATGGAGGTGCTGCACCGCTACGGCAGCCCGGCCCAGAAGGAGGCGTGGCTGAAGCCGCTCATGGACGGGAAGATCCGCTCGGCCTTCCTGATGACCGAGCCCGACGTCGCCTCCTCGGACGCCACCAACATCGAGACCGCGATCCGCCGGGTCGGCGAGCATTACGTCATCGAGGGCCGCAAATGGTGGTCCACCGGCGTCGGCGATCCGCGTTGCCGGATCGCGATCCTGATGGGCAAGACCGATCCGGACGCCCCCCGCCACCGGCAGCAATCGCAGATCCTCGTCCCGATGGATGCGCCGGGCCTGCGCGTCGAGCGCCTGCTCCCGGTCTTCGGCTACGAGGACGCGCCCAAGGGCCACGGCGAGGTGGTGCTGAAGAACGTGCGCGTCCCGGCCGAGAACCTGATCCTCGGCGAGGGGCGTGGCTTCGAGATTGCGCAGGGACGGCTCGGGCCGGGGCGCATCCACCATTGCATGCGCACCATCGGGGCGGCCGAGGTGGCGCTGGAGGCCATGGCGCGCCGGCTGGTCTCCCGGGTGGCCTTCGGCAAGCGCATCAGCGAGCAATCAGTCTGGGAGCAGCGGGTCGCGGAGGCGCGGATCGACATCGAGATGACCCGGCTGCTCTGCCTGAAGGCCGCCGACATGATGGACAAGGTCGGCGCCAAGGGCGCCAAGCTCGAGATCGCGATGATCAAGGTCGCCGCCCCGCGGATCGCCCTCAAGGTGATCGACGACGCGATCCAGGCCCATGGCGGCGCCGGCGTGTCCGAGGATTTCGGACTGGCCAGGATGTACGCTCATATCCGCACCCTCCGGCTGGCCGACGGGCCGGACGAGGTGCACAACCGCTCCATCGCCCGGCTCGAATTCGGGCGCTACACCAATGCCCGGGAGGGTACATGAGCGGCCCCGACGCCTTTTCCGGCGTGAAGCCGGTCGAGCCGCGCCATCGGATCGACGAGGCGCGGCTGGCCGCCTGGCTCGCCGAGCATGTCCGCGACTATGCCGGGCCGCTCACCGTGCAGCAGTTCCGCGGCGGCCAGTCGAACCCGACCTACCGGCTGGAGACGCCCGGCCAGGCCTACGTGCTCCGGCGCAAGCCGTTCGGGCCGCTCCTGCCCTCGGCGCATGCGGTGGAGCGCGAGTTCCGGGTGATCGGCGCGCTCTACGGCGAGGGGTTTCCCGTCCCCCGCCCCTTCGCGCTCTGCGAAGACGAAACCATCATCGGCGCGGCCTTCTACGTGATGGAGGCGGTGGGCGGCACGGTGCATTGGGACGGCAGCCTGCCCGGCCTCGACCCCCATGGCCGACACCGGCACTACGCCATGATGATCGCCACGCTGGCCCGGCTCCACGCGATCGACCCGGAGGCGGCCGGGCTCGCCGACTACGGAAAGCCCGGCAACTACTTCGCCCGGCAGGTCGACCGCTGGACCCGCCAGTACCGCGCCGCCGAGGAGGACCGGCTGGAGGATGTCGAGCGCCTGATCGCCTGGCTGCCCAAGACCGTACCCGAACAGCAGGGCACCGCCATCGTCCACGGCGATTACCGCCTCGACAACCTGATCTTCTCGCCCGACGGCGGCGTCAGCGCGGTGCTCGACTGGGAGCTGTCGACTTTGGGCGATCCGCTCGCCGATTTCAGCTACCTGCTGATGCACTGGGCATTGCCCGCGGACGGCCGCAGTGCGCTCTGCGGGCTCGACCTGCCGGCTTTGGGCATCCCGACCCGGGACGAGGCGGTGGCGCTCTACTGCCGGGCCGCCGGCCGGGCGGACCTGCCCGAGCTCGACTGGTACTTCGCCTACAACCTGTTCCGGCTGGTCGGCATCCTCCAGGGTGTGGCCGCCCGCGCCAAGGCCGGCAACGCCGCGAGCGAGCACGCCGCCGCCATGGCGGCGCGGGTGCCGACGCTCGCCGCCATGGCCTGGGCCTTCGCCGAGCGGGCGGGAGCCTGAGATGAATCTCGCCGGCCGCGTCGTCGCCGTCACCGGAGCCGCAAGGGGCATCGGCCGGGCGCTCGCCGAGGCCGCGCAGGCGCGGGGCGCCAAAATCGTCGCCCTCGACCGGGACGGCGCCGGAGCGGAGGCTGTCGCCGCCCGGCTCGGCGGCCGAGCCTATCCACTGGACGTCGCAAATGCCGAGGCCGTCGCCGGGACCCTCGCCCGGATCGAGGCCGAGATCGGGCCGATCGCCCTGTATTGCTCGAATGCCGGCATCCTCGAGCGCGATCCCGATCCCGCACTCGCGACCTCGGCCGATCCGGCGAGCTGGGAACGCGCCTGGTCGGTGAACGTGATGGGCCATGTCCACGCGGCGCGCGTCCTGATCCCGCTCTGGCTCGCCCGGGGCGGGGGCGCCTTCCTCGGCACCGTCTCGGCCGCCGGATTGCTGAGCCAGATCGGCAGCGCCACCTATTCGGCCACCAAGCACGCCGCCCTGGCCTTCCTGGAACACCTCGCCATCGCGCATGCCGCGGACGGCATCCGGATCGCCGCCCTGTGCCCGCAGGGCGTCGAGACCGCCATGCTCGGCGCGGCCAGCGCGGCCGCCCGCGACGGCGTGCTCTCGCCCGATTCCGTGGCCGAGGCGGCCTTGGACGGGCTGTCCGCCGGCCGGTTGCTGATCCTGCCGCACCCGCAGGTCGCAGATTACGCCCGCCGCCGGGCCGACGACCCCGAACGCTGGCTCGCCGGCATGGCGCGCCTGCGCCGGTCGATGCTGGCGGAGTCGGAGGTGTGACGATGGCCGGCGTCGAACAATCGGACCGCCGGCCGAGCCTGGCGCAGGTCCCCTCTCCCGCACGGGAGAGGGGACGCGTCGCGGACTTCAAGGGTTCGTGCGTGACCATCATAGCCCGCGGAATGAGGGCGGCGGGCGCGTGCCGCCCCGTCCCGAGCAGAGCCGACCCATGTCCCTGTTCGATCTGACCGACAAGGTCGCGCTGATCACCGGTTCGTCCCGGGGCATCGGCCGGGCGATCGCCCTGCGGATGGCCGAGCACGGCGCCCGGGTGGTGATCTCGTCGCGCAAGCGCGCGGCCTGCGACGCCGTGGTGGCCGAGATCGAGGCCGCCCACGGCCCGGGCCGCGCGGTGGCGATCCCGGCCAGCATCTCCGTGAAGGCGGAGCTGGAGAATCTGGTCGGTGAGACCGAGGCCCAGCTCGGGCCGGTGGACGTGCTGGTCTGCAACGCCGCCAGCAACCCGTATTACGGGCCGCTGGCCGGGATCTCGGACGCGCAGTTCAGGAAGATCCTGGACAACAACGTCCTGTCGAACCACTGGCTGATCCAGAGGGTCGCCCCCGGCATGGTCGCGCAGCGGGACGGGGCGATCGTGATCGTCTCCTCCATCGGCGCTTTGAAGGGTTCGCCGGTGATCGGCGCCTACAACGTCTCCAAGGCCGCCGACCTCCAGCTCGCGCGCAACTACGCGGTGGAATACGGCCCGGCCAATGTCCGGGTGAACTGCCTGTGCCCGGGGCTGATCCGCACCGATTTCGCCCGGGCCCTGTGGGAGGATCCCGAGATGCTGGCCTCCACCACGGAGGCCGCGCCGCTCCGCCGGATCGGCGAGCCCGACGAGATCGCGGGCGCGGCCGTGTTCCTGGCCTCGCCGGCCGGCCGGTTCGTCACCGGCCAGGCGCTGGTGATCGACGGCGGCGTGACCATCGCGCGATGAGCCCCGATCCCCGCCTCCCCGCCGGCTGGCCGGCCCTCTCCTTCCGCGACGCGGAGGCGCGCCTCACCGCCCCGGACGCGCCGTTCGCGATCGCCACGGTGCCGATCCGCGGCGTGCCGACCCGGATCTGGACGACCGCGCCGCCGACCCTGCGCGACCTGTTCCGCATCGCCCTGGGGCATGGGGACAAGACCTTCGTGGTCTACCGGGACGAGCGCGTCACCTTCACGGGCTTCGCCCGCGCCGCGACCGTTCTGGCCCGCGCCCTGGCGGCGGCCGGGATCGGCAAGGGCGATCGGGTGGCGATCGCCCTGCGCAACCTGCCGGAATGGCCGGTCTGCTATTACGGAGCCCTGCTGGCCGGGGCGATCGCGACACCGCTCAACGCCTGGTGGACCGGGCCGGAACTGGCCTACGCGCTCCAGCATTGCGGCGCGCGGGTGCTGATCGCCGACGGCGCGCGGTTCGAGCGCATCGCCCCGCACCGGGCCGAATGCCCGGCCCTGGAGCGGATTTTCGTCACGCGGATGGAGCCCGACGATCGGGCGACGCCGCTCTCCACGGTGATCGGCCTGGCGGCGGATTGGGCCGCCCTGCCCGACCGGTCGCCGCCCGACATCGCCCTCGACCCCGAGGATGACGCGACCCTGTTCTACACCTCGGGCACCACCGGCCGGCCCAAGGGCGCGGTCGGCACCCACCGGGCGGCGGCGACCACGGTGATGGCCTATCCCTATTCCGCCGCGCGCAGCGCCCTGCGCCGGGGCGAGGCGCTTCCGAGGCCCGACCCGTCCGCGCCGCAGCGGGCCTCGCTGCTGGTGATCCCGCTGTTCCACGTCACCGGCTGCCACGCGAGCCTCGGGGCGACGCTCTATGGCGGCCATCGCCTGGTGATGATGCATCGCTGGGACGCCGTTGAGGCCCTCGACCTGATCGACCGGGAGGGCTGCACCGGCGCCGGCGGCGTGCCGACCATCGCCTGGCAGCTGGCCACGGCCGCCCGGGAGGCGGGCCGGCCGCTGCCGAGCCTCGAATCCGTGACCTATGGCGGCGCCCCGGCGGCCGGCGACCTCGTGCGCGCCCTGGGCGAGGCGTTCCCGAAGGCCGTCCCCGCCACCGGCTGGGGCATGACCGAGACCTCGGCGACCTTCACCCATCACCAAGCCGAGGATTACCGCGCGCATCCCGAATCCTGCGGCCCGCCCCTGCCGGTCTGCGAGGTGCGGATCCTCGATCCGCTCGGGCAGGACTTAGCCCCCGGCAGCATCGGTGAACTCTGCGTGAAAGGCCCGAACGTGGTCCGCGGCTACTGGAACGACCCGGCGGCCACCGCCGAGGTGCTCGCGGACGGCTGGCTGCGCACGGGCGACCTTGCCCGCGCCGACGACGAGGGGTTCCTGACCATCGTCGACCGGATCAAGGACATGCTGATCCGCGGCGGTGAGAACATCTATTGCTGCGAGGTGGAGAACGCCCTCTACGAGCACCCCGACGTGATCGACGCGGTGGTGCTGCCGATACCCCACCCGACCCTGGGCGAGGAGCCCGGTGCAATCGTGGCCCTGGCCGAGGGCGCCCAGACCAAGCCCGAGGAGATCCGGGCCTTCGCGGCGCAGCGGCTCGCGGCCTTCAAGGTGCCGGTGCGCGTAATCGTCTGGGACGGGCTCCTGCCGCGCAACCCGGCGGGCAAGATCCTGCGGGCGCCGCTGCGGTCGGTGTTCGCCGACGGCTCGAGTCCCGGTCTTTGATTCCGCCGCGCGCTGACGGCGCGCCGGCGTACACTACGGCGGCGGGCGCTCCGGCTCAGAACGGCTCGCTGTCGTCGTCCGGTCGGTAGACCCGCAGCGACCGGCCGTCCGGAAATTCCACGGTGCGGCGGCGCACGACCAGGTAGCCCGCGGCCTCCGCGGCGCGCAGGCGCTCCAGCCGTTCGTCGGCATAGCCCGGGCCGTAATTGTAGGCCCGGTAGCGCGGATAGCCGTCCGGCGGTGGTGGGGGCGGCGGTGGCGCGACCGCGACCATCCTGGGCGGGCGAACGATCCGCGCGGGGGCTGCGGCGAGGCGCGGCCGGTGCGGGGTCGCGGCCACGCGCTTGGCTGCCGGGGCGGGATGGTGCGTCACGACGCGCTTCGGGGCGGGCCGCGCGGCGACCGCCTTGCGGGACGGGGCCGCGGCGGCCGGTGTCGAGGCGGCAGGGGGCGATGCGGGCGACGCGGCTTTCGGCGTCTCGGCCGGGCTCGCGGCCGGACTCGGCTTGCGGGCCGGCGGGTCGGTCCAGCCGGAGGCCGGCTCGGCCGAGCCCCCGGTCACGCCCAGCGTGAGGGACAGGATGAGGGCGGCGAGACTCGGTCGTGCACCGTACGGCATGGTGCCCTCCTGAGATCGCGGGACTTCGGATCGGTCCGCGGGCGGCGCGACAATAGAGCGAACCGTCACGGAGGGGAATTCCGACGCTCCGTTCGGGCGATGATCCCCCAGGACAATTTTACATCAGTGAATCGGTCCAAATTCGCGTGAACGACTCTTGCCGCGTGGCCGAGGATCCCCGATCATGCGCGTGATACTCTCGGCGAGACGGTTGGCGGAGCCCTGCGACGGCGGGATCTGCAATCCTCGCGGAACCCCGCCGTCGCCGCCGCGGTTGCACCGCCATGTCCACAACCGTTGATACATCCTCCGGCTCATCACCCGGCCTGCGGGTGTGTGTCGATCTCAATCTCTGCCAGGCCTATGCCCAGTGCTGCTACGCGGCGCCGCGCTCTTTCCGCATCGAGGGGCACGAGGCCCTGATCTACGATCCCGCCCCGGCCGCCCGGGATCGCGCCGATATCGAGCGGGCACGCGTCGCTTGCCCGGTCCAGGCGATCCGGGTCGAGGATCCGGAGCGGGGCGCCTGAGATGGCGTCGGGATCGACTGCCGAGCGCGTGATCGTGGTGGGTGCGGGCCTCGCGGCCCTGCGCGCGGCCGAGGCGATGCGGGAGGCCGGGTTCTCCGGCCCGCTGACCATCGTCGGCGACGAGCCGTACCGGCCCTACGACCGCCCGCCGCTCTCGAAGCATGTCCTCACCGGCGAGACACCGGCGGATGCCACCACGCTGCCGAGCAGCCTCGGTGCGGATGTGGCGTGGATCCTCGGCAGCTCCGCGACGCGCCTCGACCGCGATGCCCGCACCCTGCACCTCGCCGACGGGCGCGCCCTGCCCTACGATCGGCTGCTGATCGCCACCGGCACCCGCGCCAGGCCCTGGCCGAACCCGCATGAGGGGCGGCTGTCCGGCGTTTTCACCCTGCGCGGGCGGGACGACGCCGCGGCTCTGCGGGCCGCCCTGGCGGCCCGGCCCCGGCGGGTCCTGGTGATCGGCGGCGGCTTCATCGGTTGCGAGGTCGCCAGCCTGTGCCGGCAGCTCGGGCTGCGCGCGACCCTGGTCGAATCCGGTCCGACGCTGCTGTCGCGCGTCCTCGGCAGCGCGGTGGGCGGCTTCATCGGGGCGATCCACGAAGGCCGGGGCGTCGACCTGCGCTGCGGCAGCGAGGTCGAGTGGCTGGAGGGCGAGGACGGCCGGTTCGTGCGTGCGCACCTCACAGACGGCACCCGCATAGACGCGGAAGTCGCGGTGATCGCCCTCGGGGCCCTCCGCAACACCGAATGGCTCGACGGGTCTGGCCTCTCGGCCGATCCGGGCGGCGTCGATTGCGACGCCGCGGGCTACGTTCTCGACAGCGACGGGCAGCCCGATCTCCGTATTGCCGCGGCCGGCGACGTGGCCCGCTTCCCCCATCCGCTCTATGGCGGCCGGCGCGCTGCGCTGGAGCATTGGAGCCACGCCGTCGCGCAGGGACTCCATGCCGGGCGGCTGCTGGCCGGGGTGAAGCCCGAGACTCCCTACGGCGCGCTGCCGACCTTCTGGTCGACCCAGGGCGACGTGGTGGTCAAATCCGCCGGGTTGACCACGGGGGCGGATGCCGTGGCCTTCACCCAGGGCGAGCCCGGCTCGGGCCGCTTCGTAGCGGTCTATGGCCGCGAGGGCCGCTGCGTCGCCGCGGTGTCGGTCGACAGCGCCCGCTGGCTTCCGGCCCATGCCGAACTGGTCGCCACCGCCGCGCCGTTCCCGCCCCACGGGGCGGCGGCCGATCGCCCGGCGCGGGGGATCACGATCCTCGCCCCGGGTTTCGCCTGAGACGTCCGGCGTTCCGCCCAATTTCGGGACGGAGCCGCCAGGGTCTCGATCTGAAGCGCCGCAGCACGGATGCCGCATGCCCGACGCCACCCTCCTCGACCAGGTCAAGGATTTCGCCAACCGGGCGAACCCCTATCCGGTCTACGCCAAGCTGCGGCAGAACCCGGTCTCGCGCCAGGATGACGGGACCGAATCCGGGACCTGGGTGGCCTCCACGCACGGCACCATCGCGAGCCTGCTGCAGGATCCGCGGGTCAGTTCCGAGACGCTGCCCCCGGCCGACCGTCCGCGCACCGGCAACCCGCTGACGGACCTGATCGTCAAGCCGCTCAAGGATTGGATGATGGACCGGCACCGGGTCTTCATCTTCCGCGATCCGCCGGATCACGATGTCCTGCGGGCCTCCGTGATGCACCAGTTCTCCCGCGAGCGCGTGCAGGCGATGCGGGTCCGCTCGGAGCGGCTGGTGGCCGAGCTGCTCGACGAGAAGCGCGACGCCCGGGAGATCGATGCGGTCGATGACCTCGCCTACCCGCTCCCCGTGACGGTGATCTGCGAGCTGTTCGGCGTGCCCCGGGAGGACGAGCCGAAATTCCACGGCTGGGCGACGCAGCTCGCCACGGCGCTCGAGCCCGACAGCCTGTCCGATACCGAGATCCGCGCCGAGAACAGCCGGACCTTCGACGCGATCGGCGGCTACATGGCCGACCTGATCAAGGAGAAGCGCCGCCACCCGCAGGACGACATGCTCTCGGGGCTCGCCAACGAGGCGACGCCGGCGGGCGTGAAGATGGGCGATTACGACCTGATCGCGACCTCGATCCTGATGCTGGTGGCGGGTCACGAGACCACCGTGAACCTGATCACCAACGGTCTGCTCACGCTGCTGCGCCACCCCGACGAGCTGGAGCGCCTGCGCCAGGATCCCGGCCGCGCGCCGCGCCTGATCGAGGAACTCCTGCGCTACGAGCCGCCGGTGCAGTTCCGGACCCGCAAGACCCTGTCCGCCATCGATATCGCCGGCGTGACGATCCCCGAGGGGGCCGACCTGGTCCTGCTGCTGGCCTCCGGCAACCGCGATGCCGCGGTCTTCCCGGATCCCGACCGATTCGATCCCGACCGCGCCGGCATCCGCCATCTCGGCTTCGGCGGCAGCCTGCATTACTGCGTCGGCGCCCCGCTGGCCCGGTTCGAGGCCGAGGCGGCGCTCACCGCTCTCGCGAAGCGCCTCAAGGCCCCCCGGCTGGTCGAGGACCCGCCGCCCTACCGGCCCGGCGCCGCTCTGCGCGGCCCCGAGCACCTGCGGGTCGCGATCGACGGGATCTCTTGATGCAGGGTGCCCCGCCTGCCACGATCTGAGGCCCAGCCAGGGCCGGCGCGGCCCCCCCGATCGCTTCCTCAGGCGGCTTTCACCGCCGCGAGGAAGGTGGTTACCTCCTGGCCCAGTCCCGCGGCGTAGCGGGCCAGATCCTGGGCGGCGCTGAGCACCTGGCCCGCCGCCGCGCCGGTTTCGCCGGCGGCTTGGAGCACGTCGGCGATGTCGGCGCTGACCGCCTGGGTCCCCTGAGCCGCCTCGGTGACGTTCCGGACGATCTCGCTCGTGGCCGCGCCCTGCTCCTCCATGGCCGCGGCCACGCTCAGGGCCACCGTGCGCATCGTGTCGATCGTGCCCCCGATGGTGCGGATCGACTCGACCGCGTGGCGGGTCTCGCTCTGGATCGCGGCGATCTGGCCGGCGATCGTGTCGGTGGCCTTTGCGGTCTGGGCCGCCAGGGCCTTCACCTCACCAGCCACCACGGCAAACCCCTTGCCGGCCTCGCCGGCCCGGGCGGCCTCGATGGTGGCGTTGAGGGCCAGCAGGTTGGTCTGACCGGCGATCCCGGCGATCAGGCCCATCACCTCGCTGATCTGGTCCGTCCCGCGGGACAGGACCTGCATCAGTTCGTTGGTGCGGGCCGCGTCGAGGCTGGCCTTGTCGGCCATGGTGGAGGATTGCGCCACGCGGGCTGCGATCTCCTGGATCGAGGCGGACATCTCCTCGCTGGCGGCCGCCACGGTCTGGACGTTGGCCGAGGTCTGCTCGGAGGTGGCGGCGACCCGCCCGGACTGGTCGGTGGTCCGCAGGGCGGTGCGCGTCATCTCCCGGGCGGTGGATTCCATCTCCACGGCGGCCGAGGACAGGCTCTGCGTCAGGGCGCCGACATGCGCGTCGAACCGATTGGTCAGTTCGTCCAGCGCCTGGGCCCGGCGCATCTTGGCGGCGTTCTCGACGGCGGCGGCGGCCTCGGCCTCCTGCTTGGCGATGAGCGCGTCCTTGAACACCTGCACCGCCCGCGCCATCGCGCCGACCTCGTCACCGCGTTCCTGATCCGCCACCGGCACCGCGAGGTCGCCGCCGGCGAGCCCCCGCATCGCCGAGGTCAGGCGTACGATCGGCCGCGACAGGCCGTTGCCGATGAGCAGGAGCAGGGCCAGAACCGGGATCACGAGGCCGGCGGACCACAGGGCGTTCGCGATGGCGCGGCTGCGCACGGCGGCGTGGACGTCGTCCCGGTAGAGGCCGGCGGAGAGAATCCAGCCCCACGGCTTGAACAGCTGCACGCTCGCGACCTTCTCGACCGGCTCGGTCCCGCCCGCGCGCGGCTTCATGTAGCTGACGAAACCGGACCCCTGGCGCTTGGCCACCTCGACCATCTCGGCGAAGTAGCGCTTGCCGCCCGGCATGTCGGTCTGGTCGAGGACCACCTTGCCGACATTCTTGGCGTTGAACGCGTTGGCGATCAGGCGCCCATCGGTATCGAGGACGAAGAAGTAATCGGCATTGCCGAAGCGCAGCGCGCTGACGGCATCGAGGGCGGCCTTCTGGGCCTGATCGAGCGGCATCCGGCCGGCGGAGGCCAGCGCCTCGTAATGGCCGATCAGGCTCTGCGCGACGTCGCCGAGATTCTTGGTCATCAGCGCGCGGTCCTCGATCGCCGAGGATCGGGTATCGATGTAGTTCAGGCCGCTGAGGGCGCCGACGGCGGCCAGCACCAGCGCCATCACGGCCGCCAGCTTGTGGCGCAGCGTGACGTTCGAGAGGCTCCATCGAGGCGCAGGATTGCCCTCGGGCGAGCGGTGGGTCTGCGAGCGAGTCATCGGGGCACCAGGAACGGGACGGGCGAAAACCGTCGGGAGTTCTCAGCGCCGGGAGCGGCACCGCACGGGCGGCCCCGACCCTCGGCGCTGTTCCGGGGCGAAGGTTAGACACGCGATTGGTAAATATTAGGTCCACGCCGGGTGCCGGCGGCGTATTTTAATCATATTGGAGTAAGAAAAAATCCGTTCTTGGATATTCGGCGAAGGTATCGCCAGGTGACCGTGCGTTCGTAAAGGTTCTCAAGAAAAAATATAGAATACGTCGCCGAAACTCTGGCGTCGTCGACCGGGGTGGGCGCCCTAGCCATCGATCTGATAGTGGATTGGCTTGAAGCTGCCGTTGTTCGATTGCAGCGCCGAGCAGGCGGTCAGTCCGATGATCAGATCCGTCTCGGCGGTGAACACGATCCGATCGCCGGCCCGGCTCAGCGGCGGCTCGACCGTCAGCACCCCGGTGGTGCCGTCGATCGGGACGTTCATGAAGCAGTTGAACGCCACCGGGATCGCGTCCGGCGCGATGCCGTAGGGGGCCAGCGCCGCGGCGAGGTTGCCGAAGCAGCCGCGATGCGGGTCGGTGTCGCCGTAGATGATCCGGAACGTGTCGGCCGAGCACGGCGTCAACAGGAAATCGTGTCGCCCGACCGTGTCCTCGACGATGCGCAGCAGCACGTTCGAGCGGTTGGAATAGAGCGGATCGCCCGTCGTCAGGTAGATCCGGCTGGCATAATCCAGGGTCCGCCCGGAGGAGATCACTTCACCCGTGTCGTGGCGGTTGTAGGCAACGAGATCGGCCACCTGCTCGCCCCGCGGGTCGATCACGGTGAGGCGCTGGCCCCGGTCCAGGGTGAAGGCGACGCCTGAGCGCGGCTCGATCTGCTGCACGTCCGCCCGGTCCATGATGCCTCCGCTTCTGATTTCGTCCGGCCGGAAACGCGGGAGACGCCGCAGCGATCCAGGCCCATGCGCGACGCCTCAGCCTCCGTTGGGCGGGAAGAGGCTGTCGAGCGGCGAGGCCAGCGGATGCCAATCGTCGGTGGCCGGCGCGGCGGGGGCCGCGGGCCGACCCTGCATCGGGCAGCGCCAATCGGCATCGACCACGCGACCGCTGTACTGGCGCGCCTCCGACGTCTCGCCGTGCCGCGCCAGCATCGGGTTGAGGCTGCCGGCCAGGGCCTCGTCACGCTCCAGGATCGAGGCGCGCAGCTTCTCATAGCGGCCCTCGGCGCGCAGGCGCTCGAACTGGGCGTGGAGGTTGAACACCAGGACCGGCGAGGAGAATTGCCGGGCCGGACGGCTCGCATTCGGGTGCAGCCCGACCACGAAGAACGCCTCGCCGCCGAAGCTCAGGGAGAAATGCGGGTTGTCCGGATCATCCGCCACGCGCGCGTCGTGGGGCTGCCCGAGCCAGGCATCCTTGTCGGTGAGGGATTGCGCCCGCGCCCAGAGATTCTGCTCGAACGCCTCCTCCGAGAGGTCGCCGGGCCCCTCGAACACCACGGCGAAGCTCTGGAACAGGTCGGGAGCCTCCCGGTAGCGCGCCACGAAGGCGAGCAGCGCCGGGTAGATGCGCATGTCGTCCCAGCCCGAGGTGATGTCCCGGGCCACGACGATCTTCATGCGGCCGCGCGAGAGCGCCGACTTGGCGCCGACGCAGGGAAAGGGCGGGTTCCGGATGAACTCGCGAAAGGCCTGGGCACGGGGATGCTCTTGGTCGTCGCGCGGCAGCTGCATGCGGTCCATGGCTCAAGGTCTGCGCAGGTATGCCCTGGGGAAGGCAACCGCTGTTCGGGACTCGGGCAACCCCAGCGACAGGATGCCGTTCCCGCCTGCGACAGGTCGTCCGGGGAGAAGGTGAATCAAGCGCCGTCGCGGCAAGAATCTGACGGCCCAGCGAAAGATCTGACGCAATGTTCCGCGGACGGACAAACATAGATTAAGACGGGATAGACTCGGCCCAAGGATCCGCGAGGCCCGTATTACCCGCGTCGCGACTTCGCGGAACCGTTCCCCGGCGCAACCCAGCTCAACGAGGTCGGCGGGATTCGGCGCGCTGCCGCGCCGCCGCAGCCCCGAACGCCGCGAACAGCGCACGGTTGATCGGGTTGGTCGTGGGATCGTGCTCGGCATGCCACTGCACGCCCAGGGCGAAGCCCGGCGCATCGGCGATGCGGATCGCCTCGATCGTGTCGTCCTCGGCGATCCCCTCGACGACGACGCGGGCACCCGGTTCCAGGATGCCCTGGCCGTGCAGGGAGTTCACCCGGATCGTGTCGCGGCCCAGCAGCCGCGCGAAGGCCCCGCCCGGAACCAGGCGGACTTCGTGGCGTTCGGCGAAGACCACCTCCAGATCCGGATGGATCTCGCCGTTCTCGAGCCGCGGCATCCGATGGTTGAGGCGCCCGGGCAAGTCGCGGATCTCCGGATGCAGGGTGCCGCCGAAGGCGACGTTGATCTCCTGGAACCCGCGGCAGATCCCGAACAGCGGCACGCCGCGCGCCACGCAGGCCTCGATCAGCGGCAAGGCCACCGCGTCGCGGGCCTCGTCATAGGGTTCATGCGCGGGGTGGGGCGCCGCCTGGAAGCGGGTCGGGTGGACATTGGCGCGGCCCCCGGTGAGCAACACGCCATCCACCGTGGCCAGCAGGTCGCCGAGATCGGTGACCGCCGGGCTGCCCGCGAACATCAGCGGCAGGGCGCCGGCCACCTCGGCCACCGCCCGCAGGTTGTTCTCGCCGACGATCTGGGCCGTGAACCGGTTGTCGAGCAGGCGCGTGTTTCCGATGACGCCGATCACGGGTCTCGCCATCGTCACGGCCACTCCTCGTCGCAGCTTCGCCGCCAATCCCACAGCTTGCGGTTGGCTCTACGACCCAGGCAAGGGCGGCGCCAGCCCCGCGGAGCCGGTGGCGGCGGCCGCATCAGGCTCCGAGAACGCCCAACGCCCTTGCCTCCTCAAGGAGCACCTCGGCGACGCGCTCCGGCGCCTCCTCGTGCGCGAGATGGCCGAGCCCGCGGATCAGGGCGACGCGGGCGTCGGGCAGGCGGTCGCGGACCGTGAACGCGGTGTCGGGCAGGATCGCCCGGTCGTCGCTGCCCACGATCAGCAGGGTCCGGGTCGTCAAATCCGGCAAGGTCCGGTGCAGTCCGGCGAGGTCCCAGTTCGCCATCATGCCGAGCGCTCCACGGACGTGGCCCGCCCGGGCGAAGAGCCGCCGGTAGAGATCGACGCCCTGCGGATCGAGCCGCGAGCCGGTGCCCTCGATCAGCCGCTTGGCCGCCGACCGATCGGCCGTCCAGGCGAAGATCTTCGGCGTGAACGGGTTGAGGAACAGCAGCCGGGCCATGCCGGGAAACAGCAGGCTCGCCGCCCCCGGCAGCGGCGCCAGCGCGCCGTTGAAGGCCGCGAGCAGACGCGGCGCGATCGTTCCGTCCAGGCACATCCGCGCCAGCACGGCCGCCCCGGCCGAGTGACCGGCCACCACGACGGGCGGGCGTCCGAGCGCCGCCACGAGGCCCGCCACCGCCCGGGCCATGCCGGGCAGCGACAGGTCGGCATCCGGCAGGGGATCGGTAAAGCCGTGGCCCGGCAGGTCCGGGGCAATCACGTAGAAGTCCTGGGCCAGGAGCGGCGCCAGCCCGCGCCAGGAATGCGTGGCCGCCCCGGTCCCGTGGAGAAGCAGCAGCGCCGGCATCTCGGGACGGCCGAATTCCTGGACGTGCCAGCGCAGGCCCGCCGCCTCGACGAAGCGGCTCGCCTCCCGGTGTGGCCAATCCCGGCCCTCGACCGCCCAGTCCGGCCGGTTCGCGTCGCGCATGCTCAGCACCACCCGATATCCCGCGTTGCACCAAGCTTGAGCGCGGACCGCGTCAATGCGCTATCGTGCTGGGTTGGAAGTATTTCGTAAGACATTGAGATTGCATGCGGAAACCGCATGCCACCGCTGCCGGAAACCCGATTGCTGCGACGCAGCAAAGACGGCATCACGGTGGCGCTCCCAGGCACCGCACATCTCCTACCGACGGAACCGGCCATGATCGTCTTCACCTCCTCGACCCATCACATCGCTGCCTCGACCTCCGGCCGCTGGAGCTTCCGTACCCTGTTCCGCGACATGCTGAACGCCTGGATGTCCCACAACCAGCGCGTCGCCGATCTCGGCGTCGGCATCCATCTCTGATCCGAGCCTCGACCGGGGCCGGCCAAATCCGGCCCGCGACGACGCTCAGAGCGCGGCGCGCACCGCCGCGCTGAGCAGCCCGGCATCGGCACGGGG
Source organism: Methylobacterium sp. ARG-1 (assembly GCF_001262595.1). Taxonomy (NCBI): domain Bacteria; kingdom Pseudomonadati; phylum Pseudomonadota; class Alphaproteobacteria; order Hyphomicrobiales; family Methylobacteriaceae; genus Methylobacterium; species Methylobacterium sp. ARG-1. The sequence goes on from NZ_LHCD01000001.1 coordinate 247,964, forward strand.
CAGCACAAGGTAGCGGGCGGCCATCGCGTCTGCGACCGCGCGTGCGCCTTCGCCACGGGCACCGGTATCGATCACCAGGGTGGGCAACCCGGCCGCGCGAAGCGCGCGGGCCGCCTGCAGGGCCTCGGCGCCGGCTCTGGCCCGGCCGCCCTCCCCCGAGCGCGCGACGTTGGCGCGCCCATCGGTCAGCAGCACGATGACCGGCCGGCTGCCGCTCCGGCGCACGCCGAGAGCGACCGTGAGCGCCGCGTCGATCCCCGCGGCGAGCGGCGTCCCACCCCCGCCCGGCAGGCCCGAGAGGCCGCGCTTCGCCCGGGTGAGCGAGCGGGTCGGCGGCAGGACCAGCTCCGCGCCGGCGCCGCGGAACGCCACCAAGGCCACCCGGTCGCGCCGGACATAGGCCTCGGCCAGCAGCAACTCGACGGCGCCCTTGGCTTCCGCCAGACGCTCCAGCGCGGCCGAGCCCGAAGCGTCGACGCAGAACACCGTCGTGGTCTCGGTCCGCTGCCGCAGGATCCGGATCCGCAGATCGTCCCGCCGGACCACGATCGGGCGGGTTTCCCCCTCCCCACGCCGTAAGGCCTGCCAGGGGGCCGCCGCCCGCAGGGTCGCCAGCAGGTCGAGGCGCCCGCGGCGTGGGTCACCCCGCCGGCTGCCGATCGGCCGCCCTTTACGCGCCGCCGCCGGCTGGCCGACCCGTCCGGCCTTCGCGGTCGAGAGGCGCACGCCGCCCGCCAGCAGCTGATCCAGAAGGTTCGGCGGGATCGCCGCGCGCACCGCCTCCAGCACGCGATCCTCGGCCGCGTCGGCCAGCGCCGGATCCGCCGCGTCCTCCGCGGCGTGATCCTCCGCGGGCGGCGGGGGCGCAGCCGCGTCCTCCGGCATCGCCTCCTCCGGTCCGGGCAGGCGCGTGGCGCGCGGGGCCAGGACCAGGCGGGCCGCCGCAGTGATCGTGTCCGTACCGATCGGCTCCCCCGCGGCGAGCGCCCGCGCCACCCGGGCTGCCAGGATCGGGCCGCGCAGGGATTCGACGCCGAAGGCGTGCGCCAGCCGGCAGAGCGTGCCGAGTGGGTCGTCCTCCGGGGCGGGCGGAGCTTCGAGGCGGGGCGCCGGTGCGTCGCAATCCGCGATCCCGAGGCCGCTCAGATCGATCCGGAAGGCCAGCCGGTCGGCCAGGGCGTCGGCCACGGTCTCGTCCCCCTCGCCCTCGTCGAGGAGGATGAGGCCGAAGCGCGCCGGGTGCTCCGAAGCGGTGCCGCTGTCGAGGGCGCCGGCCAGGCGCACCGCGATGCCGGGGGGCAGCCGCTCGGCCATGGGTACGACAATCAGCCCGCCATCGGCCTGCGCGAGCAATCCCGCCCGCGCCACCGGCCGGCCGGCCGCCAGGGTCGCGGCGAGATCGAGGCCGCCGAGCAGGCTGTCGTCGCCGATCCCCGGCGGCAGCCGGCGCCAGGGCGTCCCTGGGGGGCGCGCCGCCCGCACAGCATCGAGCCAGCGGTCGCGCACCGGCCCAGGCGCTGCCCGCACCACCGCGCCGCCGAAGCGGTGCGCGTCAGCGGCGAGGAGGCGGGCGGCGCGCAGGGCATCGGGCCAGATGTTTTGGGACGCTTCGGTACCCCCCGGCGCACGCTGTCCCTGTGGGACGGCCCCGCTGCTCAGCGCGCCTCCGAAAGCGGCGGGATCGATCGACCGGCCGCCGCTGGCCGCAACGGGCCCCCCCTCCCGTGCGGGAGAGGGGACCCGCGCTTCCTCGTCAGTTGTGCGAGCCGGGTTCCCTCCAGAGTTGAGAGGCCCCGGCCCCGTCATGAAAACACCTCCGCCAGCGCCCGCTCGACCCGGGCGGTCGAGCCGGATTCATCGAGCGGGTTGCGGCGCAGGCGGTGGCGCAGGGCGGCCGGGGCGACCCGGCGGATATGGTCGTCCGTGACCGACTCGGCGCCGTCGAGGGCTGCCAGCGCCCGGGCGGTGCGCATCAGGGTCAGCTCCCCGCGCAGGCCGTCGGTGCCGAGTGTGAGGCAGAGTTGCGCCGCGCGCTCCAGCGCCGAATCCGGCACCGCCAGATGCGGCAGGCGTTCCCGGGCGAGCAGGATCTTTTTGCGGATCGCCGCCTCGTCGCCCGCCCGGGCAGCGCAGAACCCTTCGGGGTCGCGCTCGTAGGCGTCGCGGGCGCGCACCACCGCGATCCGGCTGGCGATGTCCTGCGGGGTCGCGACCTCGCAGGCCAGCCCGAACCGGTCCAGCAGCTGCGGGCGCAACTCGCCCTCCTCCGGGTTGCCGGAGCCGACCAAGACGAACTTGGCGGGGTGGCGCAGGGACAGCCCCTCGCGCTCGACCGTGTTGACGCCGGAGGCCGCCACGTCGAGCAGCAGGTCCACGAGGTGGTCCTCCAGCAGGTTCACCTCGTCGATGTAGAGGAACCCGCGGTTGGCGCGGGCGAGAAGCCCCGGCTCGAAGGCCTTCACGCCGGCGCCGAGGGCCCGCTCCAGATCGAGGGTGCCGACCACCCGGTCTTCGGTGGCACCGAGCGGCAGATCCACCACCGGCACCGGTCTTTTTTCTGATTTCTTCCGCGCGCCCGGGCTGCCCGCGCAGTGGGGGCAGGACTCCGCCGGGCTGTCGGGATCGCAATTGTACGGGCAGCCGACCACCGCCCGCATCGGCGGCAGCAGGGCGGCGAGCGCCCGGATCGCCGTGGACTTGCCGGTGCCACGGTCGCCGAAGACCAGCACGCCGCCGACCGCCGGATCCACCGCCGCGATCAGCAGCGCCTGGCGCATCTCGTCCTGGCCGACGATGGCCGAGAAGGGGAAGGTGGGCACGCAGAACTCGCACTCTGCCCCCTCTCCTCCCCCTTGTGGGGAAGAGCCGGAGGTGGGGGTGGTCCAAAATCGAGCGGAGCGGTGCCTCCTGCACCTCCCCCACCCCTACCCCTCCCCACATGGGGGAGGGAAGAGCGCCCTACTCTGCCGCCTTCTGCCGAAGACCGATCCGTCCCCAGATCGTGGTGAGCGCCTCGACCAGATGCGCGATGTCGGCATCACTGTGCAGCGGCGACGGGGTGATCCGCAGGCGCTCGGTGCCGCGGGCGACCGTCGGGTAGTTGATCGGCTGCACGTAGATGCCGAACTCGTCGAGCAGGGTGTCGGAGATGCCCTTGCAGAGTACGGGATCGCAGACCATCACCGGCACGATATGGCTGTCGTTCGGCATGGTCGGGATGTCGGCGGCCTCAAGCGCCTGCCGGACCTTTGCGACCCGCTCTTGATGCCGGGCGCGCTCTTCGCCGCTGGCCTTCAGGTAGCGGATCGAGGCCGCCGCGCCCGCGGCCACCGCGGGGGGCAGCGAGGTGGTGAAGATGAAGCCCGAGGCGAAGCTGCGCACGAAGTCGCACAGCTTCTCCGACGCCGTGATGTAGCCGCCATGGACCGCGAAGGCCTTGCCGAGCGTGCCCTCGATCACGTCGAGCCGGTGGGCGACCCCGTCCCGCTCCGAGATGCCGCCGCCGCGGGCGCCGTAGAGGCCGACCGCGTGGACCTCGTCGAGATAGGTCAGCGCCCCGTGGGCCTCGGCCACGTCGCAGATCTCGGCGATGGGGGCGATGTCGCCGTCCATCGAGTACACGGATTCGAACGCGACGAGCTTCGGCCGGGCCGGATCCACTAGAGCGAGCTTCCGGTTCAGGTCCTCCGGGTCGTTGTGACGGAAGATGTGGCGCTCGGCGCGGGAGAACCGGATGCCCTCGATCATCGAGGCGTGGTTCTCGGAATCGGAGAAGACCGCGCAGTTCGGCAGGCGCGACGCCAGCGTCCCGAGCGCCGCCCAGTTCGACACGTAGCCGGAGGTGAACAGCAGCGCCGCCTCCTTGCCGTGGAGGTCGGCGAGCTCCTGCTCCAGCAGCACGTGGTAGTGGTTGGTGCCGGAGATGTTGCGGGTGCCCCCGGCCCCGGCGCCGCAGCGGTCGATCGCCTCGTGCATCGCCCCGGTGACCGTGGGGTGCTGGCCCATGCCGAGATAGTCGTTGGAGCACCAGACCGTGACCGGGCGCGTGCCCGCCGGGTGGTGGTGCGTGGCGTGCGGGAAGTTGCCGGCGTGGCGCTCGAGGTCGGTGAAGACCCGGTAGCGGCCCTCGCGGTGCAGTCCGGCGATCTCGGCTCCGAAGAAGGTCTCGTAGTCCATGTCGCCTCTCCCCGATTGACTCGCGGGTTGCTCCCGCCTGTGAGGTCGGATTTCGCACGAGACCAGTTCCAAATTGGTGCGCGCGCGAAATCCTTTCGTGATGGCCGGGTCTACCCGTTGTCCCCCGGCCGCGCCGCGCCGTCCGGATCGCGCGCCGGCAGGCTCCAGCGCCACAGCTCGGCCGAGGGCAGCGGCAGCATCAGGAACCAGTGTTCGAGCGTCGCCAGAGCCATCAGGGTCGCCAGGACGGTGAAGCCGATCAGCTCGTGCGCCAGCAGGTCCGGGCCGAGGGCCGCCCGCCCGAGCAGGCCCGCCGCGACGGTTCCGAGGCTCACCGAGACCGGGAACAGCAGGTTCATCGGCTTGCGGGACAGGTAGCAGGCCAGGTAGCCGAGATGGTCCGGCAGGAACTCGGCGTGCAGGTTGCGCACCCCGAGGAACAGGTTGAGCCGCGCCGACAGGTTCATCACGACGAGCGCGCCGTAGGTCCAGAGGGCGATGGTGTTGGCCCCGCCCCAGACCAGGGCCAGGATTGCCAGGCCGCCGATCACGATGGCGAATTCGTGCCACAGGCTGGTGGCGAGCGCCGCCAGGAACCGGTCGAGCCCGCGCAGGCCCGGCGCGCAGGCGGCCGGCTTCGGGCCCGACAGGAAGCCCATATAGTAGCTCATCTCCTGCCAGCCCCAGACCACCAGGGCCGCCGTGAACGCCGTGTAGGCCCCCGCGGCGCTGGTATCCTGCGCGCTCGTGCGGATCGCCACGAGGGCGCCGGCGAGCAGCAGGGTCGCGCCGGCCATGCTCCACGGATGGGTGCGCCGCGGGGCGTGGTCGAGCAGCAGGATCAGCCCGGTAAAGAACCACCAAAGCACCAGGGCGTAGGCGACCGGGACGGCGTAGGTCGCCATCCTACCAGACCGGCTGGAGGCGGATATCGGCCGGCAGGGCGTTCGTCTTGACCGGCAGGAGGTAGAGCCGGACGAAGGTGGCGGCCGCGCGCAGCGCCTGGGCGCCGTGCTTGAGCTTGCCCAGGACGCCGCCCTGGGCCCGGGCCTCGGCGATCGCCCGGGAGCAGGCGAGCAGCCTGTCGAGCCCGGCCCGGAACTTCGGGTTGTCGAGGTCGAGTTCCAGCGGAAAGGTCTGCCGCGAGATTTCGGAGGTGATGCGGAACACCTTGTAATCGTAGTCGGTGGGGTCGACCCCGAGCGCGGCGTGGAAGGCCGGGCGGTGATGGTCGCGCACATACATCGTGGCGAACACCGCCAGCAGGAAGAACCGGATCCAGTAGCGGTTCACGCCGCTCGTCAGCTTCGGGTTGGCGCGCATCAGCAGCGCGAAGGCCTCGCCGTGGCGGAACTCGTCGTTGCACCACAGTTCGAACCACTTGAAGATCGGATGGATGCGCCGCTCCGGGTGCTTCTCCAGCTCGCGGAAGATGGTGATGTAGCGGGCGTAGCCGATCTTCTCCGACAGATAGGTGGCGTAGAAGATGAAATTCGGCCGGAAAAACGTGTATTTTTTGGATTTCGTGAGAAATCCGAGGTCGACGCCGATGCCGAAATCCTTGAGCGTGTCGTTGATGAAGCCGGCATGGCGCGCCTCATCGCGGCTCATGAAACCAAATAGTTCTTTGATATCTTTATTCTTGGCGCGTTTTCTCATCTCGGCATAGAGCACGCAGCCGGAGAACTCGGCGGTGATCGACGAGACCAGAAAGTCCAAAAACTCCTTCCGCAGCTCCGGCTCCATCTGCGACAGGTCGCAGTCGAAATCGGCGTTGCGGGTGAAGTGGCGCTTGTTCGGGTCGGCGCGCAGCTCGGCGATGAGCAGGTCCCAGTCCCGGCGCACCGGCTCGACATCCGTGCGGTCGAGCTCGTCGAAATCGGTGGTGTAGAAGCGCGGGCTCAAGAACGTCGTTTCCTGGGCGGCCTTGGTCGATTCGTTGACCGGCATTTTCGGGACCGGCTGGCCGGAGAGCGGCGGGACAGGAGCGTTCACAGCTTCCTCCTCTCGGAAAAACTGACCTCGTAGAGCTCGGTCAGTTCGAGATGGGCGACGAGCTTCGTCCAGGCCCGCTCCAGCAGGCCGGCCCGGGTGACGGTGGCGGTGCGTCGGACGGTGAGTCGCTCGCCGTAGGGCACGGAGGTCGGGGCGTCGTGGACCTGAACCGCGTCGCCGGGCTCGATCTCGAAGCCGGAATCCAGGGTGACGTGCGCGTGCAGGCTCTCGGGCGTCTGCTCGATCTCGATCGTGCAGGGCACGGTGACGGTGCGGCGTGCGAACAGGCCCATCAGCGCGTCTCCGGGCCGGCGGCGGCGAGCAGCCGGGCGAAGGCGCCGGCATTGGTCGGGCCGAAGGCTTCGAGCGGCACCCGGCGGCCGGTAACGTCATCGGCGAGCGACAGGCGGCCGTCATCGTAGCGGGTCAGGCTGAACGGCTGTTCCGGGCCGAGGCCGTCGCGCTGGCGGGCCTGGGCGAGGCCCCGCAGGGTCCCGCGCAGGAAACCGTCCTCGCCGGGACGGATCCAGGCGACGATCTGCCGGTCGGCGGCGTTGCGCAGGGCGATGGAGCCGTCGACCTGGTCCTCGGCGCGGAATTCGAGCCGCTCGACCGGCTTGGCCGCCGGCAGGGCGATCATGCCGATGCCCTCGCTGCGCCCGATCAGGACGGCCAGCATGGCGAAGCCCATCAGCGCGCCGGCGCCGATCATCAGCAGGGCCGGTGCTGGTCCTGCGGCTCGGCCGACGCTCTCCGCCCGCTCGCCCATCGCGCCTCTCCCTATTCGGCCGCGACGAGGCGGCCGGGATTTTCTTGGACCGCCCGCGAACGCGGGACGATCACCGGCCGCACCGTCTGCGACGCCGCGGCATGGGCCTCGACTGCCCGCGCCAGGAGCGCCGCCACCGCGTCCGCATCCGGGACGGAACGCAGCATGGGCTCAGTCCGGGCGATGCGCCAGGGCCGGGCATGCGGCCAGAGCTGAAGGTAGGCGATGCGCAGACCCGGCCGCAACCGGAGCGGCAGATCCCCGCTCCCATCCGTGAGGGCACGCAACGCCGCACCCTCCACCTGCGCGAAGGGGACGTTGTGGGTCACCGGCAGGGCGATGCCGGTATGCAGCACCACCCGGCGATCGGTGATCGTGTAGACCGTGGTCCGGTGGCTGAGCCACGCGAACAGCCAGAGCAACGCGAGCCCGACCGCGCCGACCGCCAGGGTCGGGCCGACCGTGGCGAGCGCCGAGACGGGCGAGCCGGCCGTGAGCCCGAAGGCCAGGGCGCAGGCGGCGAACCAGGCCGCGACCAGGCGGGCGTGATAGACCCGGACCAGCAGCCCCCCGATGGTCGGGGACCCCTGCCACAGGATCCGCTCGTTCGCCGGCAGCGGGCCGGGCAACCCGCGCGGAGTGCCTTCGGGGAGGAAATCGCCGCTCATAGCAGGGGCTCCGCCCGGGCCGGGGTGGCGTAGAGCGTGCCGGCGCCGAAATAGGCCATGATCCGCTCCTCCTCCAGGAAGGTGATGCTGTCGGGATCCCGGGTCGCCGGGATGTCGGCGAACTGGGCGGCGAGCAGGGCCTCGGATTTGACCGTCTTGGTGAAGCCGCCGGCCCGGCAGAACGTGGTCGGCATCAGCCGGCGGCCACCCGCGGGCAATTCGACCTCGTAGTAGCGGATCAGCGATTCGCCGCGGTCGACCCAGACGTCGCTGACCACACCCGCCACCGCGTTATCGGTGCCGAACACGGTCATGCCGATCGGGTTCGGGCTGTCCTCGTGGATGACGAAGGCCGTGGCGACCCGCAGGGGCACGATCCGGTATTGTTCGTCCCAGGTCTTGTCGTGCACGTCGTGGCGGACCACCCAGGAGCCCGGGCCGACGCCGGCCTGGAGGGAGGCCTCGGTCCGCTCGTAGGGCGCGCCGGGCCAGGGCTCGACCTTGCGGGCCGGGATCCCGGTCTCGATGTCGTCCCTGCCCTGCATCGCCTGCGGCGCGTAGGTGGTCTCGCCGCCCGGCAGGTGGAACGCCTTGGAGCGCGGAATCAGGACCGGGTCCGGCGCCTTGCGGCGGCCGACGATCTCGTTCTCCAGCGGATAGCCCTCGCGCCGGTCCTCGCGGCGCAGCCAGAAGACCAGTCCGGCGAAGAAGATGAAGAACGCGTAGAGCACGACCTGGGCGACGTCGACGTAACCCGTAATGGCGCCGGTTGGCATGGTTATCCTCCCCGAGTCTCAGGCCGTCCGTTCGGCAAGGGTGCCGCCGAGGCGATCGCGAATGGCTGCGCGCGCATCCTCCCGAACCAGCGGGCCCAGGGCGATCAGGGCCGCGAACAGGAGGGCGATCTCGATGTGGTAGACGATGAGGTAGCCGATCGCGGGCTCGTTCATGCCCTCGCCGAGGACTCCCGACTGGGCGATGGCGCCGCCGAGGTCGCGCACGATGCCGCTCGCGGCGATGGAGATGCCCGCGGCGCTCGCCTGGACGGCGCCCCAGGCGCCGAGCGCCAGCCCGGTATCCTCGGGCCCGGCCCGGTTCATCGAGGCGGTGAGCGTGCCGTGGGCGAACAGCCCGCCGCCGAGCCCGATCAAGCTGACGCCGGCCGCGAACAGGTCGGCGGAGGCGAGCGGCGCCGCGAAGACCACCGCCGAGAAGGCCAGGATGCCGATGCCGACGCCGACGGCCGAGACCCGGAACGGGTCGCCGCCGCGGCCGAGCCAGCGGGCGGCGATCAGCAGGCCGAGCCCGCCGCCGGCGGCGAGCAGAGCGGTCAGGGCCGTGGTCGCCCCGACCGAGAGGTGCAGGATCTGGCCGCCATAGGGTTCGAGCAGGATGTCCTGCATCGAGAACCCCGCGGTGCCGAGCCCGATCGCCACGAGGCGCCGGCGCGCGGCGCCCTGGCCGGCATAGGCGCGCCAGGAGGAGCGGAAATCCCGCGCCGGCGCGGACTGGGCCCGGTTCGGATCGCGGGGTTCCTGCTTCCACAGGGCGACCCCGTTCAGCACGATGGTGACCAGCGCCGCGCCCTGGATCACCTGGATCAGCCGAACGGGCGAGAAGTGGGCCAGGAACAGCCCGAACAGCAGGGCGCTCGCCATCATGCCGAACAGGAGGGCGACGCAGAGCAGCGCCACCACCTTCGGGCGGGCATGCGCCGGGGCGAGATCGGTGGCCAGCGCGAGGCCGACGGTCTGGGTGGTGTGCAGCCCGGCCCCGACCAGGAGGAACGCCAGCGCCGCGGCCAAATCCCCGACCCAGAGCGGGCCGGTGGTGTCGCCCGACAGGATCAGCAGGGCGAACGGCATGATCGCCAGGCCGCCGAACTGGAGCAGGGTGCCGAACCAGATATACGGCACCCGCCGCCAGCCCAGCACCGAGCGGTGCGTGTCCGACCGGAACCCAACCAGGGCCCGCAGCGGCGCGAAGATCAGCGGCAGGGCCAGCATCACGGCGACGATCCAGGACGGGACGCCGAGCTCGACGATCATCACCCGGTTGAGCGTGCCGATCAGCAGCACCGCCGCCATGCCGACGGTCACCTGGAACAGGGCCAGCCGCAGCAGGCGCCCCATCGGCAGCTCGACGGTCGCGGCGTCCGCAAACGGCAGGATCGCCGGGCCGAGGCGCATGAGGGCGCGGGTGAGCTTTTGCGAGGCGGCGCTGCTCATCGCGAACGATCCAGCGCGATCGCGTTCGACAGGTAGAAGCCGCTGTTGACCCGATGGCTCTGCGCCCAGGTGAATCCGTCGAGCGCCGGCTCCGAGGACATCCGCCGGCGCAAGCCGCCCTCGGTCACCGGCACGATGGCCGGCGAGCGGTCGCCGCGAGGGAACAGCTTTCCGGCGGCGTGCATCACGGTGAGCAGGGCCGTGCGCGGCGCCACGGTGAACAACACCGAGCCGTCGGTGCGGGCGCCCAGCACCGCGAGCGCCCGGACGATGTCGGCGGCCCGGTAATGGATCAGCGAATCCATCGCCACCACGTGGTCGAACCGGCCGAGGCCCAGGTCGAGCATGTCGCCGACGCGGAACGCGATCCGGCCGGGTCCGGGGATCGCCGGAAGCCGGTCCCGGGCGAGGCCCACCAGGGTCGGCGAGACGTCGATGGCGACTACCTCGGCGCCGCGCCGGGCGGCCTCGACGCTGAGCGCCCCGGTGCCGCAGCCGGCATCGAGCAGGCGCAGGCCGGTCATGTCGGCGGGCAGCCACGAGAGCAGCGTTCCGCGCATCGCGTCCCGGCCGGCCCGCACGGTAGCTCGGATCCGGCTCACCGGCGCGTCGGAGGTCAGGCGCGACCAGGCCTCGACCGCGGTGCGGTCGAAATAGGTGGTCAGTTCACCCCTGCGGGTGTCGTAGCTCGCGCCGACCATCAATCGAATCCCAAAAATTCGAACAGGTCGCGGTCCTTCATCGGCACGGCCTCGCAGGGCTCCTCGCCGGCCCAGAGCGTCTCGGCGAGCCGCATGTATTCGGCCGTCACCGCGTCGAGCTCGGGCGAGGAATCCATCTCGAACAGGGTCGACTTCTTGAGCCGCGAGCGGCGGACCACGTCGAGGTCGGGGAAATGGGCGAGCCGCTTCAGGCCGACTGCCGCATTGAAGCGGTCGATCTCGTCGGTCTTGGCCGAGCGGTTGGCGATGACGCCGCCGAGCCGTACGGGATAGTTCTTCGCCTTGGCGTGGATCGCTGCCACGATCCGGTTCATCGCGAAGATCGAATCGAAGTCGTTGGCGGTGACGATCAGCGCCCGGTCGGCATGCTGGAGGGGCGAGGCGAAGCCGCCGCAGACCACGTCGCCCAGCACGTCGAACACGACGACGTCGGTATCCTCCAGAAGGTGGTGCTCCTTGAGGAGCTTCACCGTCTGGCCGACCACGTAGCCGCCGCAGCCGGTGCCCGCGGGCGGGCCGCCGGCCTCGACGCACATCACGCCGTTATAGCCCTCGACGACGAAGTCCTCGACGCGCAGCTCCTCCGAATGGAAGTTCACCGCCTCAAGGGCGTCGATCACCGTGGGGGCGAGGCGCTTGGTCAGCGTGAAGGTCGAGTCGTGCTTGGGGTCGCAGCCGATCTGCAGCACCCGCTTGCCGAGCTTGGAGAACGCCACCGAGAGGTTCGACGAGGTGGTGGACTTGCCGATGCCGCCCTTGCCGTAGACCGCGAACACCTTCGCGGTCTCGATCTTCAGGTCCGGGTCGAGGGCGACCTGAACGCTGCCTTCTTCCTTCCGGGCGATGACCGGATTGCGGATGGCGATGTTCATGCGGCGACTCCTGTGGTGACGCCTTCGAGACGATCTTCCAGTTCCTCCTCGGCCCGGTCGAGGGCGTCCCGCATCGCTGCGTCGGGGGGCCAGAAGCCGCGCCGGTGGGCCTCGATCAGCCGTTGGGCGACCTTGGCGGAGGCGGTGGGGTTGAGGGCGGCCATGCGCTCGCGCATCGCGGGGTCGAGCACGTAGGTCTCGGTGATGCGCTCGTAGATCCAGGGCTGGACGGCGTTGGCGGTGGCCGACCAGCCGACCGTGTTGGTCAGGTGCGACTCGATCTGGCGCACGCCCTCGTAGCCGTGGCTGAGCAGCCCCTCGTACCATTTCGGGTTGAGCATGCGGGTGCGCGTCTCCAGCGCCACCTGCTCTTCGAGGGAGCGCACGCGCCCCTCCCCGCGGGTCTGGTCGCTGATATAGATCGGCACCGCCTCGCCTCGGGCGCGGGCCACCGCCCGGCCCATGCCGCCGAGTCCGTCGAAGTAATGGTCCACCGAGGTGACGCCGACCTCGACGGAATCGAGGTTCTGGTAGGCCATGTCGACGGAGGCCAGCACCGCCTTCATCAGGTCGCGCTGCGGCGCCGGGCGGCCGTTCCGGCCATACGCGAAGCTCTTGCGGCGCGAGAAGGTCTCGCACAGCTCGGCATCGTCGTCCCAGTTTCCCGAATCGACGAGGTGGTTGACGTTGGCCCCGTAGGCGCCCTCGGCGTTGGAGAAGACCCGCAAAGCCGCCGTCTCCAGGTCGCAGCCCTGCTCGGCCTGGATCGCCAGGGCATGTTTGCGCACGAAGTTTTGTTCGAGGGGTTCGTCGGCGGTGGCAGCGAGGAAGGACGCTTCCGCCAGCAGCTTGGTCTGGAGCGGGAGCAGGTCCCGAAAGATGCCCGAGAGGGTGACCACCGCGTCGATCCGCGGGCGGCCTAGGGTCTCCAGCGGGATCAGCACCGCACCGCTGAGCCGGCCATAGCCGTCGAAGCGCGGGGCCGCGCCGATCAGGGCAAGCGCCTGGGCGATCGGGCCGCCCTCGCTCTTGAGGTTGTCGGTGCCCCAGAGAACCAGGGCGACGCTCTCGGGGCAGGGTTTTCCGTCCGCGGCGAAGCGCTCAAGGATGCGCTCGACCTGGCGGGCGCCGTCGGCCACCGCGAAGGCCGAGGGCAGGCGGTACGGGTCGAAGCCGTGGATGTTGCGTCCGGTCGGCAGGATCGCCGGGTTGCGCAGGAGATCACCGCCGGCCACCGGCGGGATGAAGCGGCCGTCGAGCGCCCGCAGGAGCGCCGGGACCTCGTGGTCGCGCGCCAGGAGGGCGTCGGTCTTGGCCAGGCCCGCGAAGGCGGCGCGGGTCTCGGTATCCGCCGGCAGCCCGGAAGCTGCGAAGGCGGCCTCGGCGCCCTGCCCCGCCACGAGCGCCGCGATGCCGGCGCGTTCGGGCTTGAGCCCATGCGAGGCCTCCGCGAGGGCGAGCAGCAGGTCAATCCGCTCCGCCTCCGGCACGCCTTCGCCGACCACGTGCAGGCCATGCGGGATCAGGGTTTGCTCCAGCTCCTGCACGGCGGACCAGAGGCTCGCGACCTGGGCGCCGAGGTCGCCGGTCCAGGCCGGCTCGGCGGGGACGAGATCGACGGCGGCGCCCTGCTCCTGGATCAGCCGGGCGAGGGTCTCGCGCTCGGCCGTCGCTTCGAGGTCGAGCCCGCGCCAGCGCTCCATCGAGCTCTTCAGGTCGAGCAGCCCGCGATAGAGCCCGGCGGTGGCCAGGCTCGGGGTCAGGTAGCTCACCAGCGTCGCGGCCGAGCGGCGCTTGGCGAGCGTCCCCTCGGATGGGTTGTTGGCCGCGTAGAGATAGATGTTGGGCAGCGCCCCGATCATGCGCTCCGGCCAGCACGCCTCGGACAGGCCGGTCTGCTTGCCGGGCATGAACTCGAGCGCCCCGTGGGTGCCGAAATGCAGCACGGCGTCGGCGGCGAAATCCTCGCGCAGGTAGCGGTAGAAGGCCGAGAAGGCGTGGGTCGGCGCGAAGCCGTGCTCGAACAGCAGGCGCATCGGGTCGCCCTCGTAGCCGAAGGCCGGCTGCACCCCGACGAAGACGTTTCCGAATTGCGCGCCGAGCACGAACAGGTCGGCGCCGTTGGTCTGGTGGCGGCCGGGCGCCGGACCCCACTGGGTCTCGATCTCGGCGAGGTATCGCTCGCGCCGGACATGGTCCTCGGCCCGGATGCGGGCATGGACGTTGGCCTGAGTCCCGTAGCGCTTGGCGTTGCCGTCCAGGATTTTTTCGCGCAGGGCGTCGACGCTCTCCGGGATCTCCACGGCGTAGCCGTCCGCCGCCAGGCCCTTCAGGGTGTTGAGCAGCGAGGCGTAGACCGACAGGAACGCGGCGGTGCCGGTGGCGCCGGCATTCGGCGGGAAGTTGAACAGCACCACGGCGATCTTGCGCGCGGCCTTGGGCGTCCGGCGCAGGGACACGAGGCTCTCGACCCGCTTGGCCAGCCGCGCGACCCGCTCGGGATGGGCGCGCATGTCTCGGGCGTTGTCGCTGCCGGACGCTGCGGAGCGGCCGCCGAACACCATCGGGGCGGTGGCGCCGTCGAGCTCGGGGATCGCGACCATCATGGTCGCCTCGACCGGCGACAGGCCGCGCTCGCCCGCCTCCCATTGCTCGATCGTCTGGAATTCCAGCGCCTGGGCGGCGAGGTAGGGCACGTCGAGTTGCGCCAGCATCGCCTCGGCCGCCGCGGCGTCGTTGTAGGCCGGGCCGCCGACCAACGAGAAGCCGGTGAGCGAGACCAGGGCGTCGATCCGGGCGCGTCCGTCGCGCATGAAGAAGGCGTCCACGGCCGGGCGGTTGTCGAGGCCGCTGGCGAAGGCCGGCACCACGTCGAGGCCCTTGGCCTCGAGGGCGGCGATCACCCCGTCGTAATGGGCGGTGTTGCCGGCCAGCACGTAGCTGCGCATCAGCAGCAGCCCGACCCGGCCGCGCGCCTCCGCCGCGCGCGGCAGGCGGGACGGGGCCTGGCCGATCCGGCCGGCCATGCGCGGGTGGTAGAGGCCGGTCTCGGGGTAGTCGAGCGGCGCCGGCGCGGCCGGGCCGTCGCGCCACACGGCGCGTGCGCCGGCGGCGTAGCGATGCACCAGGAAACGGACCAGGGCGGCGACGTTCTCGTCCGAGCCGGCCAGCCAGTATTGCAGCGTCAGGAAGTAGGCGCGCACGTCCTGCGCCGAGCCCGGGATGAAGCGCAGGATCTTCGGCAGCTTGCGCACCAGCGCCATCTGGCGGCCGGCATTGCCCTGCTGGCCGGGCTTGCCGCGCAGCTTCTTCAGGAAGTCCAGGGCGCTGCGCTTGGTGCCGCTCATGTCGAAGCGGCCGAGCTTGGTCGTCTTCACCACGTCGCTCGCCGAGAGGCAGCCGACCATCGCGTCGCAGGCGTCGCGCCGGGCCGCGAGCGCCGGCAGGATCGCCCGGACATGTTCGTCCATGAACAGCATGGCCGAGAGCACGATGTCGGCCTGGGCGATGTCGCTGCGGCAGGCGTCGAGCGCCGCGGGATCGGTGTCCCACTCCGCCGCGGCGTGGAAGCCGAGCACCACGCCGGGCATCTCGGACCGCAGGCGCAGGCGCGCCCGCTCGACCGCGCTCGCGAGGTGGTTGTCGAGGGTGACGATGACGACGCGGATCGGCGGCCGGCGCTGCGAGGCGTCCGCCTTCGACGAGCCGGCCTCCAGGCCGGCGGGGAGCGCTCTAGCGGCCATAATGCGCCTTGGCGTCGTAGAGGGTTTCGAGGGTGATGAGCGGCAGCCGCCGCTCACGGGCGAACTTCTCCGTGTTGCTGCGCGCTTTGCCGCGCACGAAGAACGGGATCTTCTTCAGTTCCCGCTCGGCCTCGGGGGCCCAGGGGGCGTCCGTGATCGTGACCGCTTCCTCCAGGAGGATCGGCGCGACTGCCGGGCTTGGGGTCACCGGGGGCACGGGCGCAGCAACCGGCGGGGCCTCGAACGGCGTGCCGCCGAGATGCGACGGGCCGACGCCGTCGTGGAATTCGGGATCCTCCCGGAACATGCCGAGGAGGTGCTCTTCGAGGCCCATCATCAGCGGATGGACCAGGGTGTCGAACAGGACGTTGGCGCCCTCGAAGCCCATCTGCGGGGCGTAGCGCGCCGGGAAGTCCTGGACGTGGACCGGAGCGGAGATCACCGCGCAGGGGATGCCGAGCCGCTTGGCGACGTGGCGCTCCATCTGGGTGCCCAGGACGAGTTCCGGGGCGGCGGCGCGGATCGCGGCCTCGACGTCGAGATAGTCGTCGGTGATCAGGGCCTCGATGCCGTGCTCGGCCGCCTCGGCCCGGACCTCGCGGGCGAATTCGCGGCCGTAGGTCCCGAGGCCGACGACGGTGAAGCCCAGTTCCCGGGCGGCCATCCGGGCAATGCCGATCGCGTGGGTCGCGTCGCCGAACACGAAGACGCGCTTGCCCGTCAGGTAGGTCGAATCGACCGAGCGCGAGTACCACGGCAGGCGCGAGCCGGACCCGTTGAGGAGCGGCGCCGAATCGATACCGGCCAGAGCCGCGACCTCCGCCACGAAGCGGTTCGTGGCGCCGACCCCGAGGGGCACTTCCTTGGTGAACGGCTGCCCGAAACTCTTCTTGAGATACTCGGCCGCACTGCGGGCCGTCTCCGGATAGAGCACGACGTTGAAGTCGGCATCCCTGAGTCGGCCGAGATCGGCCGGGCTGGCCCCGAGCGGCGCCACCACGTTGACGTCGATCCCGAGCGTGTCGAGCAGCCGGCGGATCTCGATGAGGTCGTCGCGGTGGCGGAAGCCGAGCGCGGTCGGGCCCAGGATGTTGCAGAGCGGGCGCTGCCGCAGCTCATCCGTGCTTCGGGGCGAGGCCGGCCCCGCGAGGGCCCGGACCAACCGATAGAAGGTCTCGGACGCGCCCCAGTTCTCCTTCTTCTGATAGGCCGGCAGCTCCAGCGGGATCACCGGGATCGGCAGGTCGAGGGCCTTGGCGAGCCCCCCCGGATCGTCCTGGATCAGCTCGGCGGTGCAGGACGCGCCGACGATCATCGCCTGGGGCTGGAAGCGCGCGTAGGCGGCGGCGACCGAGGTCTTGAACAGCTCGGCGGTGTCGCGGCCGAGATCCTGCGCCCGGAAGGTCGTGTAGGTGACGGGCGAGCGCATCCCGCCGCTCGATCATCGTGAACAGCAGGTCGGCGTAGGTATCGCCCTGCGGCGCGTGCAGCACGTAGTGCAGCCCGCGCATCGCGGTGGCGACGCGCATCGCGCCGATATGCGGGGGGCCTTCGTAGGTCCAGAGGGTGAGCTGCATCGCCCTACACCTCCAGCAGCGCGCGGCGCCGGAGCGGGCGCGCGAACAATTCGGCGAGGTCGCCGGCCTGCTCGTAGCCCTGGACCGGGGTGAACAGCAGCTCGATCGACCACTTGGTCGAGAGGCCCTCGGCCTCCAGCGGGTTGGCGAGGCCGAGGCCGCAGACCGTGAGGTCCGGCCGCGCCGCCCGGCAGCGATCCATCTGGTCGTCGAGGCTCTGGCTTTCGGTCACCCGGGTGCCGGCGGGGAGCCACTCGATCTCGGCCGCCAGATGCGCCCGGTGCAGGTAGGGCGTCCCGACCTCGACCAGCGCCACGCCGAGCTCGCGGGCGAGGAATCGGGCGAGCGGCACTTCGAGCTGCGAATCGGGGAAGAAGAACACCCGCTTGCCGCCGAGCTTCTCGCGATGCGGCGCGAGCGCGGTCTCGGCCCGGGCGCGCCCGGCCGCGGTCGCCGCCGCGAAGGTCGCGTCATCGATCTCGAAGGCCTCGGCAGCTGCGCGCAGCCAGCCGGTGGTGCCTTCGGCGCCGAGCGGAAACGGCGCGGCGAGCCGGCGCGCGCCGCGCTCGTCCAGCGCCCGGGCGGTGTCGGCCAGGAACGGCTGGGCCAGCAGGTATCGGGTCTTGCGCCCGACCGCCGGCATCGCGCCGGCCCGGCGGGCCGGGAGGAACCGGACGTCGGCAATGCCCATCGCGGACAAGATCCGGAGAAACTGGTCCTCGACCACATCGGCCAGCGCGCCGACGATCAGGAGCGACGGTGCTTCCTCGGCCGGCGCCCGCGGCAGCTCCGGCACCAGGGCGGCTAGGCAGGCATCCTCGCCCTGCGTGAAGGTCGTCTCGATGCCGGACCCGGAATAGTTCAGCACCCGCACCGGTGCGAGGCGCCCCGACAGGCGCTGGGCCGCCCGGGACAGATCGAGCTTGATCACCTCGGACGGGCAGGAGCCCACCAGGAACAGGAGCTTGATGTCCGGCCGCCGCTCGATCAGCCGGGTGACGACCCGGTCGAGTTCCTCGTTGGCGTCCGCGATCCCGGCCAGGTCGCGCTCGTCGATGATCGCGGTGGCGAAGCGCGGCTCGGCGAAGATCATCACCCCGGCGGCCGACTGGATCAGGTGGGCGCAGGTGCGCGAGCCGACCACCAGGAAGAAGGCGTCCTGGATCTTCCGGTGCAGCCAGACGATGCCGGTGAGGCCGCAGAACACCGCGCGCTGGCCGTGCTCCTGATGAAGGTCGATGTCGCCGCACGCGGCCACCGGGGGCGGGACGGGCGCATTCACGACAGGGCCTCCGCGAGCTGCGGATGGCCTGTGCCGGCGCCTTCCAGGCGGGCGGATCGGAGCTTCAGCAGGAACTGCCCGGCATTGACCAGGTAGGTCGCGTAGGCCGCCAGCGCGAGGATCAGCAGGGCTTGAGCGCCGAGGGCGCCGGTGGCGAGGGCGGCGAGGTAAGCGGTGTGGAGGGCCAGCACCAGCATGCTGACCACATCCTCCCAGTAGAAGGCTGGGGCGAACAGCCAGCGGCCGAACACCGCCTTCTCCCAGAGCGAGCCGGTGACCATGATCGCGTAGAGCGCCAGGGTCTTCACCACCACGGATACTTCGGCGGCCAGCTGGCCCTGCCCGCTGGCGAGCGCCCGCAGCACCAGGGCGAGACTCACCAGGAAGATCACGAATTGCGCCGGGGCCAGCACGCCCTGCACCAGGGTCCAGGGCGAGGCGTCGCGCCGCAGGCGCTCGGCGGCCGTGTAGAGCGGTCGTGCTGGCCGGTCCCCGGGACCCATGCATCCGCTCCCCTGTGCGCGGCGTCGTCCTGGGACGTCGTCGTTGGCAGAGGCTAGGGCCGCATCCCCAAAAGTGTCAAGTGTGCTTGACGATCGTCTGAGATGACACGCGGTTTGACATATTTTCTTTGTTCCAAGTCATTGCCAAGATCGGCGCCTTGGGTATCGTTCCAAACGCTGGTTGGGGCTTTCGTAGCTTGGCTGGTTTGATCCGAGGATCGACGACGACGAAGACGTGAGAAGACAGGCGGCCAACGCCGTGCTCGACGCGCATGCGGAATTGCCGGTCCATCTGGGCCGGGGCCGCTTTTGGGAGGGATGCCGATGGGAGACTGGAGGCATTTCGGTGAGCGTCTGGACCCTGGGCCGGTCGCCGGCGGCTGCGGCACGATGAGCGACGGGCGGCCGTCCTTCGCGGACGGCCCGCGGGTGCGCCACCCATCCATCCCGCGCCCCGCCGCGGACGACAAGGCGGTGCCGGACGCGCTGGCCCGCCTGGTCGAGGCGGAAATCCTGCCCCGGCTGATGCTGGCCCACCGGCCCGCCGGCCGCCGCGCCCAGGCCGACCGGGCGCCGAGCCCGGACGAGATCGCGGCCTTCAGCGCCCTCCTGCTCGCCCCCGGGCCGATCGACCTCGACCGCCAGGTCTCCGCCCTGCGCGAGAGCGGGCTGCCCCTGCCGCGCCTGCTCCTCGACCTGCTCGCCCCGGCGGCGCGCCACCTCGGCGAGCTCTGGGAGGACGATGTCTGCGATTTCCTCGCCGTGACCGAGGCGCTGGGCCGGCTGCAGGCGGTGAGCCGGCGCCTCTGCGCGCAGCTCGAGGACGAGTCGGTCCCGGCCAACGGCCGCAGCGTGCTGCTGCTGCCCTGCCCCGGCGAGACCCATCATTTCGGCCTGTCGATCGTCGCGAGCTTCTTCCGCGAGGCCGGCTGGGACGTGACCACCGCGGTCCCCGGGCCGGGGGTCGATCCCCTGAACCTGCTGCGCACCGAGTGGTTCGACGTGGTCGGGCTGTCGTTGTCCTGCGACGTGTTCCTGCCCACCCTGACCGTCACCGTGGCGGATGTCCGGCGGGCCTCCGCCAATCCCGACGTCCGGGTGATCGTCGGCGGCCCATATTTTGCCCGCTACGGCGGCGAGGCGGGCATCGTCGGCGCCGATGCCTGTGCACCGGACGGGTGCCTGGCGCCGGCCACGGCCGAAGCGTTGCTGGACAGACGCGCCCTAGCCTGCTGAAAGGGTCCAAAGTACAACCATCACATTACGGTGATCGTGACGCCCCAGCCTCACCCCACCCCGCAGCCGCCCCCTCCGGCGCTGCTCCAGGTGGCCGGCCACCTCGATGGAGAGGCGGTCGGACGTCTGGTCGCGGCCTCGGCCGACCTGTCCCTCGTGATCGATGCCGACGGGGTGATCCGGGACGCCACCGCGGCGGCCGATCTGGAAGCGGAGAACATCCCCGGCTGGCTGGGCCGGCGCTGGATCGACACCGTGACGGTCGAGAGCCGGCCGAAGGTGGACGCGCTGCTGCGCGACGCCCAGATCGGCGGCATCACCCGCTGGCGGCAGATCAACCACCCCTCCCCCAGCGGGATTGACCTGCCGATCCGCTACGCCTCGCTCCGCTCAGTGGAGGGCGGGCCGATCCTCATCCTCGGCCGCGACATGCGGGCGGTGGCCGCGCTCCAGCGCCGGCTCACCGATGCCCAGCAGGCCCTGGAGCGCGACTACGACCGCCTGCGCGCGTCCGAGACCCGCTACCGGCTGCTGTTCCAGATCTCCGGCGAGCCGGTTTTGGTCGTCGATGCCGGCACCCGCCGGGTCGTCGAGGCGAACCCCGCCGCCGCGCGCCTGCTCGGCCGCCCGGCCAAACGGCTCGCCGGCCAGGACGCCGTGGACCTGTTCGAGGCCGGCAGCGCCCGCTCGCTGGAAGCGCAATTCGCCGCCCTGCGGGCGACCGGCCAGGCCGGGGAGGTGCGCGCGACCCTGCCCCACGGGCGCGGCGAGGTGACGGTCTCGGTCTCGCTGTTCCGCGGCGAGGGCGGCCCGAGCGCGCTGATGCGGCTTGTGGCCGATCCGGCCGCCGCCGAGGCGAGCCCCGACCAGGAAGCGCCGACCCGGGCGGTGATCGAGGCGATGCCCGAGGGCTTCGTGGTCACCGATTCCACCCGCCGGGTGCTGATGGCCAACGCCGCCTTCCTGGAACTGGCGCAGCTCGCCACCGAGGGCCAGGCCCGGGGCCGGCCCCTCGACCAGTGGCTCGGCCGCGAGGATACCGAGGCCCAGGCCCTGTTCGCCAGCCTGGTCGATCATGGCTCGGTTCGCCGCTTCGCCACGGTGATCCGGGGGACTTATGGCGGCGTCGAGGATGTCGAGGTCGCTGCCGTCTCGGTGCCGGGCTCACGGCCCTGCCTAGGCTTCGCGATCCGCTCCGCGCCCCGGCGGATCCCCGAAGGACGGCTCGCCGGCAGCCGCGACGTGCCGCGCTCGGTGGAGCAGATGGCCGAGCTGGTCGGCCGGGTCTCGATGAAGACCCTGGTCCGCGAGACCACGGACCTGATCGAGAAACTCTGCATCGAGGCGGCCCTGCGGATCACCCGGGACAACCGTGCCTCCGCGGCCGAGATGCTCGGCCTGAGCCGCCAGGGCCTCTACGCCAAGATGCGCCGCTACGGCGTCGGCGACCTCGACGCCCCCGGCGAAGACGATTGATTCTTGTTCCGATTCGGGATGCGGGGGCTTCAGCCCGGCTTGGCCCGTGGCGGGGATGGGATGGGTGGGATCTCCAGCCCATCCCCTCATCCTGAGGCGCCGGAGCGCAGCGTAGGCCTCGAAGGAGCCTTCCAGGGATCGCGCGGCCGGCTGGAAGGCTCCTGTGTGGCTGCTGCGCAGCATATCGGGATGCGGATGCGATCGGGACGCCCGCGCGGGCCGCTGCAACCCCCGCGGTCATTACGAGCGTAGCACAGCAACCCAGGGCGGCGGGCGGCTCCCAATCGGGGCAGAACCTGTGGGCCGGATGGCGTCGCCACATCCGCACCAATCCGGCGCAGACGCGACCGTGAGGGCGGGATCGCCCGTGCGGCTCTTCTAAGAGTTGCTGCGGCGAACCTTGGCAAACTCTTCGAAGGTCAAGCCTAAGAACCCCCACCCCTCGGCGAATCGACCATCTCATGACATGATCGTGTCCGGCTCACGATGGTGTCGGATTATGTATTCGTCAGCCTGCTGGGCGCTTTGTTCGCCAAGCTGGATCGACATTTTGCCGTGAAGTGTAAATCCAGCTTGACACGGTCGGTCACCCCGGTAGCGTGCCGGGATGGCCACCACGCCCGCCCCGAGCGCCGTCGTCGAGCTTCTCAAGCCGATCACCTGGTTCGCGCCGATGTGGGCGTTCGCCTGCGGGGTGATCTCGTCCGGGCAGCCGGCTCACGGGCAATGGCCGGTGATCGCCGCAGGGGTCGTGCTCGCCGGGCCGCTCGTCTGCGCCACCAGCCAGGCCGCCAACGACTGGTTCGACCGGCATGTCGACGCGATCAACGAGCCGGGCCGGCCGATTCCCTCCGGGCGGATTCCTGGGCGCTGGGGCCTCTACCTGGCCCTCGGCTGGACGCTGCTGTCGCTGCTGGTCGCAGCCGCGCTCGGGCCGTGGATCCTCGGGGCCGCCCTATTCGGGCTGGTGCTCGCCTGGATCTATTCCGCCCCGCCGTTGCGTCTGAAAAAAAACGGGTGGTGGGGGAATGCCGCGGTCGGGCTCTGCTACGAGGGCCTGCCCTGGTTCACCGGCGCCGCCGTGATGGCCGCGGCCCTGCCCGACCGGCGGGTGCTGCTCGTCGCTCTGCTCTATTCCATCGGCGCCCACGGGATCATGACGCTGAACGACTTCAAGTCCGTGGAGGGCGACCGGCGGATGGGGCTCCTGTCCCTGCCGGTCCAGATGGGCTCCGACCGCGCCGCCCGCTTCGCCTGCCTGGTCATGGCGGTGCCGCAGGTCGTGGTGATCGGCCTGCTGCTCGCCTGGGAGCGCCAGGGCCACGCCGCCCTGGTGGCGGCCCTGCTCGCCGGACAGGTCGCCCTGATGGACCGCTTCCTGAAGAGCCCGCGCGAGCGGGCAGCCTGGTATAACGGCACCGGCACGACCCTCTACGTGGTCGGCATGCTGGTCGCCGCCTTCGCGCTGCGGCCCTTGGTGGGAGGGGCGTGATGCGCGAATCCGGATCGAGCGCGGCCTCCGGTACGGTGCCGGATGCGGCGCGGGTTCCCGTTCCCGAGCGGGAGAGGCACAGGGTGAGGGGCCAGGTCTTTCCGGAAAGCGCGTACCCCTCACCCCAGCCCTCTCCCGCAGATGGGGGAGGGATAACCGCGCCCGAAGACGGCCTCGGCTGGCCCCAGATCGTCCGCCTCGGCCTGGTCCAGACCGCGCTGGGCAGCGTCGTCGTGCTGATGACCGCGACGCTCAACCGGGTGATGGTGGTGGAGCTGGCGCTCCCCGCCCTGGTGCCGGGGTTCCTGGTCGCCCTGCACTATGCCGCGCAGGTGCTGCGTCCGCGCTGGGGCTACGGCTCGGACCGGAGCGGGACGCGTACGCCCTGGATCGTCGGCGGCATGGCCGCCCTCTGCGTGGGCGGGTTCGGGGCGGCCTGCGGCACGGCGCTCGCCGCCACCGATCTCGCGCTCGGCCTCGCCCTGGCGGCCCTGTCGTTCCTCTGCGTCGGGATCGGCGCCGGGGCCGCCGGGACCTCCCTGCTGGTGCTGCTCTCGGGGGGCGTCGCGCCGGCCCGCCGCGGGGCGGCCGCGACCATCGTCTGGGTGATGATGATCCTGGGCTTCGCCCTGACGGCGCCGCTCGCCGGCCACTTCCTGGATCCGTTCTCGGGCCTGCGCCTCGTCGCGGTCTCCGGCTCGGTCTCGGCCATTGCCTTCATGGTGGCCGTGCTGGCGCTGGCCGGCGTCGAGCGCCGCCTGCCAGTGCGGGCGCCGGAGCCCGAAGCGGCCAAAAAACCGTTCTTCACGGTGCTGGCCCATGTGCTCGCCGATCCCGTAGCCCGGACCTTCACGATCTTCGTGTTCGTCTCGATGCTGGCCTACAGCGCCCAGGAGCTGATCCTGGAGCCCTATGCCGGGCTGACCTTCGCCATGACCCCCGGGGCCACCACCAAGCTCGCCGGGCTGCAGCATGGCGGGGTGCTCGCCGGGATGCTGCTGGTCGCCGGCGTGACGCTCGCCGCCCGCGGCACCCCCCTCGCCTCCCTCAGGCTCTGGATCGCGCTCGGCTGCGCCGGCTCGGCCGCCGCCCTGTTCGCGCTCGCCGCCGGCGGCGACCTTCTGCCCCTGCGGCCGGTGGTGTTCGCGCTGGGGGTCGCCAACGGCGCCTACGCGGTCGCCGCCATCGGCTCGATGATGGCCCTCGCCGGCCGCGGCGACGCAAGGGAGCGCGGCACCCGCATGGGTGTCTGGGGCGCGGCCCAGGGCATCGCCTTCGGGGCCGGCGGCTTCCTGGGGGCCGCCGCCGTGGATGCGGTGCGGCTCATCACGGCCGAGCCAGTCCAGGCCTACGCCGCCGTCTTCGCCGCTGAGGGGGGCCTGTTCCTTGTCGCGGTGGTGCTGGCCCTGCGGCTCGAGCCCGTCCGGGCCCCGGGCCGGACATCTGTCCCGCTCAATCCCATCCTCGGCGCGAGGTGACGCGATGGCTCGGTTGCATGGTGATGCGTCCTACGACGTCGTCGTGGTCGGTGGCGGTCCCGCGGGAGCCACGGCGGCCACCGAGCTGGCCCGGGCCGGGCACGCCGTGCTGCTCCTCGACAAGCCCGGACGGATCAAGCCCTGCGGCGGCGCGATCCCACCCCGGCTAATCCGCGACTTCGCGATTCCCGATTCGCTGCTGGTCGCCAAGATCCGCTCCGCCCGGATGGTGGCGCCAAGCGGCAAGGCCGTGGACATGCCGGTGGGCGAGGGCTTCGTCGGCATGGTCGACCGCCAGCATTTCGACCCCTGGCTGCGCGTCCGCGCCGAACAGGCCGGCGCCGACCTGCGCGCGGCGGCCTACGAAACCATCACCCGGCCGGATGACGGCCTGCCGCTGGTCCATTTCACCACCGGCAAGGGCGAGGCGCAGGCCCGCCACGCGGTCCGGGCGCGGCTCGTGATCGGCGCCGACGGGGCCTGCTCGCCGGTGGGCCGGGCCGAGGTGCCGGGCCACGACCGGATGAAACAGGTCTTCGCCTATCACGAGATCGTCCGGGTGCCGGGCCCGGACGCGCCGGGCGGCGACGCCGTCGATGGCACCCGCTGCGACGTCTACTATCAGGGCCGGCACTCGCCGGATTTCTACAGCTGGATCTTCCCGCATGGAGAGACGGCGAGCATCGGCACCGGCAGCGCCAAGAAAGGCTTCTCGCTGCGCTCCTCGATCCGGGCGCTCCGCGTCGCCACCGGCCTCGATGGCGCCGAGACGATCCGCCGGGAGGGCGCGCCCCTGCCGCTCAAGCCCCTGAAACGCTGGGACAACGGCCGCGACGTGCTGCTGGCGGGCGATGCAGCGGGCGTCGTCGCCCCGGCCTCCGGCGAGGGCATCTACTACGCGATGCTGGGCGGCCAGCTCTCCGCGGAGGCCGCCAAGAGCTTTCTGGCCACCGGCGATGTCCGGGCCCTCGCGCTGGCCCGCCGCCGCTTCATGAAGCTGCACGGCCGCGTGTTCTGGATCCTCGGGATGATGCAGTGGGTCTGGTACCGCAGCGACGGCCTGCGCGAGCGCTTCGTGTCGATCTGCCGGGACAAGGACGTCCAGCAACTGACCTGGGACAGCTACATGAACAAGGAGCTGGTCCGCGCGAAGCCCGCCGCCCACGCGCGGATCTTCTTCAAGGATCTCGCTCACCTGTTTCGCTGGGTCTCCCCGTGAGCGTTCTGGGCCTCGATGCCGGCTCGGGGCCGCCGGCCGTGGCGGCCCTCGCCGCCGTGCTGGTGGCGCTGGCCGGCGGGCTCGCGACCCGGACCGACGCCTGGTACCGGCACCTGCGGGTTCCGGCCTGGAAGCCGCCGGACTGGGCCTTCGGGCCAGTCTGGACCGTGATCTTCCTGCTCACCACCATCGCGGCCGTGATGGCCTGGAACGGCGATTCCGACCCCACCGCCCGGCTGCTGCTGGTGGCCGCCTACGCGGTGAACGGCGTGCTCAACATCGCCTGGAGCGTGCTGTTCTTCCGGTTCCGCCGGCCCGACTGGGCGCTCGCCGAGGTTGCGGCCCTGTGGCTGTCGATCGCCGTGCTGGTGCTCGTCACCGGGCGGGTCTCCGCCGCGGCGGGGCTGATGAACCTGCCCTACCTCGCCTGGGTCAGCGTCGCCGCCTGCCTGAACCTGCGGATCGTGCGTCTCAACGCGCCCTTCGGGGAGCCGGCGTGATGGAGCCGCCGTTCGCTGCCGCCAATGCCGTCGCCGACGCCTTCGCCTCGGGCCGGATCGTCGATGGGATCCTCCTGCTCGTCGCCCTGGAGGCCCTCGTCCTCGCCTGGCTCAGCCGCCGGGGCGGGCCGCCGCTGCCGTCCCTGCTGGCCACGCTCGCATCCGGCGCCGCGCTGATGCTGGCCCTGCGGGCGGCGCTGGCGGGGGCCGGCTGGGTCGCGGTCGCCGGGTGGATGCTCGCCGGGCTCGCCGCCCATCTGGCCGATCTCGGCCTGCGCTTCCGGTCCGCCACGGCACATCGCCGCATCCCGGCGCCGTCCGGAACAACGCCCCGAACGGCCGCGTTCACGCGCCTCACAAATTTCAAACAACTCTAAACTCGGGATGGGAGACGCGGCATGCAGCGCACGAGAGCCCTCTCCTCCGGCCGCGTGCCGCCGATCCGGACCGCGCCGATCCTGGCGAGCCTGTTCCTGGCCGCGCCGGCGCTGGCGCAGGACGGGTCGGCCGACCAGATCGCGCGCGGCAAGTATCTCGTGACCATGGGCGACTGCGCGGCCTGCCACACGGCGCCGGGCGGCAAGTACCTCGCCGGCAACTACGCGCTGAACATGCCCTTCGGCGTGATCATGACCCCCAACCTCACCTCCGACAAGGAGACCGGCCTCGGCAACTGGAGCTATGCCGACTTCGACCAGGCGTTCCGGCACGGCTACAGCAAGAACGTCGGCTACCTCTACCCGGCCTTCCCGTTCGGCTGGTTCACCAAGGTCACCGACGAGGACACCCAGGCGATCTGGGCCTACCTGCAATCGGTCCCGGCCGTGAACGAGAAGCGGCAGGAGAGCCAGATCCCGTTCCCGTTCAGCGTCCGCACGGCGCTGGTGACGTGGCGGACCGCCTTCTTCACCGACGAGCGGTTCAAGCCCGATCCGAATGCCAGCACCGAGGTGAACCGCGGGGCTTATCTCGTGGAGGGGCTCGGCCACTGCGCCATGTGCCACAACGAGAACAAGCTCGTCGGCAATTCGAGCTTCGCCGGCCGGTTCGGCGGCGGCGTGATCGACGGCTGGTACGCCCCTAACATCACCCCGGACGGCCACCAGGGCATCGGCGCCTGGACCGACGAGCAGGTGGTGACCTACCTCAAGACCGGCACCGCCCCGGCGTCGCCGCCGGCCCGATGCGCCAGACCATCATGGAATCCCTCTCCAAGGTGAAGGAGGAGGATCTGAAGGCGATGGTCGCCTATCTGCGCACGGTCCCGGCCAAACAGACCTACAAGCCCAAGGATCTCGCCGCCTTCGACACCGCCGACGCGCCGGGTGCCTCCACCTACCTGACCTACTGCTCCTCCTGCCACCAGCCCAACGGCAAGGGCATTGAGGGCGCGGTGCCGGCTCTGGCCGGCAACACCTCGGTGATGTCGGACGGGCCCGAGACGGTGCTGCGGGTGATCTATGGCGGGCTGGCCGCCCAGAGCGGCTACGCCCCGATGGTGGCGATCGGCCAGCAGATGACCGATGTCGAGGTCAAGAACGTCACCGACTACATCCGCAATTCCTGGGGCAACAAGGCGCCCCCAATGACCGGCAACAAGGCCTCCGAGGCCCGGGCCGCCACCAAGACCATGCTGGCCGGGACCGCCCCCTGCGCCGAGATCGAGCAGGACACGCTGAAGGCCGCTTTCGACAAGGTCGGGGTCGCGGCGACCCTTGCCGGGCTGAAGCAGCAGGATTTCGTGCCGACCCTGGTCCGCCTGGTGCCGCAGATCAAGGCGGCCGACACGGGCGCCAACGACGACGACCTGGTCAATGCTCTGACCACCGCCTTCTGCAAGGTCGGCCGCGACGATCCGCAATACGCCAACCCGAGCTGGCCCGCGGTGATCGGCTCCTTCGCCAACGTGACCTACAGCCAGGTGAAGAACCCGGAGAAGCAGGCGGCGAACGTCCCCACCGCGATCACGCCGCCGGCGAAGAACTGATTTTTTTTGGACGGGCGGGGCGTGGTGCGCCCCGCCCGTCGTTGCGAGGGTAACGAAGCAACCGCTTGATTTGCCACGCTGGTGTTGTCTGGTTTTAAGTGCGTGCCGTCTCGGGTGTTCAGGCCGGTTCGTGGTGCCGCACCTTCGAAAGGTCCGTCTCGGCCTCTGCCCGCGAAAGGTCGTGCGCGGTCTGCAGGTTGAGCCAGAACTGGGGTGTCGTCCCGAACCGGACGCTCAAGCGAAGCGCGGTATCCGCGGTCACGCCGCGGCGTTCGCGAACGATCTCGCTGAGCCTGTTGGGCGGGACGTCGATCTCGGCGGCGAGGCGATTGGCGCTCAATCCGAGCGGCGCCATGAACTCCTCGCGCAGAACCTCACCGGGGTGCGTGCGCAGGCGGGGCATGGGGTTATCCTCTGTGATAATCGACGATCTCGACGTTCTCGGGGGCGGTGTCGCCCCACGTGAAGCAGATGCGCCATTGGTCGTTGATGCGGATGCTCCACTGTCCCTCGCGGTCCCCGCTCAGCTTCTCGAGCTGATTGCCGGGCGGGGAGCGCAGGTCGCCCAACGCTGCCGCGGCGTCGATCATGTCGAGCTTGCGCAGAGCGACGGTTTTGAAGGCACGCCATCGCCGGTGACAGGTCTCGTGGCGGTGGAGCGCCTCCGTATCCCTGTCCGCGAAACTCTGAATCACCGCCGGGTATTACGTTGTACGTAACGCGTATCAAGCGCGGCGTAGAGTGGCAAGGGTTCGGGAGCGGGCGCTTCAGCCCCCGCCCGGTTACCTTCAACAGATAATTCCGGGCGCGCCTGGGGCGCCCCGGAATGAGTGGGCGGGTGGCGCCGCCCTCCCCGGGGAACGGACGCGCCTGCGTCTCGTTTGAACCCGAACCTCTCAGCCCGGAGTCCCCGTGTCCAGCCTCGTCCGCATCCTGCTCGCGATCTTCATCCCGCCGGTGGCGGTGCTCGTTGCCACCGGGTTCGGTATCCAGTTCCTGCTGAACATCCTGCTCTGGGTGCTCGGCTGGCTGCCCGGCACGGTCCACGCCCTGTGGCTGATGAACCGCGAGCGGCCGCTGCTCTGACGAGCCGCGTCAAGCCGCGGGCGGCAGATCCGGGAAGGTGATCGCCACGTGCACACCGGCATCGCCGCGGATGTCGAGCGCGCCGTCAATCTGCTGAATCAGGGATCGCACCAGGCTGAAGCCCAGCGAGCCCTCGCGCGGGCCAGCCATCCCGACCCCGTCGTCCCGGATCGCCAGCGCGACCCGGCCTGGCTGGTCCCGGCGGAGCCCCACCGCGATCGTGCCGGAGCGGCCGGACGGGAAGGCGTACTTGATCGCGTTGGTGATGAGTTCGGTGAGCGCCAACCCGAGCGGGATCGCCGTGTTGGCGCTGATGGCGATCCTCGGCTCCACGGCA
Organism: Methylobacterium sp. ARG-1; assembly: GCF_001262595.1. Lineage (NCBI taxonomy): Bacteria > Pseudomonadati > Pseudomonadota > Alphaproteobacteria > Hyphomicrobiales > Methylobacteriaceae > Methylobacterium > Methylobacterium sp. ARG-1. The sequence continues at coordinate 277,310 of NZ_LHCD01000001.1, forward strand.
ACGTCCAGGCGGATGCGGTCGTCGCCGTCGGCCATCGCGGTCAGCGCAGTGCACAGGTCGATGACGTAGCGGCCGGCATCGACCTGCTGGACATGGTCCGACCGGCTCAGCAGGTCGTGCGCCCGCGCCATGGCGTTGAGCCGCTTCTGAGCCTCGTCGAACAAAGCCGTGACGGCTGGATCGGGGTGGCGTCGTCCCTGGAGGCGCAGCAGGGCCCCGGCGATCGACAGGCTGTTCTTGGCCCGGTGGTTGACCTCGACCAGCAGCATCTCGCGCTCTGCCGCGAGCTTCGTCAGCCGGTCGTTGGCCGCCTCCAGCGTGCGGGTCCGCTCGGCGACGCGCTCTTCCAGCTCGGCGGCCAGCGCTTTCAGCCGCGTCTCGGCGTCGAAGCGCCGGGTGATGTCTAGGTACGAGAGGAAATGGTTGGTGACGGTGCCCTGCCCGTCATCGAGCGGGCTCGCGAACAGCATCGCTCGGTAGCGCGTGCCGTCCTTCCGGTACTGCTCGATCTCCAGGCTCGCGCTGCGGTTCTCGCGGATCGCCGCCTCATAATCCTGGATCGCCGCGGGGTCCGTTCCGGGCCCGTTCATGAAATGCGGGTCCTGCCCGAGCAATGCCTCGGGATCGTAGCCCGACAGCTCCACCATGGCCTGGTTGGCGAAGATGATCGGGTTGCCCGGCAGGGTCGCGTCCGTGACCATCATCGGCATGCGGGTGAGCCGCACCGCATCGACGAAGATCCCCCCGTGCTCGCGGATCGCCTCGACGTGACGCTCCGCGAGCCGCCGCGCATCCGTATCGTCGAGGCCCGGCTGGAAGTCGTTCATGGGTGACCGTAGGCCGGGAGCGCGCCCCTGCCAAATCCCGGTCGCCGGACCCGGCAGCCGATCAGGGCTTGGCCTTGGCCTCCGGCTCGCCCTTGCGCAGGGCGAGCTTCGGGTCGGACTTGGTCTCGGCCTTCGCCTCGACCTTGGCGGTCTTCACCGGGTGCGGCTTGGCCGCCGCCTTCGGGGCGACCGCCCCAACGGCCTGTACCGGCTTGGCCGCGTCCGGCACCACGGCGGCATCCACCGCCGGGGTGGCGGGGGCGGGCTTCTCCTTGTCGAACAGCGAGCCGAGCAGCTTCTGGTAACTGGCCGGATCGCCGTCGGCATCGGCGACCGCGATCCGGGCCGGCTTCTCGGAGACCGAGGCGGTGGTCTCGACCCGGTCGGGCTCGGCCCGGCTGGCCATGAGCGTTGCGACGGCGGGCTTCTGGCCCCGGACGGGCTTGGCGGCGGCCTTGGCGGGCGCCGGCTCGGCGGCGGCCATCATGGTCGGCTGGCCCTTCGGGCCGATCTCGATCTCCTGTGGCCCGGCCGCCAGGGTCTCGGGACGGCTGACATCGCCGAGATTGTGCCGGCCGAACTCCTTGGCGTCGTAGGGCAGCACAGTCTCGGTGCCGCCGAGGCTCGCGAAGGCGCTGGCATTGTTCTGCGGGCGGAACACCGGGTTCTGGCCACCGTCCTGGTAGACCACCCGCACGGCCGGGGTGCCCTTGGCCACGAGCTCGGCGACCTCACGCTCGTCGCGCTCGCGCTTCTCGGCCACCACCGGGTCGACCTTCGGCTTGCACGAGCCGGCCGCCGCGTCCGAGCCGCCGAACACGTATTTGGTGCCGCACTGGCCGACCTTCGGCTCCTCGCGCAGGGCCTCGAAATAATCCGAACCCTCCTTGAGGTTCTGCCAGAACGGCATGTTCGGGTCGTTGCGGAACTTGGCCATGTTCTGGGCCGTCATCCGGAACGGGTAGGACTGGAACTGGAAGCTGCGCTGGCCGCCGATGAACGCCTCGCGCGCCACCGCGTAGATCTCCGCGATGGTGGCGTCGGTCATGGCGAAGCACCCCGCCGACGAGCAGGTGCCGTGGACCATCAGGTACTTGCCGGTGCGCCCGTTGGCCCGGTCGACGGCATTCGGGAAGCCGGTGTCGAAGGACAGGTAATACGAGGAGTTCGGGTTCATCAGGCCCGGGGTGATCGTGTAGAACCCCTCCGGTGCCTGCCGGTCGCCCTCGCGGACCTTAGGGCCCAGCTGGCCGGACCAGCGGCAGATCGGGTAGGTCTTCAGCAGGGCGTAGCGCCCGTCGCTGCCGCGCTTCCAGACCTCCATCTCCGCTTCCTTCTTGTAGGCGCGGATCAGGATCGGGTCGGATTGCTGCATGCCCTTGGTCTGCATCAGGGCCAGCGTCTGGGGGGCGATGGGCGCGATGCTGCGCGCGGTCGGGCCGCTGATCCCGGAGCCGTCCTGGCAGCCGGCCAGAGCAAGGGCCAGCAGGGAAGCGGCCGCCAGCAGTCGCGCAGTCGCGAGACGCGCCGTCATGGGGAACCTCGTCGTCTTCGTGCCCCCGGCGGCCTTTTGATAGCCGACATCGGGGGCCACTCCCCAACCCAATAGGCTCGTTAAGCTTGCACCTTTGTTACCGCAAGCGCCCGGGTGCAACACTGCACCGGAGTCTCCGGTGGACGGCGATGCCACCGGGCCTGCAGGATAAGGCCTTTTGGGCCGGATCCTCGGCGACGAAAATTCTTTCCCCAACGGGTTCTCGAGCTGTTCAGACGTCCACGCGTCCACGCCGTCATTCCGGGCTCCGCTCTGCGGCCCCGGAATGACGGCGTGATTGATCCGGCCACTCTATCGATGGCGAGACGCGCGCCGCACCGGCCGGCTTGTGCCGGTTCGGTAAAATCGTCAGCTTTCGATGACGGGCAACGGCTGCTGAATCAGCGAACGATGGACACCAATATCCGGATCGATCCAGGCCTGAGGGAAGCCGGAACCGGTTGGCGTCGGCCATGACAGCGCTCTCGCTCGACACTGATGCCCTGGTCCGCCGGCTCAAGGCCCCCGGTCTATCCGAGGATCTGTCCGAGGCGATCACCAGCGCGATCCGCGAGAGCCGCAATGCCGATCTCGCGAACCTCGTCACGAAGACCGATCTGTCCGATGCCAAGCTGGACATCATGAAACGGGTGATCGGATCGCTCGGCTTCCAGACGATCGCCACCGTCAGCGCCATCGCGGCCCTGTCGCGCACCATGCACTGACGGAACCGCAATCCCCAGGACCGCGACGCGATCCACGCGGTGTTCGTGGGCGGACCGGCCATGCCGGCCCGAGTGCGGGTGCTGGTGGACTTTTTGGCGGAGCGGATGCGCGGGGGGGGAGCGAGGGCTTTAGGAACTCACACCGCCCGGCACGTCGGTCTCGGCCGACTCGTCCCGCGGCGCCGCGAGCAGCCCGAGCACCGCCACGGCGCATAGGATCGTGAGGGCGGCCAGGGTCTAGGGTCTGGACTCGATCAGCACCAGAAAGCGGTGACGGCGGCGAAGGCGACGGCTGAGGCATAGTTGCGGGCGAGCTTGTCGTAGCGGGTGGCGACGCGGCGGAAGTCCTTGAGGCGGTTGAAAGTCGCCTCAATGCGCCAGCGTTCACGATAGCGCCGCTTGTCGTGGCGGATGCGTCGCTTGCGACCACGCTTGCCCGGGACGACCGACGTGATGCCCTGCGCTCGCAGGTCGGCGCGCAGCCACTCGGCATCGTAGCACTTGTCGGCAGCCAGACGCCGGATCCGGCCGGGCGCTTCGGCCAACACCGCAGGCGCGGTCGTCACGTCGCTGGCGTTTCCGGTCGTCAGCCGCAGGACGCCGGGGCGGCCGAGGACATCGGTGAGCGCGTCGATCTTGGTCGTCTGGCCGCCGCGCGTCCTTCAACAGGCTCAGGATGAGGGGGCCGATGGCCTGTGTCCTCGCCCCCCTTTGCCGCCGTGGGCCGAGCGGTGAGCCCGCCCATAAGTGCTGTCGAGGGCGGCTGCGTCGCCTGCCCACCCGGCCTTGGCCAGATCTGCCAACATGGCCTTCCAGAAGCCGCGGCGGGACCACCTGTTGAACCGGTTGTAGACGGTGGTGCGTGGCCCATACTCCGCCGGGCAGTCGCGCCAGCGGCAGCCCGAGGTGAGCACGTGCAGGATGCCGGAGATGATCTGCCGGTCGTCCCTCCGCTCGGGTCCGGGCTGATCCCTGGGCATGAACGGTTCGATCACCGCCCAATGCGCGTCCGAGAGCCAGAACAGGTCCGCCATCGCCACCTCCAGGCCGCAAAACGGCCGCCTAAATTTACAAAACGACAAACCCTGCAACAGCTTGGTGCGGTTCACACCCTAATCGGCCGACATGAACAGCCTCGGCGACATCGCAGCCTTCGTGCGCAGCGCGGAGCGGTTGAGCTTCGTCGAAGCCGGGCGCGACCTGCGCCTGTCGGCCTCGGCGGTGGGCAAGGCCGTGGCGCGGCTCGAGGCGGAACTCGGGGTGCGCCTGTTCCACCGGACCACCCGGCGGGTCTCGCTCACCGAGGAGGGCGCCCTGCTGCAGGCCCGCTGCCGGGCGATCCTCGACGACCTGCGCGAGGCCGAGGCGCAGGTCACGCAGAGCCGGCGGGCGCCGCGCGGCATCCTGCGGATCAGCCTGCCGATCGTCGGCTACCGCTTCCTGGTGCCGGTGCTGCCGGAGTTCCGAGCGCTCTATCCCGAGATCGAGCTCGAGCTCGATTTCAACGACCGCCAGGTTGACCTGGTGGAATCCGGCATGGATGCCGCGATCCGCAGCGGCAGCCTGGTCGATTCGCGCCTGATGGCCCGGCGCCTCGGCCCGTTCCGGTTCGTGCTCTGTGCCGCGCCGGCCTATCTCGACCGGGCCGGCACGCCCCGGCACCCGGCCGAGCTCGCGGGCCACGTCGCCCTGCGCTTCCGCTTCCCCACATCCGGCAAGCTGCAGGACTGGACCCTCGCCGAGCCGCCGCCCGCGGGCCTGCGCACCGCGCTCACCTGCAACAACATGGAGGCCCTGCGCGCCGCCGCGATCGGCGGCCTGGGCATCGGCTGCATGCCGGATTTCTTGGCGGAGTCGGCCTTGCGCGCGGGCAGCCTGATCCGGATCCTCGACCCGTACCTCACCGATCCCGGCCAGTTCTCGATCCTGTGGCCGGCCGGGCGGCACATGTCGGCCCGGCTGCGCGCCTTCGTGGATTTCGTGAGCGCGCGGTTGTTTCAGGCAGAAGAGGCAGGACCCGGTGGCTGCCGCACCGAAACATTCCCACCACCCCCTCATCCTGAGGTGCGAACGCAGTGAGCCTCGAAGGAGGGCTCCAGGGATCGCGCCGCTGGCTGGAAGGCTCCTTCGAGGGCTTCGCTTCGCTACGCGGTCTCAGGATGAGGGGAAGATCTGGAATTAAGAGAGCCAGGCCCCGGGCGATCGCCCCCTACGCGAACAACGCCGGCCGCCGTGCCGCTTCGGTGCGGATGATCTCCACGAGCTTGGCGTCCTCGGCCGGGTCGGCGAGGCGCAGGCCGACCGGGGTCGAGCGGGTCTGGATCGTCAGCCAGCGCAAGGTCGGCCGGAGGTCCGTGGCCTCTACCACCGCCACCCCGGGATGCTCCGGCTGGAGCTGCAGGAAGGTCAGGTGGTTGCGGCTCGCCCGGCGGCCGAGGAGGTCGTCGATCGCCTCGACCGTCTCCCGGGGCGTGTGCAGATGGGTCATCATCCACAACCGGTTCTCGGTGCCGGCCGAGTCGAGGGCCACGCGCAGGCGGCGCACGCCCTCGGTCAGGAAGGCGTAATCCGCCGCGTTCGCCGCCGGATCATGGTGATTGAACACGCATTCGAGCCCGTGCCGCTCCCGGTAGAGCCGGTGCCGGCCGCGCCAGATGTCGGGGCCGCGCCGCTCCGCCTCCGGGATGCTCTCGAGCTGGCTCCGGTCGGTGAGCGCGGCGAAATCGTCGTCCAGGCAGTCCCGGACCATGCCGGGCATGGAGAAGATCCAGTCCAGCGGGCCGGACCAGTGGCGCAGGTCCAGGGTCTTGAGCACGTGCGCCATCTGGCAATTGCAGCCGAGCGAGACGTGGTTGTGCCCGCCCGGCTCGCGCGCGTCGCGCCGCCCGAGGAGCCGCCCGAGGGCGCCCAGCAGGCCGCCCGTCGCGCCTGTGGAACTCACAGGGTCCGGCCGATGGCGAGGAATTTTTCGGCGCGGCGGTCGCGGATCTCCACCGGGCTCAATCCCTCGAACTGGGCGAGCGACTCGGCGATGGCGTCGCCCGCGCCGCGGATCGCCGCCTCGCGGTCGCGATGCGCGCCGCCGGTGGCCTCCGGGATGATCCCGTCGATGACGCCGAGCCGCAGCAGGTCCTGGGCGGTGATCTTCATGGCGGTGGCGGCCTCGTGGGCCCGGCCCTGGTCGCGCCACAGGATCGAGGCGGCGCCCTCCGGCGAGATCACCCCGTAGATCGCGTGCTCCAGCATCAGCACCCGGTTGGCGGTGGCGAGCGCGATGGCGCCGCCCGAGCCGCCCTCTCCGATCACCACGGCGACGTTGGGTACGCCGAGCGCCAGGCAGGCCTCTGTGGAGCGGGCGATGGCCTCGGCCTGGCCGCGCTCCTCCGCCTCGATGCCCGGATAGGCGCCGGCCGTGTCCACGAAGGCGATGACGGCTAAGCCGAACCGGTCGGCGGTCTCCATTAGGCGGACCGCCTTGCGGTAGCCCTCGGGCCGGGCCATCCCGAAATTGTGGCGCAGCCGCGCCTCGGTGGTGGCGCCCTTCTCCTGGCCGAGCACCAGAACGGGGCGCCCGCGGAAGCGGCCGAAGCCGCCCAGGATCGCCTCGTCCTCGCCGAAGCTGCGGTCGCCGGCGAGCGGGGTGAATTCGGTGATCAGCCCGGCGCAGTAATCCACGAAATGCGGGCGCTGCGGGTGGCGGGCCACCTGGGTCTTCTGCCAGGGCGTGAGGCTCGCGTAGATCTCGGCCAGGGCCTGGCTGGCCTTGGCCTCCAGCCGGCCGACCTCTTCGGAGATCGAGACGGCGCCATCGCGCTCGCCGACCGCCCGCAATTCCTCGAGCTTGGCCTCCAGCTCGGCAACCGGCTTCTCGAAGTCGAGGTAGGTGCGCGTCACCGCCATCGTGTCACAGGTCTTCCCGGGTTCGCCGCTCCGGAAGCGGCGGGCGCGAGGTGTTGGCGATGGCGGGTGTGGTGTCAACCGGCGCCGGGTTCGAGCAGCTTTGCGCGCGCATCCCGAGGCGGGATTTTTCGGCGGCGCGGTTGCGGTGGCGGGAGGGTGCGTCAGGTCGAGGCGCGCAGGGTCTCGTGAGGTGCGCAAGTCGTCTCCGCACCGGCGCATGCAGGGCGCGACGCGCTCCCTCTCCCGCACAGGAGAGAGGACCCAAGCCTCGTCCAGAAACCGCGTGACTCCAGCCGCCCGCTCGCGAAGGGCGACCTGTGACCAGCGCCATCCGTCATATCGATTGGCCAGCGTTCAACACGGCCTGCCTACCCGATCAAAAAAATCAGGCCGCCAGGTCTTCCCGGGCGATGCGGCGGCAATGCTCCAGGTAGCCGCGCTGGTGCGCGCCCATCAGGTCGGTCACCGCCGACCAGAGCCAGCCGGGGGTGTCGGGGCCCTGGCCGGGCGCGCGCACGGTGTCGCTCCAGCCTTGGCGGTCGGATGCCGACATCTGGCGGCCGTGAGAGCGGCCCAGGATGGCGGCGAGATGGCCGGAGACCCGCACCGCCTCCCCCCGGGAGAACTGCTCGGCGTCGATCTTGAGATCCTGCGGCATCAACTCGCGGACCGTGACCGGGGTGCCCTGGAAATGGGTGGCGACCATCCGGTCGCCGAGATTCGGCGACAGGGCGCGGGCGCCGGCCACGACTCGGGCGGCCGGGTCGGCCGGCATGTCGGCCCCCGGGGCGGCCGGGGCGAGGAACGGCACCGCTTCCTTGATGTCGAGGAGTGCGAGATGCGGGCGGTCGCCGCCCAGGATCTCCACCAGGCCGGCGTAGCGCAGGCGGCCCAGCGAGCTGCACCCCTTGATCCAGTAGGCGGCATCGAGCAGCCGGATCTCCGCCCCGGCCTCGGCGCCGCCGAGCGCCAGGACCAGCCGGTGCACCTCCGAGTCGCGGCTCAGCGCCTCGAACGCCTCCTGCTCGGCGGCGTCGAGGTCGAAGAACCGGTCGCCGCGCGGCAGGCGGGCATCCTTGCCCTTGAGCCGCTCCCGGGACAGGTGGCGCCAGCGGCGGCCGAGCGCCCGGCGGCGCGTGGTGGCGACGATCTCGGATTCGGCGACGCCCCGCTCGGCCTGTTCGGGATCGAGAACGCCGTCGGCGTAGCCCACCGCCATGGCATCCATCATCCGGGCGGTGACGAGGCCCGGCAGGGTCGCGTTGAGCGCGGCGGTGACGAGCGACAGGGCCAGCCGGACGAGGTCGAAGGCCGGGTTCGACACCAGGGTCTGGTCGAGGTCGCGGATCTGGATGTCGATCCGCCCGTCGGGGCCGGCAACCGCGCCGAGATTGCCGAGATGCGCGTCGCCGCAAATCCAGACTGGCGGCCCCGCCGGCAGGGTGCCGGCCGGCATGGCGGCGATCAGGTCGTAGAACTGCGCAGTGCTGCCCCGGACATAGGCGTGCGGCGAGGAAGCGATCTTGCACAGGCGGCGCTGTTCCAGCTCGCTCGCCTCGCGCCCGGACCGGGCCGGCACCTGCATATCCATCCGCGTCGTCCGATCCTCTGCTGCACCCGATCCGAACCAGGTCGGATCGATGTTGGGTGCGAGGTTAGATTTTCATCCTTGAGCGCGGGTGAGCATTTTGCCGCAGCAGAAAGCGGCTTCGCGATCCGGCTTTCCATCCGTGATGCAATGGCGACGGATAAGCACGCCATCATTCCGGCGCAGCGCAGGCCCGTGCGAAATCTAGAAGTGCCCTGGGGTGCAAGATCTTGAGCGGTGAGGCGTTCTGGAACCCGAGTTCCGGTTGCGGCCCCGGAATGAGGGGGCGAGCCTTCACGCCACCGGGGGGCGATGCCTCTTCAGGCCGCCTGCTGCTCGACCCGGTTCCGCCCAGAGGCCTTGGCCCGGTACAGGGCGATGTCGGCGCGCTTGAGCATGTCGCCCGGGCCGGCATCCTCCGGATGGCGGATCGCGACGCCGATCGAGACCGTCACGGGGATCGTCCGGGTCGCGCGCTGCACCGAGAACGGCAGCGCCTCGACCTTCTCGCGGATGCGCTCGGCGATGGCCCGGGCCTCGGCGAGGCCCGCCTCCGGCAGGATCACCACGATCTCCTCGCCGCCGTAGCGGGCGACGATGTCCACCGGCCGCGTGTCCTGGCGGACCCGCTCGGCGAAGGTGCGCAGCACCTCGTCGCCGGCCTCGTGGCCGTAGCTGTCGTTGATCGCCTTGAACCGGTCGATGTCGAGGATCAGCGCGGCGAGGCCCGGGCGCCGGGCGGCCTCGTCGGCAAACAGCGCGCCGAGATGGTTGTCGAGGTAGCGCCGGTTGTGCAGGCCGGTAAGCGCGTCGGTGACGGCAAGCTGCAGGGAAGCCTGCATGGCGCCCCGCAGGGCATCCGTGAAGCGCTTGCGCTTCACCTGGGTGCGGACCCGGGCCATCAGCTCGTTGCGGTCAACCGGGCGCATCAGGAAATCGTGGACGCCGAAATCGAGGCCGCGCACGACGCGGGCGCGGTCGTGCTCCTCGGCCACCATGATCAACGGCATCGCCCGGGTGGCGTCCTGCGAGCGGAGCTGGCTGCACAGGCGCAGGCCGTCGAACCCGGCGAGGTCCAGGCTCACCAGGGCGAGGTCGAACCCGCCCTCTGTGGCCAGGCGCAGCGCCGCCTGCGGGTCGGGCTCGATCGTCACCGCGTGGTGCTGGCGCAGGGCCCCGGCCATGCGCTCGGCCGAGCCGGGCCGGTCCTCGATCAGCAGGATCCTGGCGTCGAGGCCGGTCTCGGCGGTAGCGAGCGCCAGCGGATCGCCGATGCCGAACTCGCGCGAGGCGAGCGCCCGCTGGCGCAGCTCGTCGGTGACCGCCTTGAGGCGCACGAGGCTGCGCACCCGGCTGAACAGGGCGGTGTCGTCCACCGGCTTGGTCAGGAAGTCGTCGGCGCCGGCATCGAGGCCCCGCAGGCGGTCGGAGGGCTGGTCCAGCGCCGTGACCATCACCACCGGGATGTGGGCGGTGACCGGGTTGTTCTTGAGGTAGCGGCAGACCTCGAACCCGTCCATGCCGGGCATCATCACGTCGAGCAGGACCAGGTCGCACAGGCCCTTCTCGCAGATCGCGATCGCGTCCGGCCCGTTCATGGCGGCGATCGTGTCGAAATATTCGAGCCCGAGCTTCGTCTCGAGAAGCTTCACGTTCGGGAACAGGTCGTCGACGATCAGGACGCGGGCCGACATGGTTCCTCGCTGACGCGCGGTTGCGCGATTCCGCCCGGGGCGGTCGGCCGTTCGCCGTTACCGGCGCGCCGCTCCGGCGTCACCGGGGCTCAAGATACGCGCGAACCGTTGCCAAAAACTTCGCGACGGAGATCGGCTTCGACAGATAGGCCTCGCAGCCGCCCTCGCGGATCCGCTCCTCGTCGCCCTTCATGGCAAAGGCCGTGATGGCAATGACCGGAATGCTCTTGAGGTCGTCGTCCTCCTTGAGCCATTTGGTCACCTCGAGGCCCGAGACCTCGGGGAGCTGGATGTCCATGAGGATCAGGTCGGGGTGGTGCGCGCGGGCCAGCTCGATCGCCTCGATGCCGTGGGCGGTCTTCAGGGTCGCGTAGCCGTTCGCCTCCAAGAGGTCGTTGAACAGCTTCATGTTCAGTTCGTTGTCCTCGACGATCAGCACCGTCTTTTTCATGATCCGATGTCCCGGTGCGCGCCGATCATGATTAGCGGGCCGTGAAGCCCCTTGATGACCTTTGTAGCGATCACATGTTGATGAATGGCAAACCTCTTCAAGGGGCCGAATCTGCGGAACGGCTCGCCCTCGACGTTCTGCTGTGGATCGTGGCGGAGGATGACCGCCTCCTGCCCTTCCTGGCGGCGAGCGGCCTGAGCGCTGATACCCTGCGCGAGAGCGCCCAGGAACCGGCCTTCCTGGCGGGCGTCCTCGACCATGTGATGGGCGATGAGGGCGTGCTGCTCGCCTGCGCCGGGGCGCTGGAGATCAAGCCCGAGCGCATCGCCGCGGCCTGGCGCATCCTGTCGCCGCAGCCGGAGGACGATTGGGCCTGAGGCGGCGGTTTGCCGCGTCTGGGGTCGAGCCGCGGACGTCTCGTCACCCACCTGATCTTTCCGGGGTCGCGCAGCGGAGCCCGGAATCCAGAACCTCCGACGCTCCTCGGTTTTGCATCGTCGGCGGATCTGGCTTCCGGGCTCGCCTACGGCGCCCCGGAATGACGGGATGGTTCTGGAGGCTTCAGCCTCACGGCGTGCAGCCCTTGTCCCCCTCCTTGGCGGCGCGGCCGGCCTGGGCGTCGATATCGAGGGCGGTCATGTCGCCCAGGATGGCGAATTCCCCGTAATCGAGCTTGAGCGCGCCGCTGACGCCGTTCTCGTAGAGGTCGAAGCCGAGGGTGTAGATCGGCGTCCGCTCGCCCACCCCCGGCGTGTAGTAGCTCAGCCGCACCGGCCAGTGCGGCATGCCGGCGAGCGGGCCGTCGCGCAGGGGCTTGTCCCGGGCGGTACCCGCGGCCGGGCCAGTTCCGGCATGGCCGATCACCGCGAAGGTGTCGTAGATCTTCTTGCCGTCGTCGGAACCATCGAACACCTTGGCCGAGAGGGTCGACTGGCCGGCGCGGGCTGCCGCGATCAGGTGGCGCATGTGCTCGCTCGGGAATAGGACCGGCCCCTCCACGGTGAACGGCTTGGCCGCGCCCTTCAGTTTCACCGTGACCAATTCCCCCTGCCCCTGCTCCGAGGCGGTGCCGTCCACCGGGGCGGCCGGCTGGTTGTTGGTGAGCGTCGTGGTCTTGAACCGGAACTCGCGGCCCTTGCCGCCCTCGAAGGTGGTGCTGCGCATGTCCGACAGGCGCGGGCCGGTCTCGCCCGAGGAGAGCTCCGTCACCTGCCGGGTCAGCATGGTGTAGCCGCGGCAGGCATCGCCCCGGAAATCGATGACGATGCGGCCGCGGGCGCTTTCCACCGAGCGGGTGCCGCCGCCCTCGGCCAGCGACAGGTCGTAGACCGCCCGGTGGTTGGCCAGAACGATCTCTTTGGCCTCTTGGGCCGGCGCGGGGGCCTCGGCCTTGGCCTCGGGGGCCGGCGGCTCGGATAGGGCCGGCGCAGCGTGTGCCCCCCAGGCGGAGACGAGCAGGCCGGCCGTCAGGAGATGCGAGAGGCGCATGGGTAATCCCGGTTCAAGGTCCGCCAGATAGCAGGCGACGCGAAAGGGGCAATCCTCGGGCATCGGGGCGGCCCGCGATATGGGGTTTCCAAAGGGCTGAGCCCTTTGGCGGGGTATCGGGGCGGAGCCCCGATAGACCAGGGCGCCGCCCTGGACCCGCGAAAGGTCTCGGACCTTTCGAAACCGTGACGCTCACCGGTAGCCCTGCGCCTGCAGGGTGAACAGCTCGGCGTAGCGGCCGCCCTGCCTCATCAGGGCGGCGTGGCTGCCTTCCTCGAGCAGCCGGCCGCCCTCCAGGACCAGGATCCGGTCGGCCATCCGGACCGTCGAGAAGCGGTGCGAGATCAGCACCGTGGTCCGGCCCGCCGACAGCTCCCGGAACCGGGCGAACACGTCGTGCTCGGCCCGCGCGTCGAGCGCCGCGGTCGGCTCGTCGAGGATCAGGATCTCGGCCTCCCGCATATAGGCTCGGGACAGGGCGACCTTCTGCCACTCGCCCCCGGACAGGTCGACGCCCCCGGCGAAGCGCTTGCCGAGGGGCTGGGCGTAGCCCTCCGGCAGGCGCTCGATGACCGGGGCGGCGAGCCCCCGGGCGGCGGCCGCCGCGATCCGGTCCCGGTCGTCGGCGGCCGCGATCCGGCCGACCGCGACGTTCTCGCCGGCGGTGAGGTCGAACCGGACGAAATCCTGGAAGATCGCCGCGACCCGGGCCCGGAGGTCGTCGAGGTCGTAGGCGGCGAGCGGCCGCCCGTCGAGGAGCACCCGGCCCTCGTGCGGGTCGTAGAGCCGGGTCATCAGCTTGACGATCGTAGTCTTGCCGGCGCCGTTGCCGCCGACGAGCGCCACGGTCTCCCCGGCCCGCACCGCGAAGGACAGGCCGCGCAGGGCCCAGGTCTCGGTTCCGGGATAGCGGTAGCCGACATCCTCGAACACCAGCCCCTCCTGGATCGGGCTCGGCACCGGCACGGGCCGCGCGGGCGAGCGGATCTCTGGCCGGATCGCGAAGAACGAGAAGAAATCGTCGAGATACTGCGCCTGACCGCTGATCTGGGTGAGGCCCAGCAGCAGCCCCTCGATGCCGCCGCGCAGGCGCTGGAACGCGCCGGCCAGAAAGGCGAGGTCGCCGATCGTGAAGGCGCCGGCGACCGTGCGCCAGACGATCACCGCGTAGGCGGCGTAATAGGCCAGGGTGCCAAGGCTCGCGAAGGCAAACCCCCAGCGTGCCCGGGCGGTGGCGAGCGCCCGGTTCTCGGCGAGCAGGTTCTGCGCCAGCGCCCCGTAGAGCGCCGTGATGTAGCCCGAGAGGCCGAAGAGCTTGACCTCCTTGGCGGTCTCGACGCTGGCGCCGAGGTAGCGCAGGTAGTCGATCCGTCGCCGCTCCGGGCTGCGGATCCAGGCTAGGCGATAGCCGGCCTTGGTGAAGTGCCACTCGTTGAGGAGCGCCGGCACCAGGGCGGCGGCGATCAGCACCACGAGCCAGGGCGTGAAGGCCGCCACTCCGGCGGTGAGCGAGGCGAGCGTCACCAGGGACTGGAACTGCCCGAACACCGTGCCGATCAACCCGGTGCGGCCGCTGACCTGCCGGCGCGCCCGCTCCAGCCGGTCCTGCTGGGCGCTGTCCTCGAACTGCGCGAGGTCCAAGGAGGCGGCGTGCGCCATCAGCCGCAGGGAGGCGGCGTTGGCGTAGAGGTCGCCGATCAGGGTTTCGGTGAGGCTCGCGAGCCGGCCGATGAGGTCGGAGAGCAGCGCTAGACCGAGCTCGGCCGCCACCAGCCAGACGAGCCGGGCCCGGCCGGGATCGGCGAGCCAGTCTGAGAGGCCCGCCGGCGCCGGTCGGGCATGCTCGGCCAAGATGCCGTCGAGGATCAGCTTGGCGAGGTAGAGCGACAGGATCGGCAGGCAGGCCGCCACAAGGCGCAGGATCAAGCTCGCCGCGAGCAGGCGCGGGCTCGCCGCGGCGATCTCGCGGAACAGGGCCGGCAGGTAGCGCAGCGCCCCCAGGCGCTCGCCGAGGCGGGGGATCCGAACGCTCACCGGCGGCCGACCCGGGTGGATCGCCTGCCGACGGCCGGGTTGTGGTGGCCTTCGTCCGATTGGCCGACGGGTAGAGAGCGCATTATCTGAGGCCTGAAGAGTGTAATTTCATCGTCGAGTGACGCGTGCTGAGCGGTCCTGCAATTCTGCGTATTTCGGTCTTACTGATCTTGGCTGGCATCCTGGCGGCGCTGGTGCAGTTCCTGCTGCCGAACCCGCCGCCCGCGCCGATCCCGGCCCCCGTGGCCGAGGCGCCGGCCGAGCCCGTCCCAGCGGAGCAGACCGCGCTCCCGCCGACCCCGGAGCCTGTCCCCAGGCCCGCCGCGCCGCCCCCGGAGGCGGTGCCCGCGCGTCCCGCCCAGATGCCGTCCGACGCCCTCGCCTTCCCGTCCGACCCCGTGCCGGTCCAGCAGGGCCAGGCCGAGATCGACCGGGCCGAGGAGTCCGCCGGCCCCCGGGCACTGGCCCTGCTGGACCTCAACACCGCCTCGGCGGCCGACCTCAACAAGCTCCGGGGCGGCGGCGCGATCGGCCGGGCGATCATCGCCAAGCGCCCCTACGCCTCCGTGGACCAGCTCTTGTCGAAACGCGTCCTCAGCCGGGCGGTCTACGACAAGATCAAGGATCAGGTGACGGTGCGGTGAGGCGCGCCCGCGATGTCTTGGCTGAGCGCCGTCATCGCGAGCGCAGCGAAGCGACCCAAGGCCGCGCGCGATCTCAAGACGTGGCGCCTCACAGGGTTGCTTCGCTGCGCTCGCAATGACGATGAGGCTGCGGCCCGCCCAAACCGTCGCTCCATCCTAAGATGCCGCGCAGCGGCCCCGAAGGTGGGCTCCTTCGAGGGCTTCGCTTCGTTGCACCGCCTCAGGATGAGGGCGTGGATGGGATGAGCGCGGGACCAAAAAGCCTCAGAGCTTCGTCCCAAAAATCTCCGCCACCTGCGGGATGTCCTTGTCGCCCCGGCCCGACATGTTGAGCACCATCAGGTGATCGGCCGAGCGCTGGGGGGCGATGTCCAGCACCTTGGACAGGGCGTGGGCCGGCTCGAGGGCGGGGATGATGCCCTCCAGCATCGAGCAGAGCTTGAACGCCTCCAGGGTCTCGGAATCGGTGGCCGAGAGGTACTTCACGCGGCCCATCTCGTGCAGCCAGGCGTGCTCGGGGCCGATGCCGGGATAGTCGAGGCCGGCCGAGATCGAGTGCGCGTCGGAGATCTGCCCGTCCGCGTCCATCAGAAGGTAGGTGCGGTTGCCGTGCAGCACGCCCGGCTTGCCGCCGGTGAGCGAGGCGGCGTGCAGGCCGGACTCGACCCCGTGGCCGGCGGCCTCGACCCCGAAGATCTCGACCTCGCGGTCGTCCAGGAACGGGTGGAACAGCCCCATGGCGTTCGAGCCGCCGCCGATGCAGGCGATCAGCGAATCCGGCAGCCGGCCTTCCTGCGCGATCATCTGCTCCCGGGTCTCGCGGCCGATCACCGACTGGAAGTCGCGGACCATCGCCGGGTACGGGTGCGGGCCGGCGACGGTGCCGATGCAGTAGAACGTGTCGGCGACGTTGGTGACCCAGTCGCGCAAGGCCTCGTTCATCGCGTCCTTGAGGGTCTTGGTGCCGGATTCTACCGGGATCACCTCGGCGCCGAGCATCTTCATCCGGAAGACGTTGGGCGCCTGCCGGGCGACGTCGACCGCGCCCATGTAGACCACGCATTTCAGGCCGAACCGCGCGCACAGCGTCGCGGTGGCGACGCCGTGCTGGCCGGCGCCGGTCTCGGCGATGATCCGCGGCTTGCCCATGCGCCGGGCCAGCAGGATCTGGCCGAGCACGTTGTTCACCTTGTGGGAGCCGGTATGGTTCAGCTCCTCGCGCTTGAAATAGACCTTGGCGCCTTGGCCCGCCGGCGCCTTGGCGCGCAGGTGCTCGGTGAGGCGCTCGGCGTAGTAGAGCGGGCTCGGCCGGCCGATATAGTGGGTGCCGTAGCTCGCCATGTCGGCCGCGAAGGCGGGATCGGCCTTGGCCGCCTCGTAGGCCGCCTCCAGCTCGAGGATCAGCGGCATCAGCGTCTCGGCGACGAACCGGCCGCCGAAGATGCCGAAGCGGCCGCGCTCGTCGGGGCCGGTGCGGAAGGAATTCGGTTCGGGGGCGATGGTCACGGGGCAAGTCCTTCCGGACGCGAAGAGCGATCTGTTGCCGGGTGCCTAGACCCATGCGGGCGCCGCCGCAATGCGTCCTCCCGCCCGCGTAAATACGACGGCCGGGGCCGGTAGTCTCGATCGCGGGGCCTTTGCTTCTCACAGGATGGCGTCGATACCCTTCCGGCTGGCCAGCGCGAGCAGCTTCAGCGACGGGCCGCCGGGCTTCTTCTCGCCCTGCTCCCATTTGCTGACCAGCGACGTGGTCACGTTGAGGGCCATGGCGGTCTCGTAGGGCGGGTCTCGCACAAGGACGGCATGGCTCTTCGCGAAACCATCCGCTCGCTACTCGGTGCCGCCACCGGGCTCGTCCTGGCCTCGGCCCTGCTGCTGCGGCGGCACCGTCCATGTCTAGGCGGTGGCGGTCACCTGAGATTTGGCTTCGATCAGATGCGGCCGGCCCTAGGCCCCATCGGCAGCCGCGCAGGCCGGCACCGCGCGATCGCGCGCCGCCAGGCCGCATGGATAGGGAAGGTCCTGGGCGTCCGAACAGGTCTGGTCGGCATCGGGGGCCGCGACGCCGTAGAGGATGACGCGGCGTGAACCGACCATGACGGTCCCGCCGTCGAGCACCTGGGCCGGACCGCGCAGCGGCTCGGCCGCCTTCGCAGGGGCGTGCCAGGCGAGGCCGCCCAGCAGGAGCGCCGCCAGCAGCGGCAGGCGCGAGCGCCGGGCGGAGTCGTCGGGGCAGAGCACGGTGCCGGCGAGGCCGGCGGCACAGGCGAGGAGGGCACCGAGGATCAGGGACATGGAGGCATCTCCGCAAGAGGACGGCCCGCCTTCTGATTGGGTCCGGCCCCGCGACCCTGACGGCGCCTGTCAGCCTCCCGTCAGGCTGGGGGCGTCATGCCGTGCGGGCGCGGGATGATTTCGCGCGCTCGAACCCCACTTGCCCCGCCATGGTCGAGCCCGTCTCCGCATGATCCAGCCTCCGTCGCGCCGCGCCACGCTCCTGCTGCTCGCCGGCGCGGCCTGGCCGGCGCGCGCCTCAGAGGATGCCGACCGCGCCCGCCGCGCCCTGGAGAAGGGTGAGATCCGCCCCCTCGACGAGATCCTGCGGGCCGCCCGCGCCGCGGTGCCGGGGGACGTGGTGGCGGTCGATCTGAAGCGCGACGACGGGCAGTGGCTGTACAAGCTGCGCATCCTCGGTGCCGACGGGAAGCGGCGCTCCGTGAAGGTCGATGCCGGCTCGCTCAAGATCCTGGACGAGGACGACGATGATTGAGCCCGGGACCCGGCCATGCGCGTCCTAGTGGTCGAGGACGAGCCCCGCATCGCCGCGGACGTGAAAGCCGGGCTGGAACAGGCCGGCTACGTCGCCGACGTGGTCGCGGACGGCGAGGCCGCGTGGTTTCGCGCCGAGACCGAGCCCTACGATGCGATGGTGCTCGATCTCGGCCTGCCGCGGCTCGACGGGCTCGGCGTGCTGCGCCGGCTGCGGGCGGCCGAGGTGGTGCTGCCGGTCCTGATCCTCACCGCCCGGGACGGCTGGCGCGAGCGGGTCGAGGGCATCGATGCCGGCGCCGACGATTACCTCGTCAAACCGTTCCGCATCGAGGAGCTGGTCGCCCGCCTGCGCGCGATCCTCCGGCGCACCGCCGGCCACGCCTCGCCGGTGCTGCGCGCCGGCGCCGTGGAGCTCGACACCCGCACCCGGGCGGTCAGCGTCGACGGCCGCCCGACCGAATTGACTGCCCTGGAATACCGGCTCCTGTCGTTCCTGCTGCACCGGCCGGGGCAGGTGGTGCCGGCGGGCGAGCTGCTCGACCATCTGCACGGGGTCGGCACCGAGCGCGAGGCGAACGCCCTGGAGGCGCTGCTCACCCGCCTGCGGCGCAAGCTTGGGCCGGGGGTGATCGAGACGCGGCGCGGCCAGGGCTACTGCGTCCCGGCGCCGGACGGGCCGTGAGGCGCCATTCACTCCGCCTCCGGCTCGGCCTCGCGGCGGCGGCGCTGATCGCCCTGGCGCTGGCGCTGGCCGGGATCGGGCTGACCATAATCCTCGACCGGGTGCTCGACGCCCGCACCGCCGACGCCCTCGACCGAACCGCCAAGCTCATCGCCGGACGGGTCAGCCTCGCGCCGGACGGGAAGCCGACCCTCTCCCGGGAGCCGCCCGATTCGCGCTTCGCCACGCCGTATGGCGGACTCTACTGGCAGGTGGAGGCGGGATCGCACGTCCTGCGCTCGCGCTCGCTCTGGGACAAGAGTCTGGATCTCGGCCAAGCGGACGCGAACGGCACCGTCGATACGACCGGCCCCGACGGCGGCCGGCTCATCGCGGTGGTCCAGCCGCTGACGATCGGTCCGGGCGGCGCCGAGACCAATCTGCGGGTGATCGTGGCCGAGGATCGCCGCAACCTCGCGGCGAGCCGGACGACCTTCCTGCGCCTGCTCGTCCCGGCGCTCGTGGCCCTGTTCGTCGTCCTGGCCCTGGCAATGGCGCTGTTCGTCCGCCGGGCGCTGGCGCCGTTCCGGGTGCTGCAGGCGGATCTGCTGGCGGTCCATGCCGGGACGCGGACGCGGCTGCCGGAGGATTTCCCCGACGAGGTCCGACCGCTGGTCCACGACCTCAACCGGCTGCTCGACGCGCAGGAGCGGGCCCTGATCCGCGCCCGGGACGCAGCCACCGACATGGCGCACGGCCTGAAGACCCCGCTCGCCGTGCTCGACGCCCTGGCGCGGCGCACCGGACCCGCCGACCCAGCCCTCTCGGCCGAGATCGCCGAGCAGGCCCGGGCGATGGGCGGGCAGGTCGAGCGGGCGCTCGCCCGGGCCCGGATCGCCGCCTCCGGCGACCTGCGGCGGCGGTCCTGCCGGGTCGCCCCGGTGGCGAAGCGGCTTGTCGCGACCCTGCGCCGCCTGCCGGAGGGGGATTCCCTCGACTGGGTGGTGTCGGTTCCGGAGCCACTGGCCTATCCGGGGGAGGAGGGTGAGCTGATGGAGGTGCTGGGCAACCTCCTCGACAACGCGCGGAAATGGGCTCACCGCCGCGTGCGGATCACCGGAGCGATGGATGCCGGACGCCTGAGCCTCGCCGTGGATGATGATGGCCCCGGCATGAGCGCGGCGGCGATCGCCGGCATCGGCCGCGGCCAGCGCTGGGACGAGACCCGGCCGGGCACCGGCTTCGGCATCGCCATCGCCCGGGACGTGGCCGAGGCCGCGGGGGCGCAACTGGCGTTCGGGCGCTCGGAGATGGGTGGCCTTCGGGCAGAACTGAAATGGCCGGGCGGGTAGGGCGGCCCTCGACCGTTCACCGCCCCCGCTTCACCCTGCCCTCGACCCGCCGGCTCAGGCGCAGGAGCAGCGCGCTCAAGCGACGGGCGCAGGCCTGCGTCGTGCGGCCCTCGGTGGCGATCGTCAGGTCCGGCCGCTCGGGTGCCTCGTAGGGGGCCGAGATCCCGGTGAAGTCCGGGATCCGGCCGGCCCGGGCCAGACGGTACAGCCCCTTCGGGTCGCGGGCCTCGCAGAGGCCGAGCGGCGTGTCGACGAACACCTCCACGAACGGGATGTCGCCCGCGATCCGCCGGGCGAGCGCCCGGTCCGCGCGGCACGGCGAGATCAGCGAGACGATCACCACCGAACCCGCCTCGGCCATCAGCCGCGCCACCTCGGCGGTGCGGCGGACATTCTCGGCGCGGTCCTGCGCCGTGAAGCTCAGGTCGGCATTCAGGCCGTGGCGGAGGTTGTCGCCGTCGAGGACCGCACTGTGCCGGCCGCTGGCCACCAAGGTCCGATCGGCCGCCGCCGCGAGGGTCGACTTGCCGGCCCCCGACAGGCCGGTCAGCCACGCGATGACCGGGCCCTGGCCGAGATGCGCCCAGCGCTCCTCCCGGGGCTGGAGCGGGTGCCATGTCACGCGGCTCGAAGGCGCGTCGGTCGGGATCTTCTGCAAGACGCACATATCCATCGCCTCAGAGCATCGTCCGCGAACGCGGCTGCCGGTTATCGAACATTGCGCGGGAGGCGCCGCGTCATGGCACGCGCCAGGCCGGGTATCCGGCCACGTCGCCGAGGCGCTCCTTGACGTCCTCCAGCAAAGTGGCGGCCCGCCGCCGCCAGGCGGGGAGCGGCCGGAAGGCGACGTGATCCATCGCGGCTCGCATCATCGCGGCGACCAGGGCCTCCGTCTCCGGCGCGACCGGCCGGGCGGCGAGCTCGTTCGGGGGCGCGGCCGGCGCGGCCGCGATGACCGCATCCCAGGGCCGGCCCCAGCAGGTGGCGGCGAAGCGCTCATTGGCGGCGGCATACCGCGCCGCGACCCGGGCCAGCCCCTCCGGCGCTTCGCCGCGGAACCGGTCCGCGTCCAGCCCCCGCGCCCAGGCCCAGCGATCGACGACATGGCCGAGCTGCCGCGGATGCCCGATCACCTGCCGATGCACGCCGAGCCGGTACAGACGGCGCGCGGCCTCGACGGCGAGCGGCCCCGAACTCCGGTTGGTCCGGTATTCCAGATCGGCCGGCGTCAGCAGCGGCGCGAGGCGATCGCGCAGGCCGAGGTCGCCGATCAGCCGCGCGAGCAGCGGCGCGTCCGACCGCCGGTCGCGAAAGGGCACGGCGGTCACGCGGCCCTGCGAGGCCCGGCGCCACGGCTCCAGCAGGGCGGCATAATCGTAGCGCCCCGAGGTCCCCTCGACGCCCAGGAAGCCCCGGAAGGTGCGGCCCTCGGCGACGACCTGGGTCCGCAGGGCGTAGGCGGACGCCAGCTGCTCGGCCTGCGGCTTGACGACGAGCGCCGTCTCCAGGGCGAAGCCATGCCGCGCGCAGATCCCGGCCAGGACCTCGGGGACGCGCCAGCGCGACCGCTGCACGGCAAAATCCTCATAGGAGAGGATCAGCGTGTCCGCCTGGGTCGTGCCGAGGATCGCGTCGAGCCGCGCGAGGCCGGCTCTGCGCTCCGCCTCGGGCCGGCGCCGGTCGAGCCCCTGGCCGAGCCGGTGGTGGTTGACGTCGAGGCTGTCCGGGGCGCCCGGCGCGGCGAGCTTCGGATAGCAGATCCCGACGGCGTCGAGGCGCGGCCGCAGCCGCGCCAGCACTTCCTGAAACGCGGTGGAGCCGGTCCGCGGCATCCCGATATGCACGATTGCGCGTCGCACGTGTCCTGTCCGACCCTGTTGGATTCCATGATCCCGGACGGTGTCGGCACGGCAGAGCACAGGCCACGCGCGACGCGTGGACGTGAGTATCCGGAAACACAGCCGAGTAGATCCGTAATCACGGTCCGATCACGGAAACGCGACCAGAAATAGCCAAGCTCCGTTTCTGGTCTATTTCAGGACATGTCGCGGATGGATACAGGCCGCACGGCCGGAGCTACACGACAGGGGCCGATCGCATCCAACCCTCCACCTCAGGACGAGGTGGAGGGTTGGAATGCCGGCTTAAGGCTTTCCGGGCTTGTGCGTGTACCGTGAGCAGCGCGATCGGGCCCGGCGCTAGCGCCCGCCCTCGGCGCCGTCGCGGCGGAGCAGGAACACCCCCTGCGCGCCGAACAGGTTCCAGACCCACCAGGGCATGGAGAAGCGCATCGGCCGGCCGCTGGCGTCCAGCGCCGTGGCGGTCTCAATCCGGGCGCCGATCAGCCGGCATAGGCCGACGAAGTCGCGGATCGTGCAATGGTGGATGTTGGGGGTCTCCCACCAGGCATCCGGCATGATCTCGGTGACCGGCATCCGGCCGCGCAGGGCGAGTTCCGACCGGACCCGCCAATGCCCGAAATTCGGGAACGAGATGATCACCTGCCGGCCGATGCGCAGCAGGTGCTCCAGCACGATCCGGGGATTGCGGGTCGCCTGAATGGTCTGGGACAGCACCACCACGTCGAAGGCGTCGTCGGGGTAGTTCGCCAGGTCGGTGTCGGCGTCGCCCTGGATCACCGACAGGCCCCGGGCCAGGCAGGCATTCACCCCGTCGCGCGACAGCTCGATGCCGCGTCCGTCGATGCCGCGCCGGTCGCGCAGCAGCGCCAGCAGCGAGCCGTCGCCGCAGCCGATATCGAGCACCCGGGCGTTTGGCGGCACGAGGCCCAGGACGACGATGTGATCGACCCGGGCGCCGTTGCCCTCGGCGGTGCGGGGCAGAGCGTCCGTGGTGTCCCAGGGCGCGCCGTGGGTCCGGCGGAGGTTGGAATTGCTCACAGGCCGCGGGCCCGGGCGGCGGCGTCGATGAAGCCGCGGGCGGCGGAGAACATCGCCGGCTCGTCGAGCAGGAAGGCGTCGTGGCCCTTGTCGGTCTCGACCTCCACGAAGGCGACCGGCGCCGCGGCGGCGTTCAGCGCGTGCACGATCACCCGGGAATCGGCGGTGGGGAACAGCCAGTCGGAGGTGAACGAGATCACGCAGAACCGGGTCTTGATGCCCCGGAAGGCGTTGGCCAGCGCGCCGCCATGGTCCTCGGCGAGGTCGAAATAGTCCATCGCCCGGGTCAGGTAGAGATAGGCGTTGGCGTCGAACCGCTCGACGAAGCTCAGGCCCTGGTGGCGCAGGTAGCTCTCGATCTGGAAATCGGCGTTGAACGAGAAGGTCGGTGCCGAGCCGCCCTGGAACCGCCGGCCGAACTTCCGATGCAGCGCCGGCTCGGACAGGTAGGTGATGTGCGCGCCCATCCGGGCGACGCCGAGCCCCTTGGACGGCCGCGTGCCCTCCTCGAGGTAGCGCCCGTCGGCCCAGGCCGGATCGGCCATGATCGCCTGCCGGCCCACCTCGTGAAACGCGATGTTCTGGGCCGAGTGGCGGGGCCCGGTGGCGATCGGCATCGCGGCGAAGACCCGGTCGGGGTACAGCGCCGCCCATTGCAGCACCTGCATCCCGCCCATCGAGCCGCCGATGCACAGGAACAGGTCGCGCACGCCGAGCCGCTCCAGCAGCATCAGTTGGGCCCGAACCATGTCGCGGATCGTCACCAGCGGGAAATTCAGCCCGTAGGGCCGCCCGGTGGCCGGATCGATCGAAGCCGGGCCGGTGGAGCCCATGCACGAGCCGATCACGTTCGAGCAGACGACGAAGTAGCGGTCGGTGTCCACCGGCTTGCCGGGGCCGACCAGGGTCTCCCACCAGCCCGGCTTGCCGGTGACCGGATGCGGATGGGCGAAATACTGGTCGCCGGTGAGTGCATGGCAGATCAGCACCGCGTTCGTGCCCGCTGCGTTCAGGGTGCCGGCGGTCTGGTAGGCGATCTGGAAGGGGGCGAGCTCGACGCCGGCATCGGTCAGAAGCGGCGTGTCCGCGCCGAAGCGCATGACCAGGCTCTTGGGGTCGAGCGCCTGCGACGGCTCCGCCAGGCGCCCGGCCGTCTCGTCGATCGGGTCCGGCCGCAGCGCGGTCTCGGGTTGGGTATCCATGCGGGACTTGACGACCGTGTGTCGGCGATCCCGGTCCGCGGCAGGGAAGCGCGGGATCGCATGACGCGCCGCACTCGCCCAACGCGGCCAGCGAGACCGGGAGGTAATGCTCGAGGGGACGAGCGTCAACGCAGGGACCGGTGCAAGAATGCCCAGTCCGCGAGGCCTGGCCCGATCTGTCCAGCCTCGGGCCTGCGCTCCGCGGATCGGCCTACGGCGCGTCGCTCTGCGCGGGCGCCGCGGCAGGGGCCGTCCCGGTGGGCCCAAGAACGTCTCCCGCCGTCGTCACCACGGCTTCCACCGCGGAACCGGTCAGCTCCAGGCCGGTCTGAGCGGGCACGGCCTGCAGCACGCTTTCGAGTGCCGCATGCGCGGCCCAGGCCGCACCGTCCAGAATGACACCAGCGATGAAGTCCATGATCCGTCCTCGGTTCTCGATGACGGGATCTAGGTCGATCAGCCACGCTTCGCGGTGCGCCGAGGCACGTCCCTGGGGTTCAAGCCCGGCTCAGGCGAGCGGGGCCGCCATCAAGGCCAGCCCGAGGGCCGGGAGCCCGAGCGCCAGGGCGGCGCGGGCGTCGAGTCGGTCGGCGCGGACGCCGCCCCGCCAGTTCCGGCTCGCGAGATTCTCGACGCAGAGCCCGGACAGGACGAGCGCGCAGCCGACGATCGCCTGGATCGAAATCATGGAAACCTCACTGAGCCGGCCGCACCACGGAATGCGGCCCAGGATCACGGCTGGGGAAGTGCGTATCGGGGCCGCAGGTTCCTCCGGAGGGGCGCATCCGGGTGCGGCGTGTGCCTGTCTCTGGCGCGCCCTCAGCGGATCGCGACCGCGCAGGCGAAGAACACCATGGCGGCCCCAACGGCGGTGATGCAGCCGTTCGACCAGGCTGAGGCTTCCGCCCGGCGCATCCGGCAATCCGCGGCCACCGAGGTGAGGATCCCGATCAGGAACAGGCTGCAGGGGATCAGGTCACCGGGCATATGGATCCGTCCAGGGGCATGCGGGGCGCGGCGCGCCCGACGCGGTCCCTTCTCCGGGATCAACAGGCCGAAACGTGGCGAGTGCCCCGCGGCATTTGCGCTTCGCCGCGGGGCGGGACCTTCCGCCTCAGAGCGTGGCCGCGCCCGGCGGCGTGGCGAAATCCTCCGGGCCCATGTCGAGCAGGTCGTTGGGCGTCGCGGTCTTGTCGTAGGCCGCGCTGGCGGCGGCCTCGATCGTCGCCTGGTTTTTGGCGAACAGGTCGAGGGGGGCGAGGTCGGCCCCGCCGAAATGCTGGCGCAGCACCGGGATCGGCACGTCGATCCCGATCACCCGTTCGCCGTTGGTCATGGCGAACCGGATCAGGGTCTCGTCGGCGGGCAGGATATGGGCGCCGCCATCCAAGTAGCGTGTGAGGGGCATGGGATCCGTCCTTGTCGCAAGCGGGATCCGGGGAACATAGCGAAGCTCCGGCGACCAACCAGGGCGTGTCCAATCCCGGCAGGCACTTAAACCTTGAGGCGCGGCCCGGACCCTCCGGCTTCACCCACGGAGGAAATGCTGTAGACGGACCCGGCAAACGAAACTTCCGCCCGCGCATCCGAGTCGCAGAGCCATGTCCGCCCCCAAACCCGTCCGCCCGGAACCGCGCCCCGGAATCCTGGCGATCGACACCTACGTGCCCGGCAAGAGCGGGCGGCCCGGCGGCGGCAAGGTCCACAAACTCTCGTCCAACGAGACGCCGCTGGGACCGAGCCCGGCGGCGCTCGCGGCGCTCCACGAGGCCACCGCCAAGCTGGAGACCTACCCGGACGGGCGGGCGACGGTTCTGCGCACGGCCATCGCGAAGCGCTACGGGCTCGATCCGGAGCGGATCGTCTGCGGCGCCGGCTCCGACGAGCTGCTCTCGCTGCTGGCCTATGCCTATGGCGGCCCGGGCACCGAGGGCATCTATTCCGAGCACGGGTTCCTGGTCTACCGGATCGCGATCCTGGCCTCCGGGGCGACGCCGGTGGTGGCGCCCGAGCGCGACTACACCACCGATGTCGATGCGATCCTGGCCCGGGTCACCGAGCGGACCCGGATCGTCTACGTCACCAACCCGAGCAACCCGACCGGCACCTATCTGCCGTTCGACGAGATCCGCCGCCTGCACGCCGCCCTGCCGGCGAACGTGCTGTTGGTGATCGACGGCGCCTACGCCGAATACGTGCGGGCGAACGACTACTCGGCCGGGCTCGAACTCGCGCTCGAAGCCGAGAACGTCGTGATGACCCGGACCTTCTCGAAGATCTACGGCCTTGCCGCCGTGCGGATCGGCTGGATGCTCGCCCCGGCACACGTGGCGGATGCGGTCAACCGCATCCGGGGCCCGTTCAACGTCTCCGGCCCGGCCATCGCGGCGGGCGCGGCCGCCATCGCCGACGAGGCGCACATGGCCGCCGCCGCCGCCCACAACGCCGAGTGGCTGCCCAAGCTCACCGACGGCGCCCGGGCGCTTGGCCTGACGGTGACGCCGAGCGTCGCCAATTTCGTGCTGATCCACTTCCCCGACGAACCGGGCCGCTCGGCCGCCGACGCCGACGCCTTCCTCACCGAGCGCGGGCTGATCACCCGCCGGGTCAGCGCCTATGGCCTGCCCAACGCCCTGCGGGTGACGGTGGCGGGGGCAGAGGCGAACACGGCCTTCCTGGCGGCGTTAGGCGACTTCGTGCGGGGCACGCATGCCTGAGGCCGCGACCCCGCCCATCGGGCGCCTTACCATCGTCGGGCTGGGGCTGATCGGCTCCTCGATCGCCCGGGCAGCCCGCCGCTACAGCCTCGCCGGCACGATCGTCGCCCTGGACCGGGACGCGGCCGTGCGCGAACGGGTCGCCGAGCTCGGCATCGCCGATGTCGTCACCGGCGATCTGCAGGAGGGCGCCACGGAGGCCGACCTGGTGATCCTGTGCGTGCCGGTCGGCGCCATCGGCGCGGCCGCCGCCGAGCTGGCGCCATACCTGAAACGCGGCGCGATCGTGTCGGATGTCGGCTCGGTCAAGGGCGCGGTGGTGGCGGCGATCCGGCCGCACCTGCCGGAGGGCGTCGCCCTGGTCCCCGGTCACCCGATCGCCGGCACCGAGTTCTCGGGGCCGGATGCGGGCTTCGCGACCCTGTTCCAGAACCGCTGGTGCATCCTGACGCCCCCCGAGGGCACCGACCCCGCGGCGGTGGAGCGGGTCCGGGTCCTGTGGGAGGGCATGGGCGCCAATGTCGAGACCATGAGCGCCGAGCACCACGACCACGTTCTGGCGATCACCAGCCACCTGCCGCACCTGATCGCCTACAACATCGTCGGCACCGCCGCGGACCTCGAATCCGCGACCCAGTCCGAGGTGATCAAGTTCTCGGCCAGCGGATTTCGCGATTTCACCCGCATCGCCGCCTCCGACCCGACCATGTGGCGGGACATCTTCCTGAACAACCGCGAGGCGGTGCTGGAGATGCTCGGTCGGTTCAACGAGGACCTCTCGGCGTTGGCCAAGGCGGTCCGCTGGGGCGACGGCGACGCGCTCCACGCGATGTTCACCCGCACCCGGGCGATCCGGCGCAGCATCGTGGCCCAGGGCCAGGAGACCGCCGCCCCCGATTTCGGGCGCCCGCGGCCGCCGGAGGAGTAGGGCGACAAAGGGCTCCTCCAATTCCCCCCCTCATCCTGAGGCGCCGCAGCGCAGCGGAGGCCTCGAAGGAGCCCTCCAGAGATCGCGCGGTGGGCTGGAGGCCTCCTTCGCGGCTCCCTCGCGCGCGCACCTCAGGATGAGGGTGTGGGTGGGATGGCCGTCGCCGGCGGCCGGCGCGGCCAAGCTTCGCGATGCGGGGTGAGCTCGCGCGCGACGCCGAACGGTCCGGTGTTGGGGCTCAGCAGCCCCGGCTCTTGGGGCGACTGCCGCGACGATGATGCAAGCTATCGCGCACCGATCGGACTGATCGGGCGGTATTCCCTAGAAACCTATAAAGATAGCAGGATTGATTTTTTATACAATTTTCTGCATTATAAATTCGGTTCGATTATACCGTATGCCGGTACAGGGATTGTCCCTCATGAGCGGCACCAAGAAGCCGGGGACCCAGACCTTGCTGACGCTCGCCGACATTCTCGGCATCCCGGTCGACCGCTTCTTCGACAGCGAGAGCGGCTCGCCCGCCATCGCCGACATGCAGGAATGCCTGCGCCTCTGGTCCTGTATCAGGACCGACGCCGGCCGGGAACGTGCCCTCACCGCCCTGCGCGCCATCATCGCGAGCGAGCAGCGGTAAGCGGTGCGAGCGCTGGTCGAGCGCGCGGTTCCGTCTGCGAATGATGGCCGCGACTGACGCGCGCGTCTTCCCTTCCCCGCAGAGGAGGGAGATGCGCCGGCATCGGATGCGTGACCATCGCAACCCACGCGGCGAACGTCCGGCTCCCTACCGCGCCCCGCGATGGAGATCCCCGTCGATCAGCAGGGCACTGCGGCCGTCCAGGCGGGAGCGGTAGACCTGCAGGTTCTCCATCACGCGCTGCACGTAGTTGCGCGTCTCGGTGAACGGGATGCGCTCGACCCAGTCGATCACGTCGACATCGCCCTTGCGCGGGTCGCCGTAGGCGTCGATCCACTTCTTCACGTTGCCGCCGCCGGCATTGTAGGAGGCGAAGGCGAGGACGTAGGAGCCGCGCCAATCCTCCATCAGCTCGCCGAGATGGGCCTGACCGAGCTTGGCGCAATAGGCCGGGTCGCTGGTCAGGCGGTCGACGTCGAAGGACGTGGCGACCCGGCGGGCGGTGCGCTGGGCGGTGGCCGGCATCATCTGCATCAGGCCGCGGGCGCCGACCCCGGACTGGGCCCGGGGGTCGAACTGGCTCTCCTGCCGGGCGATGGCGTAGACCATGGCCCGCTCGACCTGGGGCACCGCCGTGAAAGTCTCGTAGGCCGGGATCCCGATGGTCGGATAGGCGTGGGCGTCGAGCGGCAGGCCGCGCTGCACCGCGAGCTTGCCGATCGCCACCAGGGCGCGGGCATCCTTCATCTCGGTGGCGAGGTCGCCGAGCGCCTGGATCTCGCGCGGGTCGGTGAGGTCCCGGGCGGCGTCGATATAGAGCGGCAGCGCCAGGTCCTTGAGCCCCGCCTCGCCCAGCATGCGCAGAGCCCGGATGTAGAGCCTGTCCTCGAAGGCCTGTCGCTCGACGCCCTCGAGATCGGCCGGCGCGCGCAGCGGCAGGCTGGTCTGGCCGAGCCGGGCCCGGGCGACCTGGCCGTAATAGGCGATCGGCTGCAGGGCGGCCCGCTCGTAGAAGCCCTTGGCCGCCTCGCGCTGGCCCAGCGCCTCGGCCGCCCGGCCCTGCCAATAGGCGGCCCGCGCCAGCGAGACCGGGCTCTCCGCGATGGTCGCCATCTGGGCGAAGTGCTGCGCGGCGCTCGCCGGGTCGCCGGCGAACCGCAGGGCGATCCAGCCGGCGTGGAACTCGGCCTCCAGGCGCTTCTCTGGGGTGCGCGCGGCATGGCCGCTCGCCACCGTGAAGGCGGTCTTGGCGTTGCCGAGGTCGAGGAGCTTGCGCGCCACGATCCGGCGCTCGATCCACCACTCGTCGCCATCGACCAGCACGTCCGGGTTGGTGGGCGCCGCGGCCAGGATCGCGGCGGCCTCCTCGGGCTTGTCGGCCCGGCGGAAATACTGCGCCCGGGAGAAGATGTAGGAGGCGTCGCCCCGCAGGGAGGGCGGCACCGCGGCGAGCGCGGCCGGGGCACCGGCCTTGTCCTCCACGGCCCGGCGGGCGCGCACGAGGCTGGCATAAGCGCCGCCCGCATAGCCCGCCGCCCGGCCGGCGCTCTCCCAATCGTCTTTCAGGAGCGCCCGCTCCATCCGGTAGCGGTGGTCGATCCGGGTGAGCACGCCCGGGAAGGCGTCCTGGACCTTGGCCTCGAGGCTCTTGCCGAAGGTCTCGGTGCGCCACAGGTCGCGCACGATCTCGGCGGCGTCGGTGTCGTAGCCGTCGGCCCGGAGCGCCAGCGCCAGGGCGAACTTGCCCGGCGCGCTCACCGGCTTGGCGGTTGCGAAATAGGCCCGGACCACGGCCGGGGGCTTGCGCTCGGAGAGCAGCGCCTCCTCGGCCCGGCGGCGCAGCAGCGGGCCGGCCGGCCAGGTCGGGTTGGCGCGGGTGAAGGCGACGGTGCGGGCGAAGCCGATGCCGGCGCCCGCGCGGATCGCCACCCATTCGAGCAGCGCCCGGGCGGCGGGATCGGTGAAGCCGTCGCGCATCCGGTCGCCGTCGGCGACTCGGCCCTTGCGGTAGAGGTCGATGGCGCCGCGCAGCAGGGTCGGATCGGTGTCGCCCGAGATCTTGGGCTTGCCCGGGTCCGGGACCTCGGGCACCGGCGCGGCCGGCGTCAGCGCAGCGTCGGGCAGCGGGAAGACCACGGGGGCGTCGGGGTCGGCCGAGGCGTAGGCGGTGGCGGCGGCCGGGATCTTGCCGGCGGCCTCCTCGCCCCGGTCGGAGCCCTTGGCGGTCTGGGCCGGATCGAGCTTGAGGGCGTCGGCGGTGACCGGATCGGCGACCGCCTCGGCCTCGGTGCTCCGGGTTTGGGCCGGGGACAGGGCAGCGTCGCTCGCGGGCGGCGTCGGCTGCGAGGCGGGCGCGTCGGTGCCGACCTGGCCCGCGAGCGCGACCCCGAGGGTCGTGACCAGAGCCGCCGCCGCCAGGGGCGTGCGCGTCGAGGCCAGCGCGCGGATCACGGGACCTCGGATCGACTGGGCTCGGATCACGTTTCCCCCCTTCTCGCGACCGGAGTGGAAAGAAATGAAGATCGGCGCGGGGGCATTAAGAACCCGTAAACCCTCGCCACGATCTGTTTGCGCCCCGTGGCGCGACCGCCTATGTCTGCCCGTCCGCGGCCGAACGGCGCGCGGGACGCACGGCGCCGGGAGCGCCGGGACCTGCCCATCCGCCGAGACCCCAGCTGAGCCTCTTTGGGACGCCTGAGATGACTGAGATGACCGGGAGCCGCCTGCGGGGCTCGCTCACCGCGCTTGTGACGCCGTTCCGCGACGGCGCCTTCGACGAGGCCGCGTTCCGGAAATTCGTACGCTGGCAGATCGACCAGGGCAGTCACGGCCTCGTGCCGACCGGCACCACCGGCGAGAGCCCGACCCTGACCCATTCCGAGCACGACCGGGTGGTCGAGGCCTGCATCGACGAGGCGGGCGGGCGCGTGCCCGTGGTGGCGGGCGCGGGCTCCAACTCCACCGCCGAGGCGGTGGCCCGGGCGCGCCACGCCGAGCGAGCCGGCGCCGACGCCGTGCTGGTGGTCACGCCCTATTACAACAAGCCGACGCAAGAGGGACTCTACGCCCACTTCAAGGCCGTCAACGACGCGGTCGGCATTCCGATCATCATCTACAACATCCCGCCGCGCTCCGTCGTCGACATGAGTGTCGAGACGATGGCCCGGCTCTTCGAATTGAAGAACATCGCCGGCGTGAAGGACGCGACCGCCAAGATCGACCGCGTCAGCCAGCAGCGTCAGGCCATGGGGGCGAACTTCCTCCAGCTTTCGGGCGAAGATGCGACGGCGCTCGGCTACAACGCCCAGGGCGGCCACGGCTGCATCTCGGTGGTGGCCAACGTGGCGCCGCGCCTCTGCGCCGACCTGCAGGAGGCCTCGCTCGCCGGCGACTACGCCAAGGCGCTGGCCCTGCAGGACCGGCTGTTCCCGCTCCAGAGCGGGCTGTTCGCCGAGGCCAATCCGGGCCCGACCAAGTACGCGCTGGCCAAGCTCGGCCATATGACCGAGGACCTGCGCCTGCCGCTGGTGCCGGTCTCGAACGCGACCCGGGCGATCGTCGACGCGGCTTTGCGCCACGCCGGTCTGCTCGAAGGCTGAGGAGAGTCACACACACATGGCCCCGAAACCGGAGCCCAGTCGGCGCGTCGTCGCCGACAACCGTGCCGCGCGCTTCCACTACACGATCGAGGACACGCTCGAGGCCGGTATCGCCCTGACCGGCACCGAGGTGAAGTCCCTGCGCGGCGGCAAGGCGACGATCGGCGAGGCCTATGCCGGCCCCTCCGGCACCGACCTGATGCTGTTCAACGCCTATATCCCGGAATACCTGGAGGCGAACCGCTTCAATCACGAGCCCAAACGCCCGCGCCGCCTGCTGCTGCATCGCCGCCAGATCAACAAGCTGATCGGCGCCACCCAGCGCCAGGGCTACACGGTGGTGCCGCTGAAGATCTACTTCAACGACAAGGGCCGGGCGAAGATCGAGCTCGGCCTGGGCAAGGGCAAGCAGGCCCACGACAAGCGCGAGGCCGCCAAGGAGCGCGACTGGCAGCGCGACCGGGCGCGGCTGCTGCGGGACCGGGGGTAGATCGGTTCACGGCCCTTCCGTCATTGCGAGCGCAGTGAAGCAACCCAGGGCAGCGCGCGATCTCCTGATGTCGCGCTGCCCCGGGCTCACGTCGCTCCGCGCGTGATGACTGGCAAGGCGAAGTCCAAAACTGGCGATTCACCTTCGGTCCGTGGCGATCTAGGCTCGCGCGATCCGAGGAGCCGCCGATGCAGCCCAGCATCGACGCCTTGCCCGCCGACCTCCCTGCCCCCGTGGATGACGGCGCGGCCGAACACCTGCGCGGGATGAAGCTGCCCGACGTGGCGCTCACGGCGACCGACGGCACGACCGTGTCGCTGGCGCGGCTCTCGGGCCGGACCGTGGCCTATGCCTATCCGCGCACCGGCGATTCCGGGCGCCCGGGGCTGCACGCCGCAGGCCTGCGATTTCCGGGATCACCATGCCGCCCTGCGGGAGCGCGGCGTCGCGCAGGTCTACGGCCTCTCGACTCAGACCAGCGCTTACCAGCGGGAGGCGGCCGAGCGGCTGCGCCTCACCTTCCCGCTGCTGGCCGATCCGCATCGGGCCTTCACGATGGCCGCGCGCCTGCCGGTCTTCGACGCGGGCGGGCAGGTGCTGCTGCGCCGCCTCACCCTGGTGATCGACGACGGCGTCGTCAGCCAGGTGTTCTACCCGGTCTTTCCCGCCGATCGCGGCGCGCAGCAGGTGATCGATTGGCTCGACGGCGGCGCCTGACGCTTGGCCCCGGTCTCAGCCCTCTTCGGATTCCGGCTGGCGGATGCCGTAGCGGTTCTCGAGGGCCGGGCTCGGGCGGGCTTCGCCGCGGTAGCGGCTGGCAGTCTCGCCGGCAGCCCGGACCGGGCGCTCGCTCGGCTCGCGGCCGATGCGGTTCGAGAGGCTCGCGAGATCCACGAACTCGTCGGCCTGCCGGCGCAGCTCGTCGGAGATCATCGCCGGCTGGGTTTGGATGGTGGAGATCACCGTCACCTTGACGCCGCGCCGCTGCATCGCCTCGACCAGCGAGCGGAAATCGCCGTCGCCGGAGAACAGCACCATGTGGTCGATATGCGGGCTGAGCTCGAGGGCGTCGATCGCCAGCTCGATATCCATGTTGCCCTTGTACTTGCGCCGGCCCATCGAGTCCGTGAACTCCTTCACGGGCTTGGTCACGACGCGATAGCCGTTGTAATCCAGCCAATCGATCAGCGGTCGGATCGAGGAATATTCCTGATCCTCGATCATCGCGGTGTAATAGAACGCGCGCAGGAGGTTGTCGCGAGCCTGAAATTCCTTGAGCAACTTCTTGTAGTCAATATCGAAGCCAAGGGCCTTAGTGGTCGCGTAGAGGTTGGCGCCGTCGATGAAGAGGGCGCTGCGCTGCGGTGCTGCCATGGATGAGTCGAATCCTGAAAGAATATGGGTTGCCGGAAATCGTGTGCTGAAACGGCTGCTCGAAATCCGGGCGGAAAACCCAGGCCGTATCGTCGTGAACGAATGACGAGATAGAAAGAAATCCGGGACGGAAAAGCACGGTCCCCTTCCGGGGTGACCGTCGCCCGGGCGTTTCAACCATTCGGGCGAAACACAGCCCTGTCAAGTCAACCGGAAGGAATGCGGCTCTCGATAGCGCGGTTTCCCTGGGACGTCGAGAAAAAAGTCGTATCGCCACGTATCGCGCCGCGTCCTTGGGATGAAAGACCTGAGTTGATCCGATAAACCTTAGGTCTATTGCGTGTTCGAGCGACCGGTCATCTTGCGCGCGCCCGGTCGCCTCGCTGCTGGGCCCTTGAGATCAGGTGGGCTGGCGCTGTCCCGGGATCCGATCCGGCGGCCGGGCACCCTAGCCGTTCACGCGCTCGACGCTGTTGACCGGGCGCTTGCCGCGCAGCTCCGCGATGATCGCGGTCAAGTGCTGGAGATCCCAGACTGACAGGTCGATGGTGATGTCGGTGAAGTCCTGGGTGCGGCGCTTCATCGAGATGTTGTCGATATTGCCGTCGTGGTCGGCGATCACCTGGGCGATCTGGGCGAACACGCCGGGCTCGTTGATCGACTTCAGCGCCAGCCGGGCCGGGAACCGCTCGCTGCCCGAGGCCTCGGTGTCCCAGCGGACGTCGAGCCAGCGCTCAGGCTCGTTGTCGAAGGCCGCAAGTGCCGCCGACTGGATGGGGTAGACGGTGACGCCGACGCCCGGGGTCAGGATGCCGACGATCCGGTCGCCTGGCACGGCGCCGCCGTTCGGCGCGAAGGTCACGGGCAGGTCGCCTGTGAGGCCGCGGATCGGGATCGCGTCGCTGCGGTCCTCGGCCTTGCCCTCGGCGCCCGGGAAGGTCAGCCGCATGGTCTGATCGGCCGAGCGCACGAGGCGGCCGGCGCCGTTCAGCGCGCCCTGCGGCGTGGACGGCCGACGCTCGTCGCGATGGTCGGGATAGACCGCCCGCACCACGTCGCCGGAGAACATCTCGCCGCGCCCGACGGCGGCGAACACGTCCTCGGTGGTGGCCCGGGCGAGCCGCGGCAGGGCGCCCCG
This sequence comes from Methylobacterium sp. ARG-1, assembly GCF_001262595.1. Classification (NCBI taxonomy): domain Bacteria; kingdom Pseudomonadati; phylum Pseudomonadota; class Alphaproteobacteria; order Hyphomicrobiales; family Methylobacteriaceae; genus Methylobacterium; species Methylobacterium sp. ARG-1. Next base: position 311,965 of record NZ_LHCD01000001.1, read on the forward strand.
CAGCTTGTCCTCGGAAAACGTCTTGGCGGCACGCTCGAACGCCCGGTCCAGGATCTGGCGGCCGAGCCCGGCATATTGTCGGCGCACCGCTGCCCGGGTCGCCCGCCGGATCGCCGCCCGGGCCTTGCCGGTCACCACCAGGGATTCCCAGGCGGCCGGCGGCGAGGCGCCGTCCGAGCGGCTGATCTCGACCTCGTCGCCGTTGGCGAGCTCGTGCAGCAGCGGCGCCATCCGGCCGTTGATCTTGGCGCCTACCGCCGAGTTGCCGACATCGGTGTGCACCGCGTAGGCGAAGTCGATCGGCGTCGCGCCCCGTGGCAGGGCGATCAGCCGGCCCTTCGGGGTGAAGCAGAACACCTGGTCCTGGAACAGCTCCAGCTTGGTGTGCTCCAGGAACTCCTCCGGGCTGTCGCCTTCGGCCAGGAGCTCGATCGTCCGGCGCAGCCACTGGTAGGCGCCGCTCTCGGCCGCGAGCTTGGGATGCACGCTGCCCTCACGGGCAGGCTCCTTGGCCGAATCGATCCCGAGTTCCTTGTAATGGGCGTGCGCGGCGATGCCGTACTCGGCGATGTCGTCCATCGCCCGGGTGCGGATCTGCAATTCGACGCGCTGACTCTTCGGCCCGATCACCGTGGTGTGGATCGAGCGGTAATCGTTCTGCTTCGGGGTCGAGATGTAGTCCTTGTACCGGCCCGGCACCATCGGCCAGCTGGTATGGACGATCCCGAGCGCGGCGTAGCAATCCTGGACCGTGTCCACGATCACCCGGAAGCCGAAGATGTCGGACAGCTGCTCGAAGGCGACCGACTTGCGCTCCATCTTCGACCAGATCGAGAACGGCCGCTTCTGCCGGCCGCTGACCTCGGCGGTGATGCCCTGGGCGGAGAGTTTTTCGGTCAGCACCTGCGCGATGGTCTCGACCACCCGCTCCGACTTGGCGGTCAGGCGGGCAAGCCGCTGGGTGATGGTGGCGTAGACCTCCGGCTCGATGTTGCGGAAGGCCAGGTCCTCCAGCTCCTCGCGCAGCTCCTGCATGCCCATCCGGCCGGCGAGCGGCGCGTAGATGTCCAGGGTCTCCTGGGCGATGCGGTGGCGCTTGTCCTCCCGCATGTGCTGGAGTGTGCGCATGTTGTGCAGGCGGTCGGCCAGCTTGACCAGCAGCACACGGACATCTGCGGCGACCGCGAGCAGCAGCTTGCGGAAATTCTCGCCCTGGGCAGCCTGCTTGGAGACGAGGTCGAGCCGCTTCAGCTTGGTCAGGCCGTCGACCAGCGCGCCGATCTCCGGCCCGAACAGCCGGCGGATCTCCTCCAGGGTCGCCTCGGTATCCTCCACGGTGTCGTGCAGGACCGCGGCCACGATGGTGGCGTCGTCGAGATGGAGGTCGGTGAGGATCGCGGCGACTTCGAGCGGATGCGCGAAGAACGGGTCGCCGGAGGCGCGCTTCTGCGTGCCGTGCGCCTGCATGGCGTACACGTAGGCGCGGTTGAGCAAAGCCTCGTCGGCGGCCGGGTTGTAGCGCTTGACCCGCTCGACGAGCTCGTACTGGCGCATCATCCGCCGGGCCGTCGTCGGTTCCTGGATGGCGCGCGGGGTCGGGGTCACGCCCGACTCTCCCGCAACGGGCGTGCCCGCGCCAGCCCCCGGCGGCGGAAAAGCGCCGGTTGCGACCGTATCGCCGTCCGAACGAGAGAACCCGGCGTCTCCGCCGGGTCCGGTCTCGTTCAGGTCGTGATCATCCAGACCCACGTCGTGCGGCTCGCGCAGTGGCTTACTCGCCCTCGTCGTCGGTCTCGACGGGCGGGGCGAGGTTCTCGAGGCCGCGCAGCAGGTCCTCCTCGCTCATGCGGTCGAACTGGACCGCCGAATCATCGCTGGAGGATTGCGGGGCCACGGCGGCGGCGGCCGGCGAGCTCGACAGCAGCGGCACGGTCTCGGCCTCCGGCTCGTCCACCTCGACGTATTTCTGCATCGAGTGGATCAGCTGCTCCTTGAGGTCGTCGGCGGTGATCGTCTCGTCGCCGATCTCGCGCAGGGCCACGACCGGGTTCTTGTCGCGGTCGCGGTCGATGGTGAGCGGGGCGCCGGCGGCCAGCAGGCGCGCCCGGTGGCTCGCCAGCAGCACCAGCTCGAACCGGTTCTCGACCTTCTCGATGCAGTCTTCGACGGTGACGCGCGCCATGCGGGGCGGCTCCTCAGCTTAAGCGACGGGTGATGTCGGGTGTGGCGCCACTCTACACGGAATGCCGTTGTGCAACAAGCACAGCGGGTTGCGCCGGGCGCGCGTCTGGCGGTCGGCGACCGGGGCGGCGGGCCTCGCGGATTGTGCGACGCATTGTTGACACTCGCGCCCTCGGGTGCGAGTGCGCGCCGCGCAATCCAGAATTTCGGCCGACAGGGGCCGCGTGTCGCACGGCGACCGCGACGAGACGAGAGCGACAGGACCGACCATGCGCGCACTCATCTTTCCCGGCCAGGGCAGCCAGGCGGTCGGCATGGCCAAGGGGCTGGCGGAGGAATTCCCCCAGGCGAAGGCCGTGCTCGACGAGGTCGACGACGCCCTATCCCAGCCGCTGTCGCGGCTGATGGCCGAGGGGCCGGTGGAGGAGCTGACCCTCACGGCCAACGCCCAGCCGGCCCTGATGGCGGCGAGCCTCGCGGCCCTGCGGGTGCTCGAGGCCGAGCGAGGCCTGGACCTCGCCCGGGACGTGTCCTGCGTGGCCGGGCATTCGCTCGGCGAATACGCGGCGCTCGCGGCCGCCGGCAGCCTGTCGATCGCGGATGCGGCCCGGCTGCTGCGCCTGCGCGGCGAGGCCATGCAGGCAGCGGTGGCCCCGGGCGTCGGCGCGATGGCGGCCCTGATCGGCACCGATGTCGATGCCGCGCGCGGCATCGCCGAGGCGGCCTCGCTCGAATCCGGCGGCGCGGTCTGCGACGTCGCCAACGACAATGGCGGCGGCCAGGTGGTGCTCTCGGGGGACCGGGCCGCGGTGGAGCGGGCGGTCGGCATCGCCACGGAGCGCGGGGTCAAGCGCGCCGTGATGCTCAATGTCTCCGCCCCGTTCCATTGCCGGCTGATGGCGCCGGCCGCCGACGCGATGGCGGCGGCCCTGGCCAAGGTCGACCTGAAGGCGCCGCGGGTGACGCTCTACGCCAATGTCACGGCCGCCCCGGTGGTGGAGCCCGCGGCGATCCGGGCGGCCCTGGTCGATCAGGTCACCGGCACCGTGCGCTGGCGCGAGAGCGTCGCCGCCATGGCGGGCGCGGGGGTCGACCAGTTCTACGAACTCGGCGCCGGCAAGGTGCTCACCGGCCTGGTCAAGCGCATCGCGCCCCAGGCGCGGGCCACGGCGATCGGCACGCCCGCGGACGTGGCGGCCTTCGCGCTTTAAGGTAAAGGGATACCCGCATGTTCGATCTCACCGGCCGGAAAGCCCTCGTGACCGGCGCCACCGGCGGCCTCGGCCAGGCGATCGCCCGGGCGCTGCACGCTCAGGGCGCCACCGTGGCGCTCTCGGGCACGAAGCCGGCGGCGCTCGAGGCCTTTGCGGCGGAGCTCGGCGAGCGGGCAAGCCCGGTGGCGGCCGACCTCTCCGACAAGGATTCGGTCGAGGGCCTGGTCCCGGCCGCCGAGGCGGCGATCGGCCCCCTCGATATCCTGGTCAACAATGCCGGCATCACCCGGGACAACCTGTTCATGCGGATGAAGGACGACGAGTGGGAGCAGGTGCTCGCCGTCAACCTCACCGCCGCCTTCCGGCTCTCGCGGGCGGCCGTGAAGGGCATGATGCGCCGCCGCTCCGGGCGGATCGTCAATATCGGCTCGGTGGTGGGCTCGACCGGTAATCCCGGCCAGGGCAACTACGCCGCCGCCAAGGCCGGGCTCGTCGGCATGACCAAGGCGCTCGCCGCCGAGGTCGCCTCGCGCGGGATCACGGTCAACTGCATCGCCCCGGGCTTCATCAGCTCGCCCATGACCGACGCGCTCAACGAGAAGCAGCGCGAGGGCATCCTGGCCCGGGTGCCGGCCGGGCGGCTGGGCGAGGGCGCGGAGGTCGCCGCCGCCTGCATCTACCTGTCGTCGGCGGAGGCCGCCTACGTCACCGGCCACACCCTGCACGTGAACGGCGGCATGGCGATGTTCTAGGCCCCGACACCCCCGTCCGACACGCGCGTGCCACACCCGTGAAGGGAATCTGAACGGCTCTCGCCAGGGCGGGAACCCTGTGCTACCACGCCCCGCAGCCGTACAGGGGGTTGACGGTTCAGCGGGTTTTCAGTCCAAGGCCCCCCGGCGGGGCCGTCCCGGTTCACCTCGAAACACGCGCGATCGACACCGGCCCGCCAACAAGCCCGAAGGGGCGCGGCGCGGCCACGGCACCACCCCGAGACGACTGACAGACCAAAAGGACGAGGACGGAAGACCGATGAGCGATATCGCTGAGCGCGTGAAGAAGATCGTCGTCGAGCACCTGGGCGTCGAGCCCGAGAAGGTGGTCGAGAGCGCCAACTTCATCGACGACCTCGGTGCCGACAGCCTCGACACGGTCGAGCTGGTCATGGCCTTCGAGGAGGAATTCAACGTCGAGATCCCGGACGACGCCGCCGAGACCATCCAGACGGTCGGCGACGCGGTGAAGTTCCTGGAGAAGAACTCGGCCGCCTGAGGCGCCGGATTCGGTTTCACGCGGCGCGGGTGAGGCGAAGCAGCCCCCGCGCCGTTCTGCGTTTCGCGGTCGGGCGGGCACGGATCCGGCCGCAATCGGTTGTTCAAGATGCGCTCCGGTGGCAAGCCGGCGTCGATGGCGGCGGGGCGCGCTTCCCAAGATAGTCTTGAGACGGGACAGGTAGCATGCGGCGGGTGGTGGTCACGGGTCTGGGGATGGTCACACCGCTCGGCAGCGGGGTGCAGCACACCTGGAGCCGGCTGATCGCGGGCGACAGCGGCGCCGGCCCGATCCGCGGTTTCGAATCCGCCGACCTGCCCTGCCGGGTCGCCGCCCAGGTCCCGTTCGGCGACGGCACCGACGGCACCTTCAATCCCGACGCGGTGATGGAGCCCAAGGAGCAGCGCAAGGTCGATCCGTTCATCGTCTACGCGATGGCGGCGGCCGACGAGGCCCTGAAGGACGCGAACTGGCTGCCCAAGAGCCACGAGGACCAGTGCGCCACCGGCGTGCTGATCGGCTCCGGCATCGGCGGCATCGGCGGCATCTACGACGCCTCGGTCACCCTCCACGAGAAGGGCCCGCGCCGGATCTCGCCGTTCTTCATCCCGGGCCGGATCATCAACCTCGCCTCCGGCCAGGTCTCGATCGCCTACGGGCTCAAGGGGCCGAACAACGCCGTGGTCACGGCCTGCTCCACCGGCGCCCACGCCATCGGCGACGCGAGCCGCCTCGTGGCGCTGGGCGATGCCGACGTGATGGTGGCGGGCGGGGCCGAATCGCCGGTCAACCGCCTGTCGATCGCCGGCTTCTCCGCCTGCCGGGCGCTGACCACCGGCTTCAACGACACCCCGGAAAAGGCCTCCCGCCCCTACGACCGCGACCGCGACGGCTTCCTCATGGGCGAGGGCGCCGGCATCGTCGTGCTCGAGGAATACGAGCACGCCAAGGCCCGCGGCGCGAAGATCTACGCCGAGGTGGTGGGCTACGGTCTCTCGGGCGACGCCTACCACATCACCTCCCCGTCCCCGGACGGCGACGGCGCCTTCCGCTGCATGAGCGCCGCGGTGAAGCGCGCCGGCATCTCCCCGGCCGAGATCGGCTACATCAACGCCCACGGTACCTCGACGCCCATGGGCGACGAGCTGGAGCTGAAGGCCGTGGAGCGCCTCCTGGGCGACGCCGCCGCCAACGCGACCATGTCGTCGACCAAGAGCTCGATCGGCCACCTGCTCGGCGCCGCCGGCTCGGTCGAGGCGATCTTTTCGATCCTCGTCCTGCGCGACGGCGTGATCCCGCCGACCCTCAACCTCGACAACCCCTCCGTCCAGACCAAGATCGACCTCGTGCCCTTCGAGGCGAAGCGCAAGCCGGTGGATGTCGTGCTGTCGAATTCCTTTGGATTTGGCGGGACGAATGCCAGCTTGGTGATGCGGCGGGTCGCCTGACAGGCGAGACATTTGCAGTCTTTCGCTAGCAACGATCTGATGTGATGACCGTGGAAGACTGTGCAGCTGCGCGCGTCCAACGCTCCACCTCAAGATGACGGCGCGGGTGGGAAACATCGGTGAAAAGAGGCTTTCGGGAGCCCGATAGCCTTCAGCCTGGTCTTCGGAAACGGAGCGGTTGCGCAATCCCGGCATGCGCCTATCATGCCGCCATGACGCTGGAATTTGCCTACCAGTTTCGGCAGGACGCATCGCGGTCGGATCTGCGGGATCTCGACCGGGTCGCGTTGATGACGGCTGCGACCAGCGACGATGGCGATGTGTTGGCGCCCGGCACGGAAGGGACGATCGTCAGCGTCTATCGCAGCGGTGAGGCCTACGTGGTCGAGTTTCCGACGCCCGTCGGCGCGCTGGCGACGGTTCGGCCAGAGGACATTAGACTCGTCGAGCGCGCGCCGGTGTGACCGACGACGTCGAAGCGATCGTCTGGACCGTCGCGTGGCCCAAGATCGTCAGCTACCTGCTCAATCCGGCGCACACGGATGGCGCCTCCAAAGCCAGGTATCTAATGGCCTTCGGGTATGTGGCGGCGGAGCCGGAGCGGCTCGCCGGCGATCTGGTGAAACATGCGGTCGATCATTGGCCGGGGCGTGCCGTGGTGCTTCCGCTCGGTCTGCCGCGTCGCGTGTTCGAAGGACCCGTGGAAGCACCGGATCGACGCTTCATGTCGCTTCGCAGTGTTTGGGAAGTCACGAGCGACACCCAGTTGCGGTTCCTGACCGCTTATCCCTGGAAATCCTGATGGGCGATGCGGCTCTTGCAGGACAATGACTGCCGACCACGCAGCAAAGACGTTGAACAATGATCCTGCCCTTCCCTCTTATACTGAGGGGCCAAAGCGTAGCGGAGGCGTCGAAAGAGCCTTCCAGGGATCACGGTGACCTCTGGAGGGCTCCTTCGAGGCGGCTGCGCAGCACATAAGGACGAGGGAGAGCTTAGGAAGTCTTCTGGTAAGACTTGATATTCGATCAAGATACCGGATCGAAGAGCTTTCGGACTCCAATTTACGACGCTTGAAAGCCGCGGCTCACCACCCCCGCCGCTCCTCAGCCCCAGGCAGCCGCCCCTGCGGCGTGAGCGTGTGCACCACCTCCGGCAGCGCCTGGGCGAGCTGCGACAGCAGCGTCTCGCGGTCCATGCCAGTCTGGCTTTGGAGGGTGTCGAGCGTGTCGGGGCCCAGCGCCTGCGCGAGCTGGGCCGGGGCCACCGGGCGGTTGCTGCCGTGGCCGATCCAGGATTCGATCACGTCGCCGAGGCCCCCCTGGCGGAAGCGGTCGACCAGGCCGTCGAGGCCGCCCAGATCGCCCTCCCCCGGATCGTTCTGGCGCTCGGGGGCGGCGCGGCTCCGGGCCGGGCCGGGCTCGCCCGGGCCGTCGAGCATGCCGGACAGGTCCGAAAAGTCGCCGGGCGGCAGGGTCGGATCGGACGGCCCGGCCTCGCGGCGCTGGCCGGACTGGTCCCAGCCGCCGATATCGCCCGGATCGCCGCGCCCGCCGGCATCGGCCGGATGGTGCCCCGGATCGCGCCCGTAGGGGCCGGCGCCGCCGGACCGGTCGGCCTCGGGGCCGGGCTCACGCCCGCGTCCCTGCCCGAAGATGTCGCCGAAGCCGCCGCTCGCGCCCTTGGCCAGCAGCAGCATCAGCAGGGCCTTCACCAGGGGCGACATCCCCCCGGATCCCTGCTTCTGGCCGCCGAACACCTGACCGAGCACGCCGCCGATCGCCGATTCGAGCAAACCCATGCGCATCCCTCCGGGGCGGACGCCGCCCGGCGTGACAACGGCGGGCGGGGGATGGGGGTTGCAGCGGGTGATGTGCCGTCGTGGGGCGCGCCCTTCATCGCTTGCCGGATACGGCGCGGGTCCCCCCTCTCCCGTGCGGGAGAGGGACAGGGTGAGGGGACAGGGTCTTCCGGAAAGGTCGCCTCCCTCACCCCAACGCCCTCCCGCGCGGGGGAGGAGAGCGCGTCGGGGTGGCATGACGGGCGGTCGAATGTCCGGCCCGCCCCTCCCCCGCCGAGCCTCAGCGTTCCAGCGAAGCCTGGGCGGTGCTGGCGGTGGTCGGCTCGACCAGCGGGACCGTCGCGGCCGATAGCGCCAGGGCGGCCAGGAACAGGCCGGTGGCGGCGGCGCCGGCCCGGGGGCGGGGCAGGCGGAGGGCGTAGCGGCGGGCGGAGCGCGTCAGGTTCGGCATCGGATCGCCTCTTCTGGTTGTAGGCCGCGGGGGCCATTCTCGCAGAAGCAACGTCGCCGGGGGGAGGATCGGTTCCCGTCCGGATGCGGGCCGCGGCCCTAGGGACGGGCGACCCGATGGCGCGCCAGGGCGCCGAGCGTGCAGCCCAGGAGATAGGCCGGCAGGAGCAGACCGGCGCCCTCCAGCCAGAGGCCGAACAGGCCCGGCACGATCCCCGCGAAGGCGAGGGCCGCCAGCAGGGCCGCGAGCCCGCACAGGGCCAGCGGCACGGCCGGCCGGACCGGCCAGCCGGCGAGCCCTCCGACCACCAGGCCGAGCGCCCCCGCCCCGGCGAGCCCGGGCCAGAATGCGGTGAGCAGCAGGATCACGACCGTTCCGCCTCCCCGGCGGCACTTCGGCGGCGCTGTCCCACCCGCGCCCTCATCCTGAGATGCGCCGGGCGGATCGGGGTCTGTGTCGGTCTCATACGGGTTCCGTTTGCTTGGCCCGATAGGCCCAAAACGGCGCGGGCGCGCGGCCCGGGCCTCACGGCAGCAGCGCGAAGGCGACGGGGCCGGCCGGCGCGTCCGGCCCGGCGCTGATCTGGTCCGGCCGGACCCCGGCCTGGAGCAAATACTCGATCACCGCCTGCGCGCGCAGCCGCGGCAGGTCGAGGGGCGGATCGTCGGCGGCCTCCTTGGGCTTTTTTTCGGTTTTCTGGGTGGGGTTCGTCTTGGTGCCGGCGGGTTTCGCGGCCGCGGGCTTGGCGGGCTCGGCCTTCTTCGCCGCCGCGTGTGTCTCGGGCGCCGGATGCGGCTTCGCGGCGGGCTTTGCAGGCGACTCCTTGGGGTCGGACTTCTGGGCCGAGCCGGTGGCGGCGGGCGCCTCGGGCGCTGGGGGGGCGGCCATCGGAGTCGGTGGCGTCTCCGTGGGCGCGGCGCCCTCCCCGGGGGCCGGCTTCGGCTTGGCCGGGTCGGCCGGGGCCGAGACCGCGATGCGCAAGGTCGGGCAGACCTTGGCCAGGCCCGCCAGGGAATCGAGCACCGGGTAGAAGGCCGGCCCCAGCGTCGCGCTGCCGGCCGGGAAGCGCAGGGACGCCCGGTCCAGCATCGCGGCGGCCTCGGCCCGGCAGGCGGCCGGGTCGCGGGTCTCGGCGGGCTGGCGCGCTGAAATTGCGGCCTGCCCGGTCCAGCCGGCGGGCAGCGCCTCGGCCAGCCTGTCCGGCAGCCGGGCGGCGGCCTCGCGGTATAGGCTCTCGCCGGTGAGCGTCAGCGCCCGGTCGGACACCGCGACTTCCCCGATGGCGAGGTTCACCACCAGGGGGGCGGCGGCCGCCAACGCCGTGCCGAGATCCGGCGGGGCGCCGTCGGCCAGCCGGGTGCGGTCCACCACCGGCTCGCGGAACAGGCGCGGTCGTAAGGCAGCGAGCACCCGCTCCCGGGTCGCGTCGTCGGGCAGGTGGCCGGTCAGCGTCACCGCCTCCGGGGTCCGGCGGATCACCACCCGGTAGGGCGAAAGCGGCCGGGCCGCCAGCGTCACCGAACCGGGCTTCACCCCGGCGGGCCGGGCCTCACGCATTAGCGCGGCGGCGTCGGGGATCGCCTGGGCGTCGATGGCGTCGCCGGTGACCGCGATGGTGTCCTCCGCGAAGGTGACGGTGCCGGTCTGGATCAGCTCGGCCAGCTTGAACGCGAAGCCGATCAGGGCTTTCGGGTCGATCGCCGGGTCGAGCCCCCGTGCGGTGAGCAGCCGGTCCTGCACGGTGCCGCCGGGCACCGCCTCCGCGGCGGCGCGCAGGGCCGCCTCCCGGTCGGCGGCGGAGGGCGCGAAGCCGTCGAGCACGATCCCCCGGGCCGATTTCTCCACCGAGAACCGGAACTGCGCCACCGCGGGCGGCACGATCTCGATCCGCCCGATGCTGAACCCCGCGGGCGGGTTCGCCAGGGCGGCCCGCAACGCCTCGTAGGCCGGCACGTCCAGGGCCTCGCCCGACAGGTTGAGCACGGTGTCGCTCACCGCCGCCCGGCCGCCCTTGGCGAGCCCCGACAGCCGGGCCGCCAGGAACGCCGCCGCGCTGGCGAAGTCCGGGGGCGCCCCCCGCGCCGCCCGGGCGGTGTCGTCGAGATAGGTCCCGGGCGCCAGCGCCCCGGTGATCCGCGCCTCCAGGGCCCGCCGTCCGATCTCCACCGGGCGGCTGCCCTCCAGCGCCACCCGGGCGGTCCCGGTGCGGATCGCCGCCCACTGGAACGGCGTGGCCGTCTCCACCAGCCCGACCTCCGAGACGATCCGGCGGGGCCCCTCCAGGGCGGCGAGCTTCGCCAGCACGGTCTCGCGCTCGCCGACATCCGGCGCCTCGCCCTCCGCCGCCAGGTCGCGCCCCCGCGCCTCCAGCCGCAGCCAGGGCTCGCCGGTGGCGGTGGCGGTGCCGGCGGCGACGCGCGCGCCGGCGGCTTCGAGGGTCTCGGCGATCTGCGGGGCGGCGTAGAGGGTCGCGCTCGCCCAGATCAGCGCGAGCGCCGGCAGCCCGGCAAGCCAGCCGGCGCTGCGCAAGCCCTGAGCGAACACATCTGGCAAGGGCACAATCGTTGGTTAAAGCGGATCTGGACCGGGAGACCATACCGCCAATCCGGCAGGATGAAGGCCACTTCTTCGGCGGGACGGGGCCGAATTCTGCGCGTGAACCCCGATCCGGTCGCCGAAAAAGCCGCTGCCTGCGCGGGATCCGCCTCAAAAATGCACGGCGCTTGCATCATCCCCGCAACCACCGCGAGACTACGCCACGGAGTTCGTCGCTTGGCCCGGACCGTCTGCCCGCATGATTGCCCCTCCGCCTGCAGCCTCGACGTGCAGGTGGCGGACGGCCGCGTCGTCTCGGTGAAGGGCGGCGACAACCCCTACACCGCCGGGGTGATCTGCGCGAAGGTCAGCCGCTACGGCGAGCGGGTCCATCATCCCGACCGGATTCTGCAGCCGCTGGAACGGGTTGGCCCCAAGGGCGGCGGCCAGTGGCGGCCGATCACGTGGGACGCCGCCCTCGACCGCCTGGCCGGCGCCTTCACGGAGGCCGCCGAACGCCACGGTCCGGAGGCGGTCTGGCCGTACAATTCCGGCGGCACGATGGGGCTGGTCCAGCGCGACAGCATCCACCGGTTGACCCACGTGATGGGCTATTCCCGCCGCAAGCGCACCATCTGCACGTCGATCGCCATCGCCGGCTGGAGCGCCGGGGTTGGTCGTGTCGCCGGCCCGGACCCGCGGGAGATGGCGCTCTCCGATCTGATCGTGGTCTGGGGCGGCAACCCGGTAAGCACCCAGGTCAACGCGATGAGCCACATCAGCCGGGCCCGCAAGACGCGCGGCGCCAAGCTGGTGGTGATCGATCCCTACCGCACCGGCACCGCGGCGGCGGCCGACCTCCACCTCGCGCCGCGCCCCGGCACCGACGGCGCCCTGGCCTGCGCGGTGCTCCACGTGCTGTTCCGCGATCGTTACGCCGACCGGGCCTACCTCGCAGCCCATGCCGAGGATACGGCGGCGCTGGAGGCCCATGTCGCGACCCGAACCCCGGACTGGGCGGCGGCGATCACCGGCCTCAAGGCCGCCGAGATCGAGGCCTTCGCCGCGCTCTACGGCTCGACGCCGCGCAGTTACATCCGCTGCGGCTTCGGCTTCACCCGGACGCGCAACGGCGCGGTCAACCTCCACGCGGTGACCTGCCTGCCGACGGTGACCGGCGCCTGGCAGCATGAGGGCGGCGGCGCCCTCTGGCAGAACGCCGCGATCTTCAACTGGGACAAGACCCTCACCGAGGGTCTCGACGCCAAGGCCCCGGGGGTGCGCGAGCTCGACATGAGCCGGATCGGCGCGATCCTGGCCGACGATCCGGACGCCTTGCAGGGCGGACCGCCGGTGCGGGCCATGCTGATCCAGTCGGCCAATCCAGCAGCCTCCGCCCCGGACAGCAACCGTGTGCGCGCCGGCCTGATGCGGCCCGACGTGTTCGTCGCCGTGCACGAGCAGTTCATGACCGAGACGGCGGCGCTCGCCGACTTGGTGCTGCCGGCCACGACCTTCCTGGAGCACGACGACATCTACGGGGCCGGGGGCCACAGCCATATCCAGTCCGGGCCGGCGCTGCTGGAGCCGCCGGGGGAATGCCGCTCCAACCACGACCTGATCGCCGCCCTGGCCGGCCGGCTCGGGGCCGCGCATGCGGGCTTCGCCTTGAGCGCCCGGGGCCTCGCCGACGCGACCCTGGCACGCTCCGGCTGGGGCGGCCTCGACAGGCTCGCGCAGGAGCGCTGGATCGACGCGCAGCCGAGCTTCGCCGAGAGCCACTTCCTCACCGGGTTCGGCCATCCGGACGGGCGCTTCCGCTTCAGCCCGGACTGGTCGTCGCTCGGGCCGCGCGCCGCCGGCATGCCGACCCTGCCCGACCATTGGGCGGTGTCGGAGCCGGCCGATGCCGAGCGGCCGTTCCGGATGGTGGCGCCGCCGGCTCGCCAGTTCCTCAACACCACCTTCACCAACAGCCCGGAATCGATCCGGCGCGAGGGCCGCCCGACCTGCCTGCTCCATCCGGCGGACGGCGCCCGCCTCGGGATCGCCACCGGCGACGCGGTGGAGATCGGCAACACCCGCGGCCGGGTCCGGCTGCATGCCCGCCTCGCCGAGGGGCAGCCGCCCGGCATCGTGGTGGTCGAGAGCCTATGGCCGGCCGCCGCCTTCTCGGGCGGGCGGGGCATCAACGCGCTGATCGGCGATACCCCGGCCGCCCCCAACGACGGCGCCACCTTCCACGACACCGCGGTGTGGGTGCGGGCGGCCTGAACCGGTCGGAACCCGCCGGAGGCGCCAGGGTTGGCCACGGACACACCGTCTCGTGGTAGCCATCAGCCATGCGCGTCCTCTTCGCCGCCGCCATGCTGCTCCCGTTCGCCACGTCGGCCTGGGCGCAGAACCTGTCCGCCACCGCGACCGCACCCTCGGCGGCCTCGCTGGAGCCGGTCACCGCGATCGCCAATCCGGGGCAGCTCAGCCTCGGCGGCGGATCGACCACAGGCCCGTTCCCGAGGCTCTCAGCGCAGGGCGGCGGCCTGGCGAATGCCGGACAGCTCAGCTTCGGCGGTGGCGGCTCCGGGGGCGGCAGCATCGCGCCGCCGACCAGCGCGAGCACCAGCACGCGTCAGCTCGGCCTCACGGGATCCGGGACGACCGGTGGCGCCGGCATTACCGGTACGACGTCCCGGTCGGGCGGGACCGCGAGCACGATCGGGGCGACCGGGGCGCGTAGCGGCTTCAACACCGCCTCGCGTTCGGCCATCGGGTCGATCTCGGGCAATGCCGTCTCGTCTTTCGGTCTGGGCGGGATCGGCGGTTCGGCCATCGCCAGCGGTCTGAACACCAACGCCAATGCGGCCGCGTCGGTGGCGTCGTCCGGGACGGGCGGCTTCGGCAGCGGCGCCGGGATCGGCGCCAGCGTGACGGGCCTCAACGTCGATCCGGCTGCTTCCGCGACGGCCACCGGCGGCGGGGGCGGGGCCGCTGGCGGCGGCATCGCCGGCAGCGCGAGCGCGGCGACGGGCCGGGATCTCGACGCAGTCGATGCCGCCGGGGTGGCCCGCGGTGGCGGCGGGGCGGTCGGAGGTGCCGGGATCGCGGCCGGTGCCGGGCAGGTCGATACGGCCTGCAACGGGCCGCTGGCGGTGACCTGTCTCGGCGGGGCGAACGCCTTCTGACGGCTCTGCCAAAGCGGGCGGAACCGCGCTGGAGCGGTGCCGTTCCTTGTGTTCCGGCACCTCGGCCGGAGCAGGAGGCGACGATGCAGAGAGCCATGAGATCCGTCATGCTGGGCCGCGTTTCGCTCGCGGCTGTTCTGTTCGTGGGGCTGTCGAGCGCGGCGCTGGCGCGCGATGCGGGCTCACCGGCGCAGGGCGCCAAGGGCCGCGCGGGGAGCCTTCACGGCATCGGATTCAACCCGCCGAAATTCGGCGCCGATATCCGGACCGGCAAGGACCAGCCCTATACCTGGCCGGTGAGCGACCGGTATCACCCGGTATCGAAGCCGTTCTACGGCCGGGCCTACTAGCGTGCTTGCCGCCGAAGTCGGTACTGGTCCGACGGGAGCGAGCACGTCACTCTGAGCGCCCACCCGGCCGGCGCGTCACGGCGCGCCGGCTGCCATCGAGCGGAGAGCCGCGGAGAGAGCGTCATGCCGGTGCGGTGTCGGCCGATCGTCTTAGCCCTGGTCTGCATGCCACTGCAGGCTCAGGCGGGCGAGTTCGCCCAAGTCCCGCCGGCCCAGGGAATGGTGATGCCCCTCCCCGATCCCGGCATGGCGAACAGCGCGCCCAGTCCGGCTCCGGAGCCCGAAGCAGCCTCACCCGCGCCGCCTCCGGTCGTCGATCCGGCCGGCGGTCGGCGTCGGTATCAGGCGCTCGGCAGCGGCTTCCCGTCGACGGAGGGGCGGCTGCCGAACCAGCGGACCGGCCCCCGCCGGGAGCATGTGGTGCACGACATCTGCATCGGGTGCTGAGCGGGCAGCCCCGGAGCCTCCGGCAGACCGGACCTTCCGATCACTGCAGCGCGTAGGACTCGGTGTTCGCCCGGATCCAGCGCGGCGACAGCACGTCGCCCGCCTCGGTGATGATCCAGGGCTGCGCGTCTTCGGCGGCGATCTCCTGGGCTGCGGCGGCGAGCGCCTCCCGCAGCGTCGCGAACGGACGTCCCTGGGCGGATCGACCGAGCGAGCGGCTCGGCCACACAGTCAACTCGGCACGCTTGTCGAGGTCGGCGGGCGTCATGATCGCGCTCCGGGCATATGAAGATTGGACTCCATCTAACCCACCTATGTGACGTGGGGCTGGCGATCGTGTTGCTGATTCGTGTCAGCGGGCTGCAGTCGATCCCGGGGCGTCGGCCGCTTCCGCCAGGCAGTAGCCTCCATTGCGATCGCATCAATGCGGCTACGGGCCTTCGGTGCAGTCGTCAGGCCGGTTTTGCCGCCGCAGTCCAAAATTAAATCTCGGTGCAGCTCAATTTATATTTGAGAGTTCACCGAATGAAATTTAGTTCCTTTGCTGGGAGCGCATGGCCCAAATCGTGGCGGGTCTGATTTTTCCCTGCGCAGCGCGCGCGAGAACTGCAAAACTTTGCCGACGTGGCGTTATGTTGCAATGCGCAATCAGCATGCCGCATCGCACAAATCCGTGGTCTCATGCACTCAGCGATTGCATCCCGCGATCGAACCGGAGTCGCACCATGCGCACGATCCTCATCCTCGCGTCGGCGGCGCTCACCTCCGCCGCCATCTTTACCGGCCCCGCCGCCGCCGACGACAGCCTGCACCTGACGCCGCCGCTGTACCGGGATCAGGCTCGCGCGACCACGCAGGCCCGCGCCGTCGGCGACCTGACGACCACGCCCCAGCCGGTCTCGGCCGCCCGTCCCGGCAGCCGCCCGGTTGCGGCTCTTCCGCGCTCGATTGTCCAGGCATCCGCCGACACGACCCGCTGAAGCCGATAGCGGCGCTACGTTCGGCCCCCTCTTTCGAGGCCGTTTCAGACGATGTGCAATTCCTGGGCGGCGACGCTCGGGGAGACGCCGCGCTGGATCAGGCGCCGGGTCCGGGCCTGGTGCCCGAGTTCGCTGCTCACCGCAGCGCCTGTCGCGCGATAACCCTCAAGGCACAGGTCCAGCCAGGCGTATTGCACCGCGACTGCGAGAAGAGCGGCATTCTCCGCCTGGCGGATGCTCAGCCGGATGGCTTCGTCCATCAGACGGCCCACCTCGCCGTACATCATCGGCAACTCCACATCCTGGATGGGCCGGCGGCACCAGGCACGTCGCCGGCCCAGGACCAGAGGCACCGGCTCCGAAGAACCCGCGCTCCTGGTCCGTGCGCTCAGTGCGACGCCTGATCGGCGGCGTGCTGCGTCTCCTGACCCATCTGCTGGGCCGCGTCCTGGCCCTGTTTTACCGCCTTGCGGGTCTCCTCGACACCCTGCTGCATCGCGGCCTTGGCGTGCTCGGCACCCTGCTGGAACGCGCCCTGGGTGAGGCCGCCGAGATCCTTGGCCTGCGCCTGCATGGCGGCGAAGCGCTCGCGCACATACTCGGCCTGAAGCTGCATCGCCTCCGGGAAGGACTTGGCCGCAGCGAGCTTCTGCGCCAAGTCGAACGCCGCGCGGACGTTCTGCTCCGCATAGTCCAGGCTGCGCGCGTAGATGTCCTGCGCGTTGGTCCGAGCCACGTCCGTCGAGCCCTGAAGGGTATCGGTCGCGCGGCGGGCGGAGCCGATGAAGGTTCCGAACGCCTTGCGGGCCTGCTCGACGCTGGTTTCGGCCAGATCGCGCATTTGCGGCGGGACCTCGAAGCTGGGAATATTCGCCATGACTGGTCTCCTTCGGCCGCACATCTGGCCGCGGCCATCGCCGTTGTGCACCGCACAAGCGAGAAGGTCCAGGGATCGACGTGTGACGGGAACCCGTCTCTGTCAGATCTCGGTCTCGCGCCGGATGATCGCATCCTCGTCGCTGCCCTTTTGCGACAGACCGACCTCCGGCTCGTCCTCTCCGATCGGCAGTGACTTGGTGGAGGGGCTCGGCGCGATGTCCGCCAGCCCGGCCTCCGAAACCAGATCGATCGGAGCAAGGAGCGGTTCCGGAACAGTCCTGGGCTCGCGCGACTCTGTCATTCGAGGCCTCCCTGTCCCAGAGCAACGCGGCGCCAGGCCTACGGGTCCCGGGGGCTCAGTATCGGTAGAGCGGGATCGCATGCGCCGCGCTATATGCGGGCGTGAAAGCTAAGGAGAGCGTCGTGTTCACCGTTAAGGGGATCGATCCGTCCGGCCGCGTCATGACCTTCGCGTGCGGGACCGACGAGCAGGCTATGGAGAAGACCTGGGAGCTCGCCCGCCGCGGGTTCCGGGAGATCATGGTGGCCGATCCCAAGGGCAAGGAGATGTCCGCGGCCGCGTTCGAGCGGTCGCTGGACATCGATTGGGGCGAGTGAGCCGGGATCCGGCCCGCCCCTGAACCCGTTCCCGATCGCCGCGCGATCGGGCTCGAGTCGCGTTCCGTGATTCGACGTGCGCGCTGGCGCCCTAGCGATTGCCGAGCGCCGGACCGCCCGCGGTGCCCCCGGTACCGGGCGGCCCGCTCGTCGGGGTGCCGCCGATATTGACCCCCGGCGTCGTCCCCGGGACGGAGGAGTTGCTGGGGTTGGCCGTCGTGCCCGTGGTGATCTGGGCGTTCGGGCCGTTGCCCACGGTGCCGGCTCCGACGCCGCCCGTGGTGGGCGGTGCGGTCACGCCGGTATTGCCGGCGCCGCCGGTGGTCACCTGCGCGGCGGCCGGGCCGGCCAGCAGGAGGGTCAGGGCGCCCGAAAGCACCAGCGTCATGCGTGTCATGGATCGGTCCGTTGTCGGGAGTCGGACGCCAACGGATGCGAGCCGGCGAAGTTCACGGCGGCGCGGCTGCGACCGCGCTCAGTGCAGTTCGTAGCAATTCGTGATGACGCGCGGGTTGCGCGTCACGTCGTACAGGATCGAGCACTGGACGAGGTATTTGGTGTCCTTCTTCCGAAACAGGATCAGGGAGGACCGATTGTCGAACGTGCCGGTATAGCCGGCAATCTCCCAGCCATCGGCGCTCAGCCGTTCGATGCTCAGCGGCTCGGCGGCAGAGGCCGCAAGGACCGCGCCCAGAGGGAGCGCGAAACCCAGTCCCCAGCGCACGGCCTTCACGGACCCGGCACCACGTCGATGTCCGGTGCGGGGCCGGGCTGTGGCGACCCAGGATCGT
Organism: Methylobacterium sp. ARG-1; assembly: GCF_001262595.1. Taxonomy (NCBI): domain Bacteria; kingdom Pseudomonadati; phylum Pseudomonadota; class Alphaproteobacteria; order Hyphomicrobiales; family Methylobacteriaceae; genus Methylobacterium; species Methylobacterium sp. ARG-1. Next base: position 330,114 of record NZ_LHCD01000001.1, read on the forward strand.
CCGCGGGAGGGGACGGGAGCCTGGGTGGCGGCATCTCGCCGGTGTTCGGCGGCGTCGGCAGGCCCTGGGGCAGATCGGGCATAGGCACGTCGTCGGCGCTGGGCGATCGTTGATCCGACATGGATGTTCCTTGCAGCGGTGCCGCAACCGGGAAGGAGCGGGCCCGGCACGGGGAGAACACGCGGTGCGGTCGAAGGTGCCCATCGGCCGCCGCAACCGTTCAACGGCTACGCGGTTCTGTCCCCACGTGGCCGATCCCGGCTACGCCAGCATGAGAGCCCCCGTGACCCGCTGCCTCGTTCCGTTCCTGACCGCCACTTTGATCGTGGGTGTCCTCTCGCCAGCCGCTGCGGTCACCCGGAAGGTGAAGGTGCCGAATCGCTACGACGGCGCCTGGACCATCGTGGCCACCACGTCCGAGGGGCCCTGCGCGGCGCAGACGAGCTACCAAGTCCAGATCAAGGACAGCGACGCCTCGATCCCCGGGGACGCGGTCGATATCGATGGCGGCGTGTCGTCGAGCGGCAGCGTGCAGGCCACGATCACCAGCGGCTCGAACACGGTGCCGATCGCCGGCAGCCTCGACACCCAGGGCGCCGGCAGCGGCACCTGGCGGACGACCGGCGGCGCGATCAGCTGCAGCGGCCGGTGGAGCGCGCGGCGCTCGAGCTGATTCGCGGGGGGCGCATCAGACCGAGGTGATGCCGCGCCGGATCCGCGATCGGACCGACCGGTCGGCCTCCGGCTCGTTCGTCGCCGCGCCGATCTCCTCCGCCTTGCGCCAGACCGAGCGGCAAACCAGGATCTCGTTGCTCGCATCGAGGCTGAGGACAAACCTGTCCGGCACGATCTCGGCCTCCGGCAGGGCGACCCGAACGCCGCCCAGGGAGCGATCGTAGACGATGCACGGCAGGCTGCGATGCTCGTCGATCGAGATGCTGCCGGTCTCGTTCAAAACCGTGCGCGGCGCATTCCGTCGATCAAGCATCGCCGTCTCGTGAACCTCGAAGCGCACAGCTTCGGCGCTGCGGGTTCAGATGACGTGTCGGAAATTCATCGGATTGTCCTCATCCCGGCCTGCAGGCCGGCGCGCTATCCGGTGACCACCTCGACCAAGGTCGCGAGAAATCCGAGCGCGACGGCGCCGATCCCGCTCATGAACATCACGTCCCAGCCCGCGAAGTCCTTCGACCGGGGGGCGCGGGTGAAGGCGAAGGCCGTGAGCGCAGCGCCGCACACGACGAGTGCGACGGCGATGGTGATCGATGTCGACATGGCGCAATCCTCCGACGCCGGTCTTCTGGCCCTTGGGGCTCTTGTCGGAACGATCACAGCCGGCGTGATCTGCTTTCGCTCGTCCGCGCTCGAAACATGACAGACGTTCCCAGTGCGAACAAGGAGATAATCTGTTCTGCACTGCAGAACGGAGGTTGAGGCCGGCACCGATATCTCGTCTTCGGCGCAACTCTGTCTCGAGGTAGTCTCGGATATCTCGAACCGTGCGTTGCAACGGCCGGAGAGAATTGGGCGCCTCAGTCGACGAAGACCCGAACGCCGTCGGTGTTGAGGATGTCCCGCTGGTCCGCGCACCATTGGTCCGCGCCGACCTCCGCAATCGTCCTGGCGACGCGCTGGCCTTCCTCGGCGATGGCGGTCTTCGCCTGACGACGGCCGATGGCGGCGTCGAGCGCGCGGCGCACGGTCCGCGACAGGCCTTCGGATACCGTGTCGTCCACGGTGTAGAGCTTGCGGCAGTAGAGGACGATGCCGGCCTGGGCGCCGACGATCCGGACCAGCCCGTCGATCGTCTCGGTCCGCTTCGCGTCCTGCGCGGTCGCGGCTCCCGGAGCCAGGATCGAGGCGGCCAGCGCGGCGGCGAGCAGGGCGCGTCTCATGGGCGGGCGGATCCTCTGTGCTGGGGCCGGACCCGCGCCTGCCGGCGCCGGTCCGCGACACAGAGATAGGGCCGACAGCCCCGTATGCCGCCCCGGTCGAGGGCCCGGCGAAGCGACATCGGATCGCGGTTCGGCCGCTGCGCCTCGCGACACCCCGTCAGCCCGACCGTGGCCACGGCCCGAGGGGGCGATCTCGATCGGCGGCCGGTTACTTGCGGGCCGACATCATATCGTGGGTGAGCACGGTCAGCTTGCCGATCAGGCTGGTGATGTCGGCGCCCTTGCACGACCATTGCGTGCCGATCGCCTCGCCATCCGTCGAAACCGAGACGACGGCCACAGAGCGCAGACGTCCCTCACGGGCGAGGACCAGTTGCTCCTGCAGCACCGCGATCACCGATGCGGTGTCCTCGTCGGCCACGGTGGGGGCGATACGCGCCGGGAAGGCCACGACGGAGTTCGGGTTCGTCTGCTCACGCTTCATCATGCTTCGATCCCGCGCCTGTCACTCTCGGGATCCGGCGTGGGCATCTGCTTTGTGCAGAGTGTGGCAGCTTGTCCGTGTCACGCCACGTGCCGGACGTGTGTGGCCGCGCGGCAACGTTCGGGGGCGCCGGCAGGGCCGGGTTATCCACCGCGGCGGTTTATCGGCAGGGACGGCGGCACGCGGTCCACGAATGAGGGGGCCGGATAGCGTGCGCCGGTCCAAGCGCTCGGCGGAACGACCTCGGCGGCGCCTGCCGCCGGAGGCGTTCAGGTGGTTCACGCGGCCTTGCGGCCCTTGCGCTCGCGCTCGGCCATGGCGCCGGGCTGCCCCAACCCGATCGCCTTGGCGAGGGCGGAACGCTGCTCGGCGTAGCTCGGGGCGACCATCGGATAGTCGGCCGGCAGGCCGTAGCGCTCGCGGTAGCTCTGCGGGCTCAGACCGTTCGCGGTCAGGTGCCGCTTCAAGGTCTTGTAAGTCTTGCCGTCGATGAAGCTGACGATCCCGTCCTGCTGCACCGACTTGCGGATCTGGGCCGGGCTCGGCTTGTCGACCGTCTCGCGCGGCGCCGTACCGGCCGGAGCTGTGCCCGTACCGGAGGCGAGGCTGGCGATCGCACCGTGCACGCGGGCGATCAGTGCCGGCAGCTCGGACGCCGGAACGGGGTTGTTCGACACGTAAGCGGCGACGACGTCGCCGGCCAGCCCGATCAGATCTGGCGTGTGCACAATCGTTTCTTCTGTCACTTCATGGTTCCCAATGTGCCCCTCACGCGCGATTTGCTACCACTCCGGGCCGAATGCAAGTTACAAAAGCCTACAACCGGGTGCATCTCGGTCATGATCGCTGCGCATGCTCAAGCGCCGAGTCGGGAAATTCTGGCACAACCGCCAGGTGAACTGTCCTGATGGGCGGAGGTTTTGATAACCACTGCGCCAGTGTTTCTAGATCGTGGCCACTGGCTTGCCGGTTCGTGGATCGAACCGGACGCCGGCACGGCCGGTGATTCGGCCCGTTCGTGGGCACCTACGCGCGGCGACGATCTGGCGGAGCATCGCATAATCCGGCAACGCATGCGCCGTTCTTCTACATAAATATTGTGTTCGTCCGGTTTTAGACAGATCTCGCCGACGGTGCGACAAATATGTTCCGTGTTGTTCCAATCCTCGGCAGAGAGGCACGGCCGAGGACAGGCAGTCGTCGTCGAGCGTGCCTCGGAAAACTGAATCGTGATACGCCGTCGGAGGCTGCGATCGCGATCCGCAGCCCAATCAAGACTTTGATCCGTCAGCGGATCTCGATCCTGCCAGAATCCGGCAAATGCGTATCCGGGTGACGGGGCTTTCCCCAAGTTCTCAACTTTCGAGCGAATAGCTTGGGCGGGTGCAGCCCCTCGTGCGGTGACGCGCGGGCGCGGTCATGGCATTGCGCGCGGATGCTGCTGCTCGCTCTCCTTCTCGCCCTTCTGGTCGTCCTGGCCGTCATGATCATCACGCGACGCTGGACTGGCCGACTGGCCTCGCTCGCCACCTTGATCGCGGGGGCGATCATGGCACTGTGGCTGGCCCAGGTCGGGCTGCTGCCGGGCTCCACCGGACCGCTGACGCCGGACCGGCCCCGTGTCCCGGGGCTCGACCGGTAACGCGCCGGTAACCGTCCTGCGCGAGCATGGGCCATGCCCACGCTGTCAGCCCCGCGCCTGCTCACCTTCCTGGTCTCGGCCGTCCTCATCGGCCTGGCCGTCGCGAGCCTCTACACCCGCATCCCCATGGTCGGACGGACCGTGGTGGCGCATCGGCAATGGTTCTTCATCGGCGCCTACGCGCTGCTGGCGCTCGGGGTCACGACGCGCAGCCTGTAACCGACGCGGCGCCGTAACGCCGGCGCGCCTTCGAGATGCCGGCGGCCTTTGATCGCACGGCATCGGTTTCCGAATGCCGGCCACCACCTTTCAGAATGATGCCCTATCGCAACCGTGCGGCGTGCTTCAAAGGTAGCGGTATGGCGATGAAGACGACATTCGTGGTGCAGCCGTTCGAATTGCACCGGAAGCGGTTGCGGCCGGCTCGACAGGAGCCCGCCCAGAGCGAGTTCGGCGCCCTCAAAAAGGCCGAGGCCTTGGCCGGACGCATGCCGGGTGCAGCGGCCTTGAAGGTGGTTGCCGACGACGAGACCGGCGAACTCGAGGGCGTGACGATCCTGGGCCAGTTCGGCGAGGTGCCGGAAGACTTCGCCGAGAGCCTCCAGGGCGGCTGAGGCGATTGGGCACTCGCGCCCGGGTGCGACACAGGCGACGGCGGCTGGACACTACGTAGAAACAACGTAGCACGAAGCTTGCGAGCGATCGCGCGTCCAGAGCCACAAAATCCGTGCCCCGATACTTTATCGATCTCCATGACGGCACCAATCTCGTTCGTGATGAGAAGGGGGTCGACCTGCCCGATCTCGCCGCCGCGCAGGACCAGGCGGTCCGTATGATGACCCGGATCGCGCAGGGGCTCTCGGATCCGCAGGTGCGCCAGGATTACGTGATCGCCGTCCGGGACGAGCAGGGAACCGTCCGCCTGCGGCTGCGCCTGTCCTACGATGTCGAGCCCGGCTGAAAGTCGGGGCGCCGGATCGCGACGGAAGCAATCCTGCGCGCGTTGGTGCTGTACCGGTTCGCTCACGATCAGGAGGCTGTATGGGACGCTCGAGGATCACGACCGGATCGGCCCTGGCCACCCTCGTCCTTCTGGTAACCGCCGTCGGGCCGGCCGCGGCCCAGACGACGCCGCCACCGCAGGCCGGCTCGGCCGTGGCGACGCCCGACAACGCGATCCTGCTGACGGTCTTCCTGCGGCACGACCAGTCGCGGCCCCTGGCCGAGTTGAACGAGCAACTGGCCAAGCAGGGCTTCTACAAGGCCTTCCCGCCGCCCGGCATCGAGATCGTCTCGTGGAACGTCGTCATGGGGATCGGACAGATCATCACCCTGCGGCTGCCCGCCACCCGGCTGCGCGAGATCAACCGCGTCCTGGAGGACACCGCCTGGGGCGCCTACCGGACCGAGTTCTACCCGACCTACGATTACAAGGCCGTTGGCCTCGCGGAGCACGACAAGGCCCGCTGAGCCACATCATCGGCGCTCACACCACCCCTTCGGCAACCCGTACCGGGCCGGAGGCCAGCGCGTCGCTCCACAGGCAGGGATGACCGAGCTGCTTGGCCCGGTACATCGCCGCGTCGGCCTGCTCGAACAGCGCCTGCGCCCGGCAGGCGTGCTGCGGCGCGCGGGCAATGCCGATCGCGGCCCCGATCCGCACTGGCTGCCCGGCGCCGACATCGTAGGGTTCGGTGAGCCGCGCGTGGAGACGCTGCGCCCGATCGAGCACGGTCGAGGCCGGAACCTCATCCAGGAGCAGGACGAACTCGTCGCCGCCGAGGCGTGCGGCGGTATCCCGGTCGCCGAGACCCTCCTGGAGCCGCCCGGCCATCTGCCGGAGCAGCGCGTCGCCGGCGGCGTGGCCGTAGAGGTCGTTTACCGGTTTGAACCCGTCGAGGTCGATGCACAGCAGGGCGCAGCCCCGGCCGGTGGGCTCGGCCGTGGCCTGGTCGAGCCGCGCCTCGAACAGGTAGCGGTTGGGCAGGCCGGTCAGCGGGTCGTGATGGGCCCTGTGGTGCAGCAGCGCCTCCGCCCGTCGGCGCTCGGTGACGTCCTCGTAGAGGGCGAGCCAACCCCCGCCCGGTTGCGGCTGAAGCGCCAGGGCGATCTGGCGCCCGTCCGGGAGCGTCTGCAGCACGGTGCCGGGATCGCGCCGGGCCAGGGCCCGGGACCGCTCCGCCCAGATCTGCGCCGGATCCCGCTCGGCCTTCAGGCCTTTGGCGGCGTTGAGAGCGATGAGCGTTCGGGCGTGCATGCCGGGACGGGGTTGCCCGGCGGGCTGGCCGAAGATGCGCCGGTAGCCGTCATTGGCGAAGAGCAGGCGGTCTCCGGCATCGAACAGGCAGAAGCCCTGCGGCAGGCTGTCCAGGGCCCGCATGATCCGGGTGCCGAGCCGCCGGTCCCGGCAGAGCCCGTAGGGACGCGAGATGACGATCGCCTCCCGCTCGCGCCGTTGCAGCCGCGCCGAAACCCTGTTCGCTCGCGCCATGATGGCGAACCCCCTTCAGGCGCCCGGCCGAGCCCAAGCCCCGCTCACGGCCGAACGCCCCACCGAAGACTGCCCCTGCGCTGTCATAGAATGGGATTCCTTTCGCCAACCTTGACGAGATTGTGTTTCGCTCAAGGAAGCCTGGTCTTCGAGGCAGCCGCGTAAATCGCAGCACGAATCCCTGCCGGCCACAGCCACGCGCAGGCTCGCCCCAAAGAAAACCCCGCGGCTCGGCGCCGCGGGGATGGGGTCGTCTCGATCGGCGCGCCGCCTCCTCTCGACGCGGCGGCGACCGACGGCGTCGAAGGCTCAAGGTGCGTCGTGGACGCCGTGATGTCCGTCGAGGACGGTCTCACTGGTCGGGACCGTGTCGGCCACGGCTTCCGCCCGGCGGCGATCCGGGGCGGTCGCCTCCTCGACGAAGGCCGCCACCGCCTCCGTGAGCGGCAACGTCCGGGTCTGCTGGCTGCCGAGCCGACGGATCGAGACCGTGCGCTCCTCGGCCTCGCGCTTGCCGAGCGCCAGCAGCACCGGCACCTTGGCGAGCGAGTGCTCCCGGACCTTGTAGTTGATCTTCTCGTTGCGCAGATCGGCCTCGACCCGCAGGCCGGCCCGTTCCAGGGCGCGCACGACATCCCGGGCATAGGCATCGGCCTCGCCGGTGATCGTCGCCACCACCACCTGGACCGGCGACAGCCAGAGCGGGAAATGCCCGGCGAAATGCTCGATCAGGATGCCGGTGAACCGCTCCATCGAGCCGCAGATCGCCCGGTGCACCATCACGGGCGGCTTCCTTGCGCCGTCGGCATCGATGTAGAAGGCGCCGAACCGCTCGGGCAGGTTGAAATCCACCTGCGTGGTGCCGCATTGCCAGTCGCGGCCGATCGCGTCGCGCAGGACGTACTCGAATTTGGGCCCGTAGAATGCGCCCTCCCCCGGATTGACCTCCGTGCGGATCCGGCCGGCCGACTGCGCCTCGATCTGCGTCAGCACCCGGGTCATCACGTCCTCGGCGTGGTCCCAGAGCGCGTCCGAGCCGACGCGCTTCTCCGGCCGCGTCGAGAGCTTCACGACGATCTGGTCGAAGCCGAAATCCGCGTAGGTCGAGAGGATCAGATCGTTGATCTTCAGGCACTCGTCGGCGAGCTGATCCTCGGTGCAGAAGACGTGGGCGTCGTCCTGGGTGAAGCCGCGCACGCGCATGAGCCCATGCATGGCGCCGGACGGCTCGTAGCGGTGCACCACGCCGAACTCGGCAAGCCGCAGGGGCAGGTCGCGGTAGGACTTCAGGCCGTGCTTGAAGATCTGCACGTGGCCGGGACAGTTCATCGGCTTGAGGGCGAACCAGCGCTTGTCCTCGGCCTCGTCGCCCGCCGATTGTGCGGCGAACATGTTCTCCCGGTACCAGCCCCAGTGGCCGGAGGTCTCCCACAGGGCCTTGTCGAGGATCTGCGGGGCGTTGACCTCGGCGTAGTCGCCCCGGAGCCGCCGACGCATATAGGCGATCAGCTCCTGAAAGATCGTCCAGCCCTTGGCGTGCCAGAAGACGACGCCCGGCCCCTCCTCCTGGAAGTGGAACAGGTCCATCTCCCGGCCGAGCCGGCGGTGGTCCCGCCGCTCGGCCTCCTCGAGCCGGTGCAGGTAGCCGTCGAGATCGGCCTGGGCCGCCCAGGCCGTGCCGTAGATGCGGGTCAGCATCGGGTTGTTCGAATCACCCCGCCAATAGGCACCCGCGACCTTCATGAGTTTGAAGGCGGTGCCGACCTTCCCGGTGGAGGTCATGTGCGGGCCACGGCACAGGTCGAACCAGTCGCCCTGCCGGTAGATCTTGAGATCCTCGCCGGGCGGGATCGCGTCGACCAGCTCGACCTTGAATTTTTCGTCCTTGCCGGCGAACAGCGCCCGCACGTCCTCACGTTTCCAGATTTCTTTTGTAAACGGCGCATCGCGCGAAATGATCTCGCGCATCTTCGCCTCGATCTTCGGGAAATCCTCGGGCGTGAACGGGGTCTCGCGAAAGAAGTCGTAATAGAAGCCGTTCTCGATCACCGGGCCGATTGTCACCTGCGTCTCCGGCCAGAGCGCCTGCACCGCCTCGGCGAGCACGTGCGCGCAATCGTGCCGGATCAGTTCCAGGCTGCGCGGATCGGTGCGATCCAGGAATTCGATGCGGGCGTCGCGCTCGATCGGATCGTCGAGGTCGGCGACCGTGCCGTCGAGCGCCATGGCCACGGTGCGCTTGGCCAGCGACTTGGCGATGCCCTCGACCACGCTGCGGCCGGTGGTGCCGGCGGCGACCTCCCGCGTGTTGCCGTCGGGGAAGGTGAGAATCGGCATGGCTCAGGCTCTCCAGGCTCAGTCCTGCATACGCAGCAGGTAAGCGTTGTCAGGGTCCGTCTTCGGGGAGCGGCCGTGTAGACCGAATTTTTTTCCTTGGCGAGGGAATGGCGCGCAGTGCAGCCTCCCCTGTGGACGCCATCCTCCGGCGTCGTCCGGGGCGGCGAAGCCGGCTCGCGGCCGAGACGGCTCGAAACTTTATTCAACGCCGTGGTCCTACAATCAGCCGCCGCATCGTCTTGGACGGGCCGGCGCGGGACCGTCTTCTCGCGTGATCACGCGAGCGGCATCGGTAAGCGGATGATGGCGGGCAAGGACAAATCCGGAACCTTGTCCAGGTTGGGCGTGGGGGATTTGCGCGAACATCCCGATCCCGGCCCGCCGATATTGTGGCCGCCCAGCAAAGTTCGGGAACGCGAAAGCGCCCACGTATCAAAATCTTGGATGCCCTGTGGCTTCGAAGTGTGAGCGAGCCTGCTGCCTCCCGAACTGACACGGCGTTTTGTCCTGCGACCGTGACAGCGCAGATCGGCGAGGGAGCGCGGCAACGCCGGCTTCGGTAACGTCCCTCGGCTGCCCCAGAAGCCGGCCCGCCTCACCCCACGCGTTCGAGCCGGCTCGCGAAGAAGCCGTCCAGGCCGCCGCGGGCGCCCGGGACGTCCGGCAGGTGGCACGGCAGGGTGCGCAGGTCGCCGTTGCCGTCGATCATCTCGGCCGCGCCGCCGACCTCCACCGGCTGGACCGGCACACGCCGGTATCGGGCATCGCGGGCCAGGAAGGCCGCGATCTGGGCCTCGCCCTCCTCGGGTTCCAGCGAGCAGGTGCAGTAGACGAGCCGCCCGCCCGGGCGGACCAGTCCGGCCGCGTGGTCGAGGAGCTTCGCCTGGAGTGTCGCCAGCCGGGCGATGTCGGCCTCCGACTTGGTCCAGGCCACGTCCGGATGGCGCCGGATCGTGCCCGTGGCCGAGCAGGGCGCGTCGAGGAGCACGGCGTCGTGGTCCTGCGCCTCCAGGGCCAGGGCATCGGCCACCGCGATGGTGACGTCGAGGCCGAGCCGGGCGACGTTCTCGCGCAGGCGCTCCAGCCGGGGCGCCGAGCGATCGACGGCCGTGACCTGCGCGCCGGCGGCGGCGAGCTGCATCGTCTTGCCGCCGGGGGCGGCGCAGAGGTCGAGGACGCGGGCGCCGGCCTGCGGGGCGAGCAACCGGGCCGGGATCGCCGCGGCGGCGTCCTGCACCCACCAGGCGCCCTCCTGGAATCCCGGCAGGTCGGGGATTGCCGGGCCGTTCTCCGGCAGCCGCAGGGAGCCGGTCGGCAGCCGCACCGCGCCGAGCGGCTCGACCCAGGCGGCGGCATCCCCGCGCGGGGTCAGGTCGATCGCCGCGCCTGCGCGATGCGCCCGCGCGATGGCGGCAGCCCGTTCCGGCCCGTAGGCCGTGGCCCAGCGGCGGGCGAGCCAGTCGGGCGTGTTGACGGCGAGCGCGTCGGCGGAATCGGCCAGGATCGCGTCGCGCTCCCGGGCGACCCGGCGCAGAACCGCGTTGACCAGGCCGGCGAGATGAGCGGTGCGATTGTCCCCCTTGGCGAGACGCACGGCGCAATCGACGGCGGCATGATCGGGGACCGCGAGGTCGAGGATCTGAGCGGTGGCGGTGGCGAGCAGCGCCGTGAGCCGCGGCTTCTCGACCGGCAGGCCACGCTCCAGCCGGGCCGCCAGGGCGGCGCGGATCAGGCCGTATCGCCGGAAGGTCGCCACCGCGATCGCCCGGGCCAGGGCCGCGTCGGCCGGGCTCAGGGTCTCCGCCCGGATCGCCAGCGCCAGCGTCTCCTCCAGGGCCGGGGGGCGCTCCTGGCCGATGATCTCGGCCACCGCCTGCAGGGCGGCCCGGCGCGCGCCGAGGCCCGCTGTGTCGGGCGCGCTCGTGCCCGTCGATGTCTCGCCCCGCGTGTTGCGACCTGTGTCCCGCGATGCCACTTCTACTCCTGACCCAATTGCCTTCAGACCCACGCCCTCACACCCGAGCGACCGCGATGCAAGACCCGAACGGACATGACGTGACCGAAGACGCGGCCACCCCGCGCACGCTCAGCCCCGCGGCGGAGCGCGCGCTGGCCGAGGCGGCCGAGCGTCGCGCCGCGATCGACGCCCGCGCAGCCGAGATCCGCGCGGCCCCGGAGCGTCTGGGTCGCGGCGGCCTCGAGCCGGTGCGCTACCAGGATTGGGAAGTGAAGGGCCTCGCGGTCGACTTCTGAGACCGCCGGCTGCCCTACTCGGCCGCGACGCCGCCATAGACCACCGGCGGCTCGGGCCGGGCCTCCGCGGCGCCCGCTCCGAACCGTCGGTACCAGAGCCCGGTCAGGATCGGCACGAGGATCGAGGTGACAATGATGCAGATCGTCACCAGCACGGTGGCGGTCTGCGCCGCCGGCGCGAATTGCGGTGCCACGGCCGCGATCGCCAGCGGGTTGGCGGCGGCCGCGCCGGCGGTGGACGAGGCGGCGAGCCCCGCCGTCCCGGTGCCGCCGCCGATGGCCTTGTCGGCCAGGATCAGCGGGATGCCGGTGAGCACGATGACGGCCAGGGCCAGGACGATCCCCAGCCCGGCCAGCGGCGAGAGCAGGTTGTTGAGATCGACCGTGTTGCCGAGCGCGAAGGCGAAGAACGGGATCATCAGCTGGCTGCCCGGCGCGAAGAAGGCGCGCAGCTTCGGGTCGAGATTGCCCAGCAGGAAGCCGACGAGGAACGGCAGCACCGCGCCGATGAAGATCTGCGGCTCGAAATGCGCCGCCCCGGAGGCGCCGAGGATGATCATGCTCATCAGCGGTCCGGATTCGATCGAGGTCAGGATGAAGGCGCCGGCCTCCTCGCGGCTGCCGTAGGTCTGCATCAGCGAGGCGTAGAGGCCGCCATTGGTCATATCCATCGCGCACACGATCGCGAGGATCGACAGTCCCGCGAAGAAGCCGGTCTGGATCCCGTCGGGCGGGATGAACAGCGACGCGACCAGCACGATGACCCAGGCGGAGAGCAGCTTGGTCACCACCAGGGTGCCGGATTTGCGCAGGACGGTGCCGGTGGCCTTCAGGCTGACCGACGCGCCCATGCAGAAGAACCAGACCGCCAGGATCGGGATCACGCCGGTCATGAGGCCCTGCGTGAAGCCCTTGAAATAGACCGGGGCACCCGGCGTGAACGTCTTGCACAGGGCGCCGAGCAGGAGTGGGACCAGCATCAGGCCGCCGGGAATCCTGTCGATCGCCGCCTTGATCTGCATGGCGCGTTCCCTCCCGTTGGTTCGCGGACGCGCCGTATCCCGGGCGTCGCGCCGGTCCACGCCTCTGTCGGGCGCCTTCCTGGACCGGTGCGACATCCTGTTGCTGCGGGCCGCAGGCCGTCAAGCGGCGGTCCGGGCCGTGGCCGCGACACCGGGTGCGGAACGTCGCGCGGCGGGCGCCGTTGGGCTCGTTCATCACCAGGAGGCTCAGATGGCGACGAAGGTATAGGCTCACGGCGCGGCCGCGGGACCGCATGGCGAGATCGCGCTTGCCCGCGGCGAGCGGCTCGGGATGCGGATGTGGCGGGCCGAGGAGCCGAATGCCGACAAGCCCATGACGTCCTCGCCGCACGAGACCGTGGGCTACGTCATCAGCGGCCGGGCCGAGCTGGTGGTCAGCGGCGAGACGGTCGCGCTTGCGGCGGGCGATTCCTACTGCGTGCCGGCCGGCGCGGAGCACACCTATCGGATATTGGAGACCTTCACGGCCGTGGAGGCGACTGCGCCGCCGGCCAAGTAGGGCGCAGCGGCCGCCCAATCTGCGCGCGCCGCGGATTGGGCGTCGGCGCGCGCCTGCGCATCGGCGCGGCATGTTGTACATCACGCATCATGAGCCACGCGCTTGCCCGGGATAGGCTGTCGACGCCGCTCGCCGCGGCGTTCGTGCGCCTGCGCGATGTCGCGCCTGTCGAGCGCGTCATCCTGTTCGGAAGCCGGGCGCGGGGACCACGACGCGGACAGCGACTGGGATCTGTGCGTCCTGCTGAACGACGACATCCCGCCGGGCCGCTATACGCCGGGCTTCCTGTGGGAGGCCGTGCGCGACCGCGGCGCGTCGATCCAGGTGGTGCCGATGCGCAGGAGCGTGTTCGAGGCCACCCATCGCGACGTCAACGCGCTCGCCTATGACGTCGCCCGGGACGGTCTCGTCCTGTACGACAAGGCGTCGGAGAGCGCGCCGTGAGCGCGTCGGATCCGGGCGCATGGATCCGGAAGGCGCAGCAGGATACGCGCTCGGCGCGACGCCCGCTGCTTGATCCGCCCGAACTCGAGGATGCCGCGTTCCACGTCCATCAGGCCGTCGAGAAGGCCGCCGAAGCGGTCTTGGTGGCGGAGGGCATTCGGTATCCGCGCGGTTGTGGGGCCGGCCCTGATCCCGACGCTCCGACCAGGCTGATACCGATCGCCAATCCGTTCCATGAACGGGCAGCTCGCGGGTCTGACGCCGTGGGCGACCGCCTTCCGTTACCCGACGGATGATCCCCTCGCGGCCGAGCCGCTACCGACCAAGGCGGACCTTGAACGCCATCTCGAAGGTGCGGAGGCTCTCGTGGAAGCCGTGGCGCGCCATGTCATCAAAGCGACCTGATCACGCCGTTGTCCCGATCCTTACTGGGTCACGTAGACCTGGGCGCCGACATCGACCCGGGCGTAGAGATCGACCACGTCCTGATTGTACATCCGGATGCAGCCGTAGGAGGCGTAGGTGCCGACCGAGCTCGGCCGGTTGGTGCCGTGGATGGCGTATTCGCCGCCGGCCAGCGTCATGGCGGCGGCGCCCATCGGGTTGTTCGGCGAGCCGCCCGCGATGAGGTTCGGCAGCCGCGGGTTGTCGCGCTTCACTTCAGCCGGCGGCGACCAGGCCGGGGCGACGTACTTGCCGTCGATGGACGCCGTGCCGAACCATTGCTTGCCGGGCCGGCCCACCGCCACGGGATAGCGGATCGCGGTGCCGTCGCCGTTCACCAGGTAGAGCTTGCGCTGGGACACGCTGATCACCACCGAGCCCGGTGCGACGCCATTCTGGAACGGCACCACCTCCCGAGCCTGGGCCGTCCCGAAGCACCCCGCCAGCATCGCGCCGGCCATCCCGAATAAAGCCGCCACCCGACCCGACATCACCAACTTCCTCGACAAGCAAGAGATCATGCGGGCCAGTAATCCACGGCCGCGCTTGCCGTTCCACGAAAAGCTATGGTTGATGCGGCGTTGATCCCGGGAAGTCTTGGGGGAGGGTAAAGGAGTAGCGTAAATCCGGGATCTCGACGGATCAGCGCTCGATCAACGCTGCGCCGCGCGGGTCTTCGACCTGCCAGCCGTGCCGCTCCAGTTCCGGGTCGAGATGCTCCTCGACCGGGTGGCCGACGCAGAGATAGGCGACGAGCCGCCAAGTCGCCGGCACGGCCAGGATCTCGGTGACGCAAGCGGGCTCCAGGATCGAGACCCAGCCGACGCCGAGCCCGCGCGCCCGTGCCGCCAGCCAGAAGCACTGCACCGCCCCGACCACCGAATAGGCCAGGGTCTCCGGCATGCTGGCCCGGCCGAGACCGAGGCCGGTCTCGGTGGAATCGTCGCAGAACACCGCGAGGTGCTCCGGCGCCTCGTTCAGCCCGGCGAGCTTGAGCGCCCGGTAGCGCGCCGCCCGCGCGGCGTCGTAAACCGCGGCGGCGGCGGCGTTGCAGCGGGAGAAGTCCTGCGCGACGGCGGCGCGCCGGGCCGGGTCCGACACGCGGACGAAGCGCCAGGGCCGGCTGTTGCCCACCGAGGGCGCCCGATGGGCCGCGACCAGGCAGGCGCGCAGATGATCCGGATCGACGGCGTCCGGCCGGAAGCGGCGCACGTCGCGGCGCCACGCGAACAGCGTGTCGAGAGTCTGGATGAAGGCGTCGTCGAAGGCGGGCGGACCCATGATGCGGCTCGCCATACCCGTATCCCGCGGTCAACGGGAGACGGAAAGACGGCCGTCCCGTCCGGCGGGCGAGAGAATCATAAAAAAGGCCGCCCGGAGGGGCGGCCTGAAGTCATTGGGTCTCGAAACCTCGGAGTGCCGAATCCTGGGATCCCGACCGGTGACCGAAGGCTGGGGAGCTGGGTTACGGTCGCCGGCCGGGCAAAACCCGGCGAGGTTCAGCGATTGTTGTGCCGCTGCAACGCGGCTCGCAAAAGGCACAAATCGGGCGGAACCATGTTTTTTGCAGCTGGCCTGTGTCTCACGCGACACGGAGACCCGCCGCGACCACCCTTGCGGGGCGCGGCGGCGGGGGCCATCATCCGGCAAAGCATGAGCGCCACGGAGTTATGATGACGGAGCGGACGAGCGCGGGGTTGCGGCCCGACGATGCGGCGGGCCATGTCATTCCGTTTCCCGCCCGTGCGGAACCCCCGCAGATCGCCTTCAACCGGGACGAGCTGCGCACGATCTTCAACCTCTACGGCCGGCAGGTCGCCGCCGGCGAGTGGCGCGACTACGCGATGGATTTCCGCCGGGACAAGGCGGTGTTCTCGATCTACCGCCGCAGCTCCGAGATGCCGCTCTACCGGATCGAGAAGGATCCGAAGCTCGCCCGCCGCCAGGGCGCCTACGCGGTCATCGCCGCCAGCGGCCTGGTGATGAAGCGCGGGACCGAGCTGGCCCGGGTCCTCGCCGTGCTGGAGCCGCCGCCGCGCGCCGTCTGAGGTCTCAGGCGAGGTTCAAGGTCCGGACGGTGGCGACGATCTCCTCCCGGATCTCGGGCGCCAGCGGCAGGATCGGCCGCGGCGGCTCGGCCCGGCACAGGCCGAAGGACTCGGCAAGCGCATAGACCACCCGTATGCTCGAATGGGTCTGGAACAGTGCCCAGAGCGGTGCGAGTTCCGCATTCAGCCTCCGGGCCTGCGCGATGTCGCCGGCCTGGACGGCGCGCGTGATTGCCAGGCACGTCTTCGGGAACAGGCCGCCCGCCACGCTGAACCAAGCCGTGCCGCCGGCGATCAGTGCCTCGGTCACGTTCCAGTCGCCGCTGAACCCGACGGGAAAACCGGCGGGAACCGCATCCCGAAGAGTCGCAACCCCGGCCGCGGCAACCTCCGGCGCCGGCGCGGGACATTTGGCCGCCACGACACCGGGCAGGCGCGCGATCCGGCCGATCAGGTCCGGGGAGAAACGGAAATGCGTGGTCGCCGGGTTGTCGTAGATCACCAGGGGCAGGCCGCCGTCGCCTGCCACAGCCTCGAAATGCCGGAACACCTCGTCGTCGGTGAGCGGCGTGTAGGAGACCGGGGCCAGCAGCCCGGCATCGGCGCCGGCTGCCCAGGCGTCCCGGGCCAAGCGAATCGCCTCGTCGGTGCGCAGAGCCCCGATTCCCACTAGGATCGGCACCCGGCCGCCGACCACCTCGGCAGCGATGGTCACGGCGCGGCGGCGCTCGTCCCGGGACAGGTAGGCGTAGGTGCCGGTGCTGCCGAGCAGCCCGACCGAATCGACTTGCGCCCCTGCGAGGCGCTCTAAAAGCCGGCGCAGGCCCGTTTCATCGACGCGGCCGTCGGCGTCGCTGGGGGTGATCGGGAAGGCGGACAGGCCGGAGATTGAAAGCATGTCGGCACGATAGCGGGCGGCGACTGGCAGTACAGACAAAAAGAAACCCCGGCGGTTTCCCGCCGGGGCTTCCGATCAAGTCCGGTCTCTGTCGGGGCCTAGCGGCGGTCGCCGATCAGGCTCAGCAGGAACTGGAACATGTTGATGAAGTCGAGATAGAGGGTCAGGGCGCCGTTCACCGACATCTTGGCCGCCATCTCGCCGTCGAAGCCGCCGTAGAGATACATCTCCTTCAGCTTCTGCGTGTCGTAAGCGGTGAGTCCCGCGAAGATCAGCACGCCGAGCACCGAGATGGCGAACTGCAGAGCCGACGACGCGAAGAAGATGTTCACGAGCGACGCCAGGATGATGCCGATCAGGCCCATCATCAGGAACGAGCCCATGCCCGACAGGCTGCGCTGGGTCGTGTAGCCGTACAGGCTCAGCGAGCCGAAGGCCGCCGCCGTGATGAAGAACACCTGGATCACGCTCGCCCCGGTGAAGACCAGGAGAAGCGAGGACATCGAGGCGCCCATCACCGCCGCGAAGGCCCAGAACATCGTCCGGGCCGACGAGGCCGACATCCGGTCCATCCGCATCGAGAAGACGAAGATGAACGCGAGCGGAGCGAGCATCAGGACCCACTTGAGCGGGCTGTTGTAGAGGGTCTGACCAAAGGGGGTCAGGATCGGGCGCGTACCCTGGTAGGCCGCGACCGACGCCATGTTCAGGCCGAGGGCAACGAGACCGGAGATCCCGAGCCCGACGACCATGTTGTTGTAGACGCCGAGCATGAAGGTCCGCAGGCCCTGATCGACCTGGACCTGGCTGCCCGCGCCAGCATAGCCGGACGGCTGCTGGGCGCCGTACCGGAAGGGAGAGTTCTCGAATGCCATGGGAGTTTCCTTGCGGAGGCTCTCTCAGCGTGGTGTTTCGGGCGAGGCCCACGCAGGACCTCTGGCGCCAGGCTGGCGCCTCGAAGAGGAATATGTTGCGCGGTCATCGCCCGCACAAGTCCCCGGCCACGGTTGCCGGGCCGCTTTTCAGGTCCCGGACGATGTATTTTTGTCCATGATCGCAGGGATTAAAATGGATTCCCGTGGTCACGGCCGTCGGTTCGACTGACGGTTGCCCGGGTCACACCGTTTCGATGACTCGCGGCGAAGTCTTAACCACCCGCCGAGACCGGCTGGCCGACCAAGAAGACCGGCTCCTAGATCTGGCGAAGATAGGGCGCCGGCTTCTGGCCGAGGATGCGCCACGTGCCGGCCAGCCCGAGAAGGATCGCCAGTGCCACCGCGGACGTGGCGGCGACCAGCGCTCCCCACAGGTCGAGGCGGAAGTCGAGATGCATGACCTTCGCGACGATCACCCAGCCGGCGACGCTGCCGGCGGCGAGGCCGAACAGGGCGGTGGCGAGCCCGAGCGCCGCGTATTCGATGGCGTAGGCGGTGAGCAGCCGGGCCCGGCTGGCGCCGAGCACCTTGAGCACCACGGCGTCGTAGAGGCGGGCCCGATGGCCTGCCGCAATGGCGCCCGCCAGCACGAACAGGCTCGCCAGAACCGCCACCGCGCTGGCCCCGCGTATCGCCAGGACCAGGCGGCCGACGAGGTCGCCGATCGCGTCGAGCGCGTCCTTCACCCGCACGGCGCTCACCGATGGAAACGCCTTGGCGACGTCGCGTAGGATGTGGTTCTCGGCCCCCGCGTCGGTGCCCCCCGGAAGCGACAGGGTGGCGAGGTCCGAATGCGGCGCGCCGCGGAAGGTGCCGGGCGAGAACACCATCACGAAGTTGATGCCGAGATTGCGCCACTCCACCCGGCGCAGGTTGAAGATCGTCGCGGTCAGGTCGCGGCCGAGCACGTTAACGGTGACGCTATCGCCGAGCTTGAGCCCGAGCTGGCGCGCGAGTTCGGCTTCGAACGACACCAGCGGCTTGGCCCCCTGCTCGGCGCTCCACCAGGCGCCTTCGGTGAGGGCCGAACCCTCCGACACGGTGTCGGCGTAGGTGATGCCCCGGTCGCCGTCGAGGACCCAGGCGGCATCCTCCGGGGGCCGGATCTTGTTGGCCGGCACGCCGTTCAGGGCGACGATCCGGCCGCGCATCATCGGCACGTCCTCGATCTTGCCGTTGGGGGCCGAGCGCGCCAGGAACGCCCGGAACTCGGCCGCGTCGCGGGACGGGATGTCGAGGAAGAACAGGTTCGGCGCCCGCGCCGGCAGCGTCGCGCTGATCGTCCGGCGGACATTGGCGTCGATCAGGCTGAGGGTGACCAGCAGCGTCACCCCGAGACCCAGCGACAGCACGATGGCCGGCGTCAGGGCGCCGGGCCGATGGAGATTGGCCAGCGCCATCCGGGGCGCCGGCCAGCGCGGATGCGGCAGGCGGCGGGCGAGCGCCATCAGGCCGAGCGCCACCCCGTGCAGCAGCGCGAAGGCGATCGCCGCGGCGGCGATGAAGATCAGCGCCACCCGCCGGTCGAACGCGGTGGTGACCGACAGGCCGACCAGCGCCGTCAGACTCAGGGCGAGCCACACCCGGTAGCGCCAGCGCGGTCTGACCCGGGCCGGGTCGACCGTGTCGCGGAACAGGCCGGAGACCGGTACGTCATGGGCGCGGCCCAGAGGCGTGATCGCGAACGCGAAGGCGGTCAGCAGCCCGTAGGCGGCGGCGAGCGCCAGTTCGGCCGGAGCCAGGGTCGGGTTCAGCGGCAGGGGCAGGTCGGCGGAGAACAGCGCGTCCAGCACGAACGGCAGGCTCGCCCCGATGGTGAGCCCGATCAGCGTGCCGATCCCGGCGATCAGCATTACCTGGGTCAGGTAGAGAGCGACCACCTGCGAGCCCGGCGCGCCGACGCTCTTGAGCGTGGCGATCGACGGCCGCTTGCGCTCCACGAAGGCGTGGACGGCGTTGCCGACGCCCACGCCGCCGACGATCAGCGCGGTCAGGCCGACCAGGGTCAGGAACTGGGTGAAGCGCTCGATGCTCTTGGCGAAACGCGGATCGGCGTTGGTGCGCGACCGGATCTCCCAGCCCGCCTCCGGGGTCGCGGCGCGGATCCGCGCCTGCGCGGCGTCGATATCCGAATCTCGGGCGGCGTCCTTGGGCAGGACGATGCGGTAGCTCCAGCGGTTGAGGCTGCCCGGCTGGACGAGGCCGGTCGCCCGCAGCGCCGGCTCCGAGATCATCAGCCGCGGGCCGAAGCCGATGCCGCCGGCGATCTTGTCGGGCTCGGACGTCAGCGTAGCGCGGATCGTCACAGGGTGGCCGGCCAGGGTGATCCGGTCGCCGACCTTCACGTCGAGGCGGGTGAGCAGGGCCGGGTCCGCCAGGGCGCCCGGTGCACCGTCGCGCTCTGCCAGCAGATCGACGAGCCGGCCCGGCGGGTCGGTGACGAGATCGCCCGCCGCCGGGTAGGTCGCGGGATCGACCGCCTTCAGCTCGACCAGCGCGGCGTCGCCGCTGCCCGCGACCGCCATGGCCCGCAGGGTGGCCACCGCGTCGATCCGGCCCTCGCGAGCCAGAGCCTGCCGCTCCAAGGCGGTCGCCTCGCGGTTGATCAGGTTGTAGGCGAGATCGCCGCCGAGGATCCGGCGCCCCTCCCGGCCGAGACCGTCGGAGAGCGAGCGCGAGATCGAGGCCACGCCGGCGATCGCCGCGACGCCGAGGGCGATGCAGGCCAGGAACACGCCGAAGCCGGACAGGCCGGCGCGCAGCTCGCGGAGCGCGAGGCGCAGGGTCAGCGGGATGCGCCGGGGCGCGGGTTCGGGACGCGGGATCGTGCCGTGCATCAGGCGGTCACCGCCTCCTCGATCCGGCCCGAGCGCAGGCGCACGGTGCGGTCGCACAGGCGCGCGAGGCCGTTGTCGTGGGTGACGAGGACGAGGGTGGCGCCGCGGTCGCGCTTGAGCCGGAACAGCAGGTCGACGATCTGGCGGCCGGTGGCCTCGTCGAGATTGCCGGTGGGCTCGTCCGCCACCAGGATCGCCGGGTCGGGGGCGACGGCCCGGGCGATGGCGACGCGCTGCTGCTCGCCGCCCGAGAGCTGGGCCGGGTAATGGTGCAGCCGGTGGCCGAGGCCGACCGCCTCCAGCTCGGCGCGGGCCCGCTCCAGCGCGCCGGGCCGGTCCGCGAGTTCCAGCGGCAGCGCGACATTCTCGAGGGCCGTCATGGTCGGGACCAGGTGGAAGGCCTGGAACACGATGCCGATGCGCCGGCCCCGGAAGCGGGCGAGCGCGTCCTCGTCGAGGCGGGCGAGGTCGGTATCCTCGATCACGACGCCGCCGGAATCGGGCCGCTCCAGCCCGGCCATGACCATCAGCAGGGTCGACTTGCCCGAACCCGAGGGGCCAACCAGCCCCACCGCCTCGCCGCGATCGACGCTGAGCGAGATGCCGCGCAGGACGTGGACCCGCGCGGCGCCGCGGCCGAGGCTGAGATCGATGTCGGACAACGCGATCGCCGGCTCGCGCAGCACCTTGTCGTGGCTCACGAGGCGGCCGATCTGTGGGCGATGACGAGCATGGCGCGCGAGGTCCTGACTTGGCTTCGAACTTGGCTTCGAACTTGGCTGCACGGGCCGTTGATGCACCGCGATATGGGGGCCGCATTGGGGCCGCGCCATGACGGCGTCCGCCGAGCCCAACGGGCGGCCCTGTTTGTCGCAGCGCTAGCGGGTCTGGTGTTCCCTTTCATGACAGAGAGTCACGCGGCATCAGCCGGCCCGATCAAGCTCGTGGCGCTCGGCGACAGCCTCACGGCCGGCTACCGCCTGCCGTCGGACGCCGCCTTCCCGACCGTGCTGGAGCGCCTGCTCAAGGCCAAGGGTGCGGATGTGACGGTGGCCAATGCCGGCGTCTCCGGCGACACCGCCACGGGCGGGCTCGACCGGGTCGACTGGTCGGTGCCGGACGGGACCGCCGGGGTGATCTTGGAACTTGGCGCCAACGACATGCTGCGCGGCACCGACCCGAAGGTCACCGCGGGGGCGCTCGCGGCGATCATCGAGCGGCTGAAGGCCCGCGGGATCCCGGTGCTGCTGGCCGGCATGCAGGCCGCTCCCAATCTCGGGCCGGATTACAAGGGGCGGTTCGACGCGATCTACCCGACGTTGGCCAAGCGCTACGACCTGATCCTCTACCCGTTCTTCCTGGACGGGATCATCGGCGACCGCGCCCAGCACCTCGATGACGGGCTGCACCCGAACGCCCGGGGCGTCGAGACGATCGCGGCCCAGATCCTCCCCACGGTCGAGACTTTTCTCGGGAGCCTCCGGCAGGGGGCGTCGCGCTGATGCCGCGGCTGTTCACCGGGCTCGCCGTGTCGCCCGAGGTCGCGGACGCGCTCCGGGCCTTCCGGGGCGGCCTGCCGGGTGCGCGCTGGGTCGAGCTCGGCGATTACCACGTCACCCTGCGGTTCCTCGGCGATGTCGAGGTCCCCGTGGCCGAGGACGTGCTCGAGGCGCTGGCCGAGATGCGCCTGCGCGCCGCCCTGCCGGTGACGCTCGACGGGCTCGGCATTTTCGGCGGCGACCGGCCGCGGGCGCTCTACGCCTCGGTGGCGCCGAGCCCGGACCTGATCGACCTCCAGGCCGAGCAGGAGCGGCTGGTGCGCCGGGCCGGCGTCGCGCCGGAGCGCAGAAAATTCACCCCGCACGTCACGCTGGCCCGCCTGCGGCGCGAGGCCAGCCCGGAGGCGGTGGCGATGTACCTCTCGCAAGGACCGTCCTTCGCCTCGCTGACCTTCACCGTCGACCGGGTGACGCTATTCTCGGCGAAGGAATCGACCGGGGGCGGACCCTATCTGGTGGAGGCCGAGTTCCCGTTCGTGTGAGCGGTCACAGCCGCCGCAGCGCCACGCTCTCGATCCGGTGGCTCGCACCCTTGGTCAGGATCAAGCTCGCGCGCTGGCGGGTCGGCAGGATGTTCTCGCGCAGGTTCGGCAGGTTGATCGAGGTCCAGAGCCGGTCGGCGATGTCGAGCGCCTCGTGCTCGGGCACCTCGGCGTATTTGCGGAAGTAGGAGCGCGGGTCGCGGAAGGCGGTCTGGCGCAGGCGCATGAACCGGGTGACGTACCAGCGGTGCAGGTCGTCCTCGTGGCCGTCCAGATAGATCGAGAAGTCGAAGAAGTCGGAGACGAACGGGATCGCGGTGCCGTCCCGCGGCAGGCGGGCGGGCTGGAGCACGTTCAGGCCCTCGACGATCAGGATGTCGGGGCTCTCCACCACCCGCTCCTCGCCGGGCACCCGGTCGTAGACCAGGTGGGAGTAGAGCGGTGCCGTCACCCGCTTGTGGCCGGCCTTCACGTCGTGGAGGAAGCGCAGCAGCGAGGCGGTGTCGTAGCTCTCCGGGAAGCCCTTGCGCTCCATCAGGCCGTGCTGGGCCAGCTCGGCATTGGGCAGCAGGAAGCCGTCGGTGGTGACGAGGTCGACCTTCGGGGTGTTGGGCCAGCGCGCGAGCAGCGCGGCCAGGATGCGCGCGGTGGTCGACTTGCCCACCGCCACCGAGCCGGCCAGGCCGATGATGTAGGGCGCCTTGGTCTCGCGCTCGGCCAGCAGGAAGCGCTGGGTCGCCTTGAACAGCCCCTGCGTGGCCGCGACGTAGAGCGAGAGCAGCCGGGACAATGGTAGGTAGATCGCCACCACCTCCTCGACCGAGATCGGGTCGTTGATCGATTGCAGCCGCTCGATATCCTCGGCCTTGAGGGTCAGCGGCGTGTCGGCGCGCAGCTGCGCCCATTCCTCGCGGCTGAAGCGACGATAGGGCGAGAGCCGATCCGATTCGTCGAGGATCGCCTCGACCGAGCCCGGCAGCGCGGCCGCGTTCACGCGGGGCGCCTCGCTGCCTTCTCGGCGAGCCCGCTCTGGGCGGTGCGGCGCTCCAGCTCCGCCATGACGGCGTCGAGCTCGACGCCGCCCGCCCGCAGCAGCACGACCAGGTGATAGAGTACGTCCGCGGCCTCGTTCCGGAGCCCGGTCTTGTCGCCCTGCACCGCCGCGATAGCCGCCTCGACGGCTTCCTCGCCGAGCTTCTTCGCCGCCTTGGCGGGCCCCTCGGACAGGAGCTTGGCCGTGTAGGAGGTCTCGGGATCTGTCCCGGCGCGGCTCGCGACGAGCTTGGCGAGGTCGGCGAGCGTGTAGGCGGTCATGAAGCGATCTGCATGTGAGGTCGGCCTTGCGGGTTCGGCCGAGGCCGTATTCGGCAGGAAACTGCGCCACGGCCGTCCTGCGGGCAAGCAGCGCGGGTGAAGGCGACCGAGCTTTGTCCGCGTTATACGGGGTTCCGATCGGTTCCGCGGTCGTGTTCAGCTGTTCGGCAGGTGCCGGGCCAGCGCCTCCAGCACGGCCATGCGCACCGCCACCCCCATCTCGACCTGCTCGCGGATCAGCGACTGTGCCCCGTCGGCGATCTCGGACGAGATCTCGACGCCGCGGTTCATCGGGCCCGGATGCATCACCAGGGCGTCGGGCTTGGCGAGCGCCAGCTTCTCGCCGTCGAGGCCGAAATAGCGGAAATACTCCTTCACGGAGGGCACGAACGAGCCGTTCATACGCTCGCGCTGGAGGCGCAGCATCATGACGATGTCGCAGCCCTCCAGGCCCTTGCGCATATTCGTGAAGGTCTCGACGCCGAAGCGATCGATCCCGGCGGGCAGCAGGGTCGAGGGCGCGATCAGGCGCACGCGCGCGCCCATCGCCTGCAGCAGGATGATGTTCGAGCGCGCCACCCGCGAGTGCAGGACGTCGCCGCAGATCGCCACCTGAAGGCCCTCGATCCGGCCCTTGTTGCGGCGGATCGTCAGCGCGTCGAGCAGCGCCTGAGTCGGGTGCTCGTGGGCGCCGTCGCCGGCATTGACCACCGCGCAATCGACCTTGCGGGCGAGCAGATGGACCGCACCGGCCGATTCGTGGCGCACCACGATGATGTCCGGCCGCATCGCGTTGAGCGTCGCTGCGGTGTCGATCAGGGTCTCGCCCTTCTTCACCGAGGACGAGGCCACCGACATGTTCATCACGTCGGCGCCGAGCCGTTTGCCGGCGAGCTCGAACGAGGATTGCGTCCGGGTCGAGGGCTCGAAGAACAGGTTGATCTGTGTGCGGCCTCGCAGTGTCGCGCGCTTCTTCTCGACCTGCCTGGAGATGTCGACGGCGGCATCGGCCGCGTCGAGCAGCGCCTCGATGTCGGGCCGGGTCAGACCCTCGATGCCGAGGAGGTGCCGGTGCGGGAAGGCCGGGGGCGCGGAACTCGTCATGATGAGTCCGGGGTGTAGGTCCGGCTCGCTCTCCCGGCAAGGCGCGCCAGCCCCTGCGGCCTTTTTTCGTCGGTTGGTAACTTGAGCGTCCGCGCCACGTATCAGCCGGATCGGACGGAACCCGCACCGTCGCCACCCCCGCGAGACGCACGCTTGAGACCCGAAAGCCTGAGAGCCGAACCTTTGGCCGGCGCCCCCGCGCTCGCAGCGCCCGAGACCGTCGACGCCTCCGGGCGCCGCTGGTTCTACCGGCATCCCGTGGTGATCCGGGCGGCGCACTGGATCAACGCCGCGGTGCTGCTGGTGCTGCTGATGAGCGGCCTGCAGATCTTCAACGCCCACCCGGCTTTGTACTGGGGGACGGTCTCGACCTTCGACGATCCCGCTCTGGCGATCACCAGCGAGCAGGGGCGCGACGGCACGAATCGCGGCGTCGTGACGATCGGCGCGCACAGCTTCGAGACGACCGGCGTGCTCGGCCTGTCCCGTGAGGGCGGCACCACGGTGGACCGGGCCTTCCCGGCCTGGGCGACCCTCCCGGCGGACCAGGACCTCACCACGGGGCGGCGCTGGCACTTCCTGTTCGCGTGGTTCCTAGTGATCAACGGCGCGGTCTATCTCCTCTACGGACTGTTCAGCGGTCAGCTCCGCCGCCGCCTGATCCCGGACGGCGACCAGATCCGCGACTTCGGCGGCTCCGTGAAGGAGCACCTGCTGCTGCGCTTCCCTGAGGGCGAGGAGGCCAAGCGCTACAACGTGATCCAGAAGCTCACCTATTTCGCCGTCGTGCTGGTTCTCCTGCCCGCCATGGTCCTGGCCGGCCTCGCCATGTCGCCTGGCGTCGACGCGGCCTGGCACTGGTTGCCGGAGCTGTTCGGCGGCCGCCAATCGGCCCGCACGATTCACTTCATCGCCGCCGGGCTGCTGGTGCTGTTCGTGGTGGTCCACGTGGTGCTGGTTCTGGTCTCCGGCTTCGTCAACAACATGCGCGGCATGCTCACCGGCTGGTTCAGCCTCGGCCGTCCCGAGAAGGAGACCGCGCGATGATCCTGCACCGCCGCAAGCTGCTCACCGCTGGCGCCGGCCTCGCCGGGACCG
The DNA here is from genome assembly GCF_001262595.1 of Methylobacterium sp. ARG-1. Classification (NCBI taxonomy): domain Bacteria; kingdom Pseudomonadati; phylum Pseudomonadota; class Alphaproteobacteria; order Hyphomicrobiales; family Methylobacteriaceae; genus Methylobacterium; species Methylobacterium sp. ARG-1. The sequence continues at coordinate 355,921 of NZ_LHCD01000001.1, forward strand.
CCCTGCTCGGCGGCTGCGACCGCTTCGCCGGGACAGAGGCCGGGCGCAGGACCCTCAAGGCCGGCGAGGACGCCAACCTGTTCGTCCAACGCCTGCTGATGTCGCCCGCAACTCTCGCCCGGGAATACCCGGCCGCGATGATCTCGCCCTGGTTCAAGCCGAACGGCACCATCGATCCGCCGGACCGGGCGTTCCGCGCCCTGGCGGCGAAGAGGTTTGCGGAGTTCAAGCTCACGGTCGACGGACTGGTGCAGACCCCGCTGTCGCTCAGCTTGGCGGACCTGCGCGGGTTGCCGGGCCGCACCCAGGTGACCCGCCACGATTGCGTTGAGGGCTGGAGCTGCATCGGCCAATGGTCCGGCGTGCCGCTGGCCGAGCTTCTGAATCGGGCCGGGCTGAAGCCCCAGGCGCGCTACGCCGTGTTCCACTGCGCCGACACGCTGGAATATGCCGGCGGCGGCCTCGAAGGCGGTGACGGCGCCTCCCTGTGGCGCCCCGAGCATCCGGGCTCGGTCCGCGACGGCACCGTCCAGCTCGCCGCCGCCGAGGATTGGGGCGGCCCACCGACCGCCACCGACGCGCCCAAGGACGATTGGGGCCAGGGCGCCCCGGAGCCCGAGTCGCCCGAGGATAAGCGCACGCCGATCCGCTACTACGAGAGCATCGACCTGTTCGACGCCTTCAACCCGCAGACGATCCTGGCCTATGACCTCAACGGCAAGCCGCTGCCGGTCTCGAACGGCGCCCCTTTGCGCCTGCGCGTCGAGCGCCAGCTCGGCTACAAGCAGGCCAAATACGTGATGCGGGTCGAGCTGGTGGAGTCGCTGGCAGGCTTCGGCCAGGGCAGAGGCGGCTACTGGGAAGATCGCGGCTACGAGTGGTACGCGGGGATCTGATCCGGTCGAAAGACGCACCACCGTCTTGCGAGCGCAGCGGAGCAACCGAGGCTTGGGGCAATCCGCTCAACCGTCCGCGCCTGCGCTCAAACCCCCCGCTCGGCCAAGGTTGTCCAAGGTTGTATGGCGTTTGGCCGGAACGCAACCGATCTCCATCGGTCGGCCGTCAGACGGATTCGTGCGTCGCGCCTGATGAGCCCCGGGCGCCCAGGCGTGGACCTCCGCCATTTGACAACCCGCCGCCCGTAACCCACTTGTCCCCGGCGCGCGGCCCCGGCCCGACGGCGGGCACTCGTCCCACGCGAATTTCGAACAGAATTCGTCCGTCGCGCCCAGGCTCCGTCGAGGGGCAGAGGTCTGAATGAAAGTCGTCGTCGTCGAGTCGCCGGCCAAAGCCAAGACGATCAATAAGTATCTTGGCCGCGACTATGAGGTGATCGCCTCCTTCGGGCACATCCGCGACCTGCCGGCCAAGGACGGCTCGGTCGATCCCGAGCAGGATTTCCACATGGTCTGGGAGCTCGCGGACCGCGGCGCCAGCCGGGTCAGCGAGATCGCCAAGGCGGTCAAGGGCGCGGACAAGCTGATCCTGGCCACCGACCCGGATCGCGAGGGCGAGGCGATCTCCTGGCACGTCCTGGAGGCGCTAAACGCCCGCAAGGCGCTTAAGGGCATCCCGGTCGAGCGCGTGACCTTCAACGCCATCACCAAGGCCTCGGTCGAGGCCGCGATGCGCAAGCCGCGCGAGATCGATCAGGCTCTGGTCGACGCCTACCTAGCGCGCCGGGCGCTCGATTACCTCGTCGGCTTCAACCTCTCGCCGGTTCTGTGGCGCAAGCTCCCCGGCGCCCGCTCGGCCGGCCGCGTGCAGTCGGTGGCACTCCGGCTCGTGGTCGAGCGCGAGATGGAGATCGAGAGCTTCAAGCCGCGCGAGTACTGGTCGATCGTCGCGACCCTGACCACCATGGACGGCGCGACCTTCGAGGCGCGCCTGGTCGGGGCCGACGGCAAGCGGATCCAGCGCCTCGATGTCGGCACCGGCGACGCGGCGGCCGCGTTCAAGCGCGACCTCGAACTCGCGACCTTCCAGGTGGCGAGCGTCGAGGCGAAGCCGGCCAAGCGCCACCCGCAGCCGCCCTTCACCACCTCCACGTTGCAGCAGGAGGCCTCGCGCAAGCTCGGGATGGCGCCGGCGCAGACCATGCGGGTCGCACAGCGCCTCTACGAGGGCGTCGATGTCGGCGGCGAGACGGTGGGCATCATCACCTACATGCGGACCGACGGCGTCGACATGGCGCCGGAAGCGATCCAGGACACCCGCAAGGTGATCGGCAAGGAGTTCGGCGACCGCTACGTGCCGGACGTGCCGCGCAAGTACAGCGTCAAGGCCAAGAATGCGCAGGAGGCCCACGAGGCCGTGCGCCCGACCGACATGAGCCGCCTGCCCAAGATGGTGGCCCGCCACCTCGAGCCGGAGCAGGCCAAGCTCTACGACCTGATCTGGACCCGCACGATGGCGAGCCAGATGGAATCGGCCGAGCTGGAGCGCACCACCGTGGACGTCACGGCGAATGTCGGCCCGCGCCGGATCGACCTGCGCGCCACCGGCCAGGTCGTGAAGTTCGACGGCTTCCTGGCTCTCTACCAAGAGGGCAAGGACGACGAGGAGGACGAGGAGAGCAAGCGCCTGCCGCCCATGAAGGCCGGCGACCCGCTCACCCGCGAGCGCATCACCTCGACCCAGCACTTCACCGAGCCGCCGCCCCGCTATTCCGAGGCGAGCCTGGTCAAGCGCATGGAGGAGCTCGGTATCGGCCGGCCCTCGACCTACGCGGCCGTCCTCCAGACGCTGCGCGACCGCGAATACGTCAAGATCGAGAAGAAGCGGCTGCAGCCGGAGGACAAGGGGCGGCTCGTCACCGGCTTTTTGGAGAGCTTCTTCCGACGCTACGTCGAGTACGATTTCACTGCCGATCTCGAGGGCCAGCTCGACCGGGTGTCCAACGCCGAGATCGACTGGCGCGCGGTGCTGCGCGACTTCTGGCGGGATTTCTCGGCGGCGATCGGCGAGACCAAGGAACTGCGCGTCACCGACGTGCTCGAGGCGCTCAACGGCCTGCTCGGCCCTCATATCTTCCCCGACAAGGGCGACGGCTCGAACCCGCGTACCTGCACGGTCTGCGGTACGGGCCAGCTCTCGCTGAAGCTCGGCAAGTTCGGCGCCTTCATCGGCTGCTCGAACTACCCCGAGTGCAAGTACACCCGCCAGCTCTCGGCCTCCGGGGTCGACGGCGACGGTGACGGTTCCTCGGCCGAAGGCGGCCAGCCGGGCGTCCGGGTGCTGGGCAACGATCCGGTGACCGGGATGCCGGTGACGATCCGGGATGGGCGGTTCGGGCCATTCGTTCAGCTCGGCGAGGCATCCACCGAGAAGGACGCGGCGAAGCCGAAACGCTCCTCACTGCCGAAGGGGCTTTCCCCCTCCTCGGTCGATCTGGACAAGGCCCTGGCGCTGCTGTCGCTGCCGCGCGAGGTGGCGCGTCACCCCGAGACCGGCGAGCCGATCCTGGCCAATCTCGGCCGGTTCGGACCCTACGTGCAGCACGGGAAGACCTACGCCAATCTCGGCAAGGACGACGACGTGCTGGAGGTCGGGGCGAACCGCGCCATCGACCTGATCGTCGCCAAGGAGCAGGGCGGCGGCCGGGGCCGGCCGGCGGCCGATCCGGGCCGGCCGCTGGGCAAGGACGAGACGAGCGGGCGCGACCTCGTGGTCAAGGCCGGCAAGTACGGTCCCTACGTCACCGACGGCGAGATCAACGCGACGCTGCCGAAGACCATGAATGCCGAGGCGCTGACCCTCGACGAGGCGATCGCGCTGGTGAATGCCAAGCGTGCGTCGGGTGGCGGCAAGCCGGCTAAGCGGACATCGGCCCGGAAGGCGCCGGCTCGGACGGCGGCCGCGGACAAGAAGCCGGCGGCCAAGAAGGCCCCCGCGAAGAAACCGGCAGCCAAGAAGAGCCCGGCGAAGAAATCGGGTGCCGGCTGAGAGCCGCGCCCGATCCCTTCGAAGACTTGGCGCGAACGCTTCGCGTTAAGCCAGATAGGTGATGGTCGCAGCCAGGGCGGTGGCGACCGTCGCCAGCGCGATGGTCAGGCCGTTCACCAGGAAGCGGGCGGGCGGCACGCAGGCCGTCTCCTCGTCGCACCCGAAGACGGTGCCTGCGGCGCGCTCGAAACGGATCAGGGTGAGGCGGCGGGCCTCGATCGCGGCGTTGCTCATCGACGGCGGCTCCCTGACCACGGTCAAGCTCTTTCCCGGACAAACGCGGCCGGAGCCGCACGGTTCCGATCCGGGCGGCAGCTGAGGAAGCCTTAACCCACGATTGTGCAACGTCGCGATGACGGCCTCATCGCGCCGGGCCGGCCGCGCCACTCGCTCGCGGCGGCGCAGCATGCGATGGTGAAGACGGTTCGGCGACGCACCGAACGCTCTGGATGTTTCTGTTTTGTTCCGCTATGATGCGGGGATGAAGGCGCATGCTGCACGATCCAACGCCCGTCTGCCCAACACCGAGCCGGCCGATGCGCCGCGTTCGCGGAGGCCGCGCGTGAGCGATCCGGCGCGCGACCTGTTCGGGCCCGGCAGCAAGCCCCCGGCCCCGCGTCCGACGGAGCCGCGGCGGCGGCTCGCGGAATCGGCCTCCGTGCCGACTATCGCGGCGGCCGAGCCCGAGGCCGGCTACACCGCCTCCGACATCGAGGTGCTGGAGGGATTGGAGCCGGTCCGGCGCCGGCCCGGCATGTATATCGGCGGTACCGACGAGCGGGCGCTGCATCACCTCTTCGCCGAGGTGATCGACAATTCCATGGACGAGGCGGTGGCCGGCCATGCCAGCTTCATCGAGGTCGAGCTCGAGGAAACCGGCTCGCTGGTGATCACCGACAACGGCCGCGGCATCCCGGTGGACCCGCACCCGAAATTTCCGGGCAAGTCGGCGCTCGAGGTCATCATGACGACGCTGCACGCGGGCGGGAAGTTCGACTCGAAGGTCTACGAGACCTCGGGCGGCCTGCACGGCGTCGGCATCTCGGTGGTCAACGCCCTGTCCGATCTCCTCGAGGTCGAGGTCGCCCGCAACCAGACCCTCTACCGCCAGACCTTCTCCCGCGGCCACGCGCAGGGGGCGCTGGAGCTGGTCGGCCGGGTGCAGAACCGGCGCGGCACCCGGGTGCGCTTCCACCCCGATGCCGAGATCTTCGGCTCGCTGAAGTTCGACCCGCGCCGCCTGTTCAAGATGGCGCGCTCGAAGGCCTACCTGTTCGGCGGCGTCGAGATCCGCTGGCGTTGCGCCCCTGCCCTGCTCGAAGGCCTGGAGGATGTGCCGGCCGAGGCGGTGCACCGGTTCCCGGCCGGGCTGCGCGACTACCTCGCCCGGGACATCGAGGGCAAGGAGCTGGTCACCGAGGCGATGTTCACCGGCAAGGTGACCAAGCCCGGCTCGCACGGCTCACTCGAATGGGCGGTGGCCTGGATGGTCGCCGAGGACGGCTTCTCGCATTCCTACTGCAACACCATCCCGACGCCCGAGGGCGGCACCCACGAGGCCGGCCTGCGGGTCGCCCTGCTGCGGGGCCTGCGCGAGCATGCCGAGCGGGTGAACCAGGCCAAACGCATGACGGCGGTAACCACCGACGACGTCATGGCGACCTGCGCATCCATGCTCTCGGTGTTCATCCGCGAGCCGGAATTCCAGGGCCAGACCAAGGACAAGCTCGCCACCGTCGAGGCGCAGCGCATCGTCGAGACGGCGGTGCGCGACGCCTTCGACCATTGGCTGGCCGCCTCTCCGGCCCAAGCCAACAAGCTGCTCGACTGGGTGATCGACCGGGCCGAGGAGCGACTGCGCCGGCGCCAGGAGAAGGAGGTCGCCCGCAAGAGCGCGACCCGCAAGCTGCGCCTGCCCGGCAAGCTGGCGGATTGCTCGGCCGCCGGCACGGCGGGCTCCGAAATCTTCATCGTCGAGGGCGATTCGGCGGGCGGCTCGGCCAAGCAGGCCCGGGACCGGACCACTCAGGCGATCCTGCCGCTGCGCGGCAAGATCCTCAACGTCGCCTCGGCGAGCCGCGACAAGCTCGGCGCCAACCAGCTGATCTCCGACCTGACTCTGGCGCTCGGCTGCGGCACCGGCGCGGCCTTCCGCGAGACGGATCTGCGCTACGACAAGGTGATCATCATGACGGACGCCGACGTGGACGGCGCCCACATCGCGTCGCTGCTGATCACGTTCTTCTATCGGCAGATGCCGAAGCTGATCGACCGTGGCCACCTCTACCTGGCGATCCCGCCGCTCTACCGGCTGCAGCAGGGCTCCAAGGTCGCGTATGCCCGGGACGATGCCGACCGGGAGCGGATCACCAAGACGGTGTTCAAGGGCGGCAAGGTCGAGATCGGGCGCTTCAAGGGCCTGGGCGAGATGATGCCGGCCCAGCTCAAGGAGACCACCATGGACCCGAAGAAGCGCACGCTCCTGCGGGTCGCGGTGCTCGACGAGGCAAGGGAATCCACCGGCGACACGGTGGAGCGCCTGATGGGCAACAAGCCCGAGGCCCGCTTCGCCTTCATCAGCGAGCGCGCGGCCTTCGCCGACGGGGTCGATCTGGATATCTGAGGCGACAGAGCGGCCGTAAAACGGCGCGCCGTCATTGCGAGCGGAGCGAGGCAACCCAGGGAACGCGACATCTCAAGATCGCGCGCCGCACTGGGTTGCCTTGCTGCACCTGCATTGACGGTGTTGGGGAATTGCAAAGGGCTCTCGGGGCGGCGCCCCTGGAGCGCGGGCCTATCCGGTGCGGTGCGGGTGAGGCTACTCCGCCGCCATCGCCTTGGCCGGGTCGAAGGGTTGGGCGGCCGCGACCATGTCGGTGCTCATGTGGAGCACGGCCGAGAATCGCTCTCCGCCCGGGCGCAGCACTATGGCGCCGGGCTCCACGGCGATGCGCTTGCTGCCGAGACCCAGGGGGCCCCCGACATCCAGCACCACCGCCTTGAGGGCCCCGCCATCGGCGATCAGCAGGTCGTCGATCGTGCCGACCTTGTCACCGGCCGCGTTGCGCACCGTGACGCCGATCAGGTGAGAGGCCAGGACGGAGGCCGGCTTGACGCCCTGGCGCTTGGTCGCCGCCTCCGCGCTGGCTGCAATCGTCAACGGGCCGCCGCCAGTGCCGCCGGTCGATGTTCCCGGCCCGGTGCCCGGCAGCACCGTCTTGTTGCCGATCACGCTAGCATCCTGGGCCCGGGCCGGGAGCCCGGCCAGGCTGAGGAGAGCCAGCGGTAGCAGGAGAAGGGAGTTGCGCATCGGGGATCGCTCCGGCGCAGCCGAGCCATCCGCGCGCCGTCGGTGAAAAGCGGTCGCGGCGGCGGCTGTTCCCGTGGTCCCTGTCGCAGCGCGCATCCGCAAACGACGAAGGGCCCGACCTTGCGGCCGGGCCCCCGTTGAGACGGCGCTGGCTGGGCCGGCGCCGATCGTCGATCTTAGTACGAGCCGAACTTGTAGTTCAGGCCGGCGCGGACGACGGCGAACTCGGTGTTGGCCGCGGCGCCGTTGAGGTAGGCCACGCCGTTCGGGGCCAGCAGGTTGCTGTAGAACACGCCACCGGCGGTGTTCTTCTGCCGGTCGAGGTTCACGTACAGGCCTTCGACCTTCAGGGTCACGGCCGAGGACTTGAAGAAGTTCAGGAACGAGTCGGTGGGCAGGGCGTACTCGATGCCGCCGCCGACGGCGTAGCCGGTGCGGAAGCTGTCGCGGAAGCGGTTGCCAGCGAAGTTCTGGTCGTCCTGGCCCGAGCCGTAGGCGTAACCGCCGGTGGCGTACACGAGGGTGCGGTCGAAGGCGTAGCCGAGGCGGCCGCGCACGGTCCCGAAGTAATCGAGGCCGTTGCCGCTGGTGGCGACGAAGGCGCGCGAGCCGGAGAACGCGGTGCCCGGAACGCCGGTGACGCCGTAGTTCAGGGTGCCGTTGGCGCGGCGGGCGAAGTCGACATACTGGGCGTCAGCCTCGATACCGACCACGACGCCCGAGCCCGGCGTGAACTGGTAGTTGTAGCCGATCTGCGCGCCGCCGGTGAAACCGTCGTTGTTGCTGCGGTTGTTGACGCTGACGACAGCGTTCGTGTCGGCCGAGTTGATCAACGAGCCGGACGGCAGGGCGTAGTTGGTGGTGTTGCGGCTGCTGGCGTCGAAGCCGTAGCCGGCGTTCACGCCCACGTAGAAGCCGGTCCAGGTGAACACCGGCACCGGCGTGAACACCGGCGGCGGCGCAGCGCGACGCGGCAGGTCGGCCGCGGAAGCGGCGACGGTCATGCCGGCGAGAACGGTCGATGCAAGAAGAACTTTTTTCATGGTGCCATTGGTCCTGGGGTTGGCTTGAGCCGGCTGCCTTCTAGGCGCTCTCGGTCAGCGGGTCTGTCGCTTTCCTGCAACAAGCTCGGCCAGACTAACGTGGTCTCGTCAATGAAAGGTGAAGGTTGCGCGCACAGATTCCCCGTCCTGGCGCGAAACTGTGTATCAGAAGCTGCATCGACGCTCCCATAAACCCTGAACATTAGTCGGTCGGTCTGATCGGGCGGCGATGGTATCTAGCCGCTCTGCGGGCCGTCATTGATCCGGGTGGCGCAAACCGCATTCGGCGATGCTGTTTTACTGCGATCCGCTTGGCGCTCCAAAGCGCGGTCTTGTGTCAACAGGCGGTTAACCCTGCCGGCTTTAGGATCCTCTCCAGCCGTCGCCGGCTCCTCGGGCGGCGGAGAGGAATGCCCATGCTGCCGCCCGTCGAACGGCCGACGAAACCGTTCGGGACCCGCCGGCCGGCTGCCTTCGACGCGGCACCGGGTGCGAGGCCGGAGCCCAGGGCGGACGGCTCGGCCCGGCCCGCGGGGTCCCTGGCCTGGGCGCTGCGCATCTCGGGCCTGGTCGGGCTGCTCGCCCTTTTGGCGACCCATCAACTCGCCCGGCTCGGTCAGACCATCCCGGCGCCTACTCAGCTCGCCCTCGGCGGCAAGGCGCTCCCGATCGATCCGGAGACGACCGGCTCGATCACCGCCGCCCGTGCCGCGCGCGCGACCCACCTCGACCCCTGCCTGCTGCCCGCCCTGGACCGCCCGCACCCCTGATCGGCTGTGATTGGGACCCGGATGCGCGCATTGCGAGATTGACAAGCAGCGCCAAGGCCCTAACTGACTGGCCCATGCGCCCCGCGGCCACGGGAGCGTTCGTGCGCCCTATCAGAGCCTTTCCGAGCCGTTGCCGCGACGGTGTCCACCGCGCCGGCCGGGCGCGCAACGGTTCCTGAACGCAGATGCCTTTTTCCGACCTGGGACTGAGCGAGAAAGTCCTCAACGCCGTCGAAGCGGCGGGTTACACCGAGCCGACGCCGATCCAGGCTCAGGCCATCCCCCATGTGCTGGCGCGCCGGGACGTCCTCGGCATCGCCCAGACCGGCACCGGCAAGACCGCGGCGTTCACGCTGCCGATGCTGACGCTGCTGGAGAACGGCCGCGCTCGGGCCCGGATGCCCCGCACGCTGATCCTGGAGCCGACTCGCGAGCTGGCGGCCCAGGTGGTCGAGAATTTCGACCGCTACGGCACCAACCACAAGCTCAACGTCGCCCTGATCATCGGCGGCGTGTCCTTCGCCGACCAGGATGCCAAGCTCACCCGCGGCACCGACGTGCTGATCGCCACGCCGGGCCGGCTCCTCGACCATTTCGAGCGCGGCAAGCTGCTGCTCACCGGGGTCGAGCTGTTGGTGATCGACGAGGCCGACCGGATGCTCGACATGGGGTTCATCCCCGATATCGAGCGCATCGTGAAGATGGTGCCGTTCACCCGGCAGACCCTGTTCTTCTCGGCCACCATGCCGCCGGAGATCGAGCGGCTGGCCGACATGTTCCTGCACAACCCGCAGCGGATCGAGGTGGCGCGGCCGGCTTCCACGGCCTCGACCATCGCGCAGCGGCTGGTGGCGGTGGGCTCCGACGGCCATGCCAAGCGCGAGCGCCTGCGCAGCCTGATCCGGGGCGAGGCCGAGCTCAACAACGGCATCATTTTCTGCAACCGCAAGCGCGACGTCGCGCTGCTGCAGAAGTCGCTGGTGAGCCACGGCTTCGACGCCGCGGCTTTGCACGGCGACATGGACCAGCGTGCCCGCACCACCGCGCTCGACGCCTTCCGCAACGGCGAGACCGCGCTCCTGGTCGCCAGCGACGTGGCGGCCCGCGGCCTCGACATCCCGGCGGTCAGCCACGTCTTCAACTTCGACATCCCGCACCACCCGGAGGATTACGTCCACCGGATCGGCCGCACCGGCCGCGCGGGTCGCAGCGGCACCGCCTACACCCTGGTCGCTCCCGGGGACGACCGCTCCCTCGGCGCCATCGAGGCCCTGATCGGGCAGCCGATCCCGTGGTTCGACGGCGACCTGTCCACCGTGGCCGACCCGTCGGCCGATACCGGCACGCGCCATCGCGGCCGGTCGGGCGAGGGGCGCGGCGGGCGGCGTTCGGGCAAGTCCGAGGGCCGATCGTCCGAGAAGCGCGGCTCCGAGGGCCGGTCCTCCGAGGCCAAGGCGGTTGAGGACAAGCCCGAGGTTCGGGCCGAACCCGCGCGGGCCGAGGCCAAGTCCAACGGGCGCAGCGAGGCCGGCGGCCGTCAGCGGTCGCGCGGAGATTCGGCCGGCCGGCGCAGCGAGGGGCGTCCGGCCCCGCGTCCCGAGCTGGTACGCGAGGAAAGGTCGCGCGAGGAGCGTGGGCGCCGCAACGATCCCGACGGCGATACGCCGATCGGTCTCGGGTCACATGTTCCAGCCTTCTTGCTTCGACCAGTCTTGGCAAAGAAAGATAAGTAACGTCCGGACGTCCTAGCTTAACGTTCCTGCTACCAACCCGCCCTAGATTGTGATTCGGGCCGTCATGTCGTACTTCATTGATGGCCTCGTACGGCGGGATGCGGATGAGCCAGAAGACCCATTCGGATCGTGACCGCAGCTTCGCGCTGGCGAAGCGCGCGCACGATCTGATCCGCGATTACGGTCCCTCGGCCACGCCGCGGGCCTACGCGGTCTGGTACGCCTACGTCTCGGGCGAGCTGCCGCTGCTCGGCGATTCGATCAAGCGCCTGACCACGCAGAACGGCAGCCTGACCGAGTCCGATATCGACGACCTGCACGAGACCTATCTCGACGGCCGGCAGCTCACGAGCACCACCGGCGATGTCAGCCGCGGCATGCTCGACGAGATCGCGGCGGTGACCGAGATCCTCGACCTGTCGCTCGGCTCGACCGCCCAATACGGCGAGGCCCTGCGCGGGCTCGCCCAGGACCTGGCCCAGGGCATGCCGACCCGGGCCCGGCTGGGCGAGATCGTCTCGACCCTGGTCTCCACCACCCGCGAGGTCGCGGTGAACAACCGGGTGCTCGAAGCGCGAATGCGCGAGACCCGCAACGAGATCGAGACCCTGCGCGAGAAGCTCGAAGCCAGCCGGCTGGAGAGCCTCACCGACGCGCTGACCGGACTGTCGAACCGCAAGCATTTCGAGGAAACGCTCAAGGCGTCCCTCGAGGCCGCGCGGCTGGGGGCCACCCCGATGAGCCTGATCGTCCTCGACATCGACTTCTTCAAGCGGTTCAATGACCTCTACGGCCATCTCACGGGCGATCAGGTGCTGCGCCTCGTGGCGATCGTCATGCGCGAGAATGCCGGCAAGCAGGCGCTGCTCGCCCGGTTCGGCGGCGAGGAATTCGGCATCGTGCTGCCGGGTGCCGACCGGGCCGTGGCTCGGCAGGTGGCCGAGCAGGTCCGGGCCAGCGTCATGGGCCGGGAGCTGGTGAAGCGCTCCACCGGCGAATCGCTCGGCAAGGTCACGATCTCGCTCGGCATCGCGGTGCTGCATGCCGAGGACACGCCGGCCTCGCTGCTCGAGCGGGCCGATCTGTGCATGTTCGCGGCCAAGCGCGCCGGCCGCAACCGCGTCGTGGACGACGCGGCCGACTCGCTCTCCCAGGTCGCCTGAGAGCCGGCTTCAGGCCCGGGCCGGGATCCGGTCCTCGGACACCGGCGTGATCGCCACCGATTCGCCGCAGCCGCAGGCGGAGGTCTGGTTCGGGTTGTTGAACACGAACTGCGAGGCGAGCTTGGTGGTGGTGAAGTCCATCTCGGTGCCGAGCAGGAACAGCACCGCCTTGGGATCGACGAACACCCGGACGCCGCGATCCTCGACCACGTCCTCGCCAGGCTTGGGCGCCTCGGCGTATTCCATCGTGTAGGACATGCCGGCGCAGCCGCCGTTCCGGACGCCGACCCGCAGGCCGGCGATCGGACGGTCGGCATCCGCCATGATCGCCTTGATCCGCTCGGCCGCCCGATCGGTCAGCGACAGAACCTTGAACCCTGAAAACATCGTCACCCTCCCGCCCATCCGGGTTCAAGGCCCGGGAGCGCGCATTCTGACGGAGACAAGATAAGCATCCGCCCTCGCCCGGTCCACCGGGGCTGAGCCACAGGGCCGCGGCATTCGGCGCGTCAGGCGGTTTCGCCCACGAGCCGCGCGAAGGTGGCGAGGTCGACGTTGCCGCCGCTGATCACCACGCCGACGCGCTTGTCCTTCACGTCGACCAGCCCGTGCAGCACGGCCGCCGCCGCCAGGCAGCCGGTCGGCTCGACCAGAAGCTTCATCCGCTCGGCGAAGAACCGCATGGTCTCAACGAGCTGCGGGTCCGAGACGGTGAGGATGTCGGCGACCTCGCGCTGGATGATCGCGAAGGTCAGGTCGCCGAGCGCCGTCGATTGCGCCCCGTCCGCGATGGTCCGGGGAACCGGGATGGTCACGATCCGGCCCGTACGGAACGATTGCTGGCCGTCATTGCCGGCCTCCGGCTCGACGCCGATCACCCGGCAGCCGGGCGACAGGGCGGCGGCGGCGAGCGCGCAGCCCGCGAGCTGGCCGCCGCCGCCGAGGCAGGCCACCAGCACGTCGAGCGGCCCGGCCTCCTCGATCAGCTCCTGCGCCAACGTCCCCTGCCCCGCGATCACGTCGCGGTGGTTGAACGGCGGAATCAGCGTCATGCCCTTGGGCTCGGCGAGCTCGCGGCCCAGCGCCTCGCGATCCTGGGTATAGCGGTCGTACAGCACGACTTCGGCGCCGTAGCCCCTTGTCGCGGCGATCTTCGCCGCCGGTGCGTCGCCCGGCATGACGATGGTGGCTGGAATGCCGAGCAGCTGGCTCGCCAGGGCAATCGCCTGGGCGTGGTTGCCCGAGGAGAACGACAGCACCCCGCGGGCGCGGACCGCCTCCGGCAGGGCGCTGATCGCGTTGTAGGCCCCGCGGAACTTGAAGGCCCCGCCCCGCTGCAGGTTCTCGGCCTTGAAGAACAGTTTCGCGCCGGTCCGCGCATCCGCGGTGCGCGACGTCAGAACGGGGGTGCGATGGGCGATTCCGGCGATGCGTTCCGCCGCCCGGGCGACATCCGCGAAGGTCGGCGCGCCGCTCCGGGCCGCCATGGTCGTCTCTGCTTGCTCGGGCATCGTATCCTGCATCGCTCCTGGGCTCGTCCGCGCCGCGATCGGGCCCGGCTGCGCGGTCCTGACCGGACACGCACTCCTGCTGAAACCGGGATTCCTGTCGGCGTCGCGCTCCGAGCCGACGCGAGTCATAGGCAGGATTTGCGCCCGGCGCACCCGGCGGATTCAAAGGCCAAGCGGAGCCATTCGCTGGCCCGCCACTTGTATCTCTGGACTGGTTCGGGAGTAGCGTTGCCATGATAATGGAATCGAGGATCCGAATCGCTTCTCCGGCCAGCCTGAAGTGCGGTTTTGCGGAGGTCCGATGAGCGACAGGACGCGCGACCGACGCGCCGGCGATGAGGCCACCGAGGTCACGTTCCGGGGCCGTGGGCTCGCCCTGCGCTCCGGCGGCCGACTGATCCTGCTCGTCTGCCCGCTCTGCTCGCAGCGCAATGCCAGCCGCGGCGCCGAGCGCGGTATCTGCGAGTGGTGCGCCTACGTCCCCTCGCAGGACCAAGCCGAGCCGGTGGAGCGCGGAAACGGCTGAGTCGTGCGGTGCGCAAGCACGTCCCGTCTCCGGGTCGCATCGCTGGTCTGCCGCTTCCAGGGCCCCCTGCCGTGTGAGCAGAACCAGTTTCTGCGGGCGAGGCCGCGATCGCAGCCTCCGCCGCGGGGGCCGCGGGCATCGCATGCGAAGCGAGGACGGAAAACGCGCCCCCGAGGACGGCGTCACCGCGAGCGGCCGCGTTACCCGTCTCCCGCGAATGTCCGCGGTGCGTACTATTAACGGTTGCAAAAAACTTCTAAGATTTCGATTATAAGTCAGGGGGGGTGCCGACCGGGAGGTTTCATGCAACCGTCGGAATGCTGCATCTTTCGCATGATCATCGCGTCCGTGATCGGAAGCGGTATGACGTTGCTCGTGGTCCGGGGCTTCGACCCCTGGGCCCTCGTGCTGATCCCCATCGGCGGCAGCCTCGCGACCGTGTTCGTGATCGCCCTGTTCCAGGGCATCAGCCTGGCCCTGACCGCACGGTCGAACGGGAATTCCGAGTCGCCGACGTAGGGGTGTCGCGGCCCTTTTTTTATGACGGACTTTCGCAAGGCGGAAGCCGCACGTTTTTCAGATCCTCGACCCGCGACGGACGATGCAGCGTCCTGAGAGCCGGTCCCGGACAAGCCGAAAGCGCTTCTTCCCTTGCGCGCGCTACCACCTTCGCACGTCGGCCTGTGAAGCCCGCCACGTGCTCCCCTCTCCCGTGCGGGAGATGGGGACCCGCGTCACCAAGTCGACGATGTCTGAATCCGCCCGCCCACCCGGAGAGCGGACCCGAGTCCCGTCCTGAAGCGCCCCCCGGCCGCCCGCGGAGCGAGCCGCCAGAGCCGCCCCGCGCCGTACGTCTCCTCAGGTGTGGATCACCTTGCCGTAGGCGTCGAGCACGCTCTCGTGCATCATCTCGCTGAGCGTCGGGTGCGGGAACACCGTGTGCATCAGCTCCTCCTCGGTGCTCTCCAGGTTCATCGCCACCACGTAGCCCTGGATCAGCTCGGTCACCTCGGCGCCGACCATGTGGGCGCCGAGCAGCTGGCCGGTCTTGGCGTCGAACACGGTCTTGACCAGGCCGTCCGGCTCGCCCAGCGCGATCGCCTTGCCGTTGCCCGCGAAGGGGAACCGGCCGACCTTCACGGTGAAGCCCAGCTCCTTGGCCTTGGCCTCGGTGAGCCCGACGCTGGCGATCTGAGGCTGGCAATAGGTGCAGCCCGGGATCTTGGCCTTGTCCATCGGGTGGGTGTGCAGGCCCTTGATGGTCTCGACGCAGATGACGCCCTCGTGCTCGGCCTTGTGGGCGAGCATCGGCGGGCCGGCGACGTCGCCGATGGCGTAGAGGCCGGGCACGTTGGTCCGGCCGAGCCCGTCGGTGACGACGATGCCCCGGTCGATCGTCACCCCGAGCTTTTCGAGGCCGATATTCTCGATGTTGCCGACCACGCCGACCGCCGAGATCAGCTTCTCGGCGGTGATCTGCTGAGTCTTGCCGTCGCCGCCTTCGATGGTCGCCGTGACGGAATCGGCCCCCTTCTCGACCTTCGTGACCTTGGCGCCGGTGAGGATCTTGATGCCCTGCTTCTCGAAGCGCTTGCGGGCGATGCCGGCGATCTCCGCATCCTCCACCGGCAGGATCTGCGGCAGCAGCTCCACCACGGTCACCTCGGCGCCCATCGTCCGGTAGAACGAGGCAAACTCGATGCCGATCGCGCCCGAGCCCATGACGAGCAGGCTCTTGGGCATCGTCTCGGGGACCATGGCCTCGTAGTAGGTCCAGATCTGCTTCTTGTCGGGCTCGATCCCGGGGATCGCCCGGGGCCGGGCGCCGGTGGCCACGATGATGTGCTTGGCCTGGTAGGTCCCGGCGCCCTTGGCGCCCTTAGGCGGTTCGGCGCGCTTGGACTCCTTCACGGTGACCTGGCCGGGCTGGTTGCCCTTAGCCACGCTGTCGACCGCGGCCTCGCCCCAGATCACATCGACCTTGTTCTTCTTGAGCAGCATGCCGACGCCGCCGTTGAGCCGGCCCGAGACGCCGCGGGAGCGTTTGACGATGGCCGCGGTGTCGAACGACACCTCCTTGGCCGACAGGCCGTAATCGGAGGCGTGCTGCATGTAATGGTAGATCTCGGCTGAGCGCAGCAGCGCCTTGGTGGGGATGCAGCCCCAGTTCAGGCAGATGCCGCCCAGGTGTTCCCGGTCGACAACCGCGGTCTTGTAGCCGAGCTGCGCCGCCCGGATCGCCGTGACGTAGCCGCCGGGCCCGGCGCCGATGATGAGGATGTCGTAGGTGTCGGACATTGCGTGCTCCGGCTCAGACCAACATGCCCATCGGGTTCTCGATCAGCCCCTTGAAGGCCGCGATCAGCTCCGCGCCGAGCGCGCCGTCGAGGACGCGGTGGTCGCAAGACAGGGTGCAGGTCATCACCTGGACCACCGCCGGCGCGCCGTCCTTCACGACCACGCGCTTCTCGCCGGCGCCCACCGCCAG